>CAYPTH010000089.1:0-12529 GCA_964413635.1 uncultured Spirochaetaceae bacterium
CGTGTCGGCGGTCGTATCGGGTGGCGACCTCGATTCATGGTAGAATGGCGTATGTTCGAAAATCGGCACGAGAGTCAGATCCATCGCGCGTACGCCGAGGCTCAGGATAGATACGGTGCCTTCGGCGTGAACACCGAGCGCGCACTGTCGCGACTGCAGGACGTTCAGATTTCCATGAACTGCTGGCAGGGGGATGATGTCGTCGGCTTCGAGGGAACGGAGAGTGCATCCGCTTCGGGTATCATTCCGACGGGAGACTATCCGGGGCGCGCCCGGACCGCTAACGAGCTCCGGGCAGACGCCGAGCGCGCCTTCAGCCTCATTCCGGGGCGTCACCGCTTCAATCTCCACGCCATGTACCTCGAGACCGCGTCCGATAACGTGGATCGGCATGAGATCGAGATTCAGCACTTCGCTCGCTGGATGGACTGGGGCCGTGAACGCGACATCCCCTTGGACTTCAACCCAACCTTCTTTGCTCACCGCAACGCGGACGGCGGCTACACGCTGGCAAGCAAGGACCGCGGTATTCGCGAATTCTGGCTCGAGCACGGGCGACGCTGCCGGAACATTGCCGCGGAGATCGGCTTTGCGCAGAACTCGCCGTGCATCAACAACTTCTGGATTCCTGACGGCTCCAAAGACGAGCCCATGGATCGCCTTGGCCACCGGGAGCTCCTCATTGAGTCTCTGGATACGCTCTTCCGAGAGAACCTGGATCCGCGATGCACCCTGGATTCGGTCGAGGGCAAGCTTTTCGGGCCCGGTACCGAGGCCTACGTAGTCGGTTCCCACGAGTTTTACCTCTCGTATGCGCTCACTCGAGGCATGATGGTTACCCTCGACTCCGGTCACTTTCATCCGGCGGAGAGCCTTGCCGACAAGATCTCTGCGATACTTCCCTACACCGGCCGCTTCATGCTTCACCTGTCCCGGCCGGTGCGCTGGGATAGCGATCACGTGGTGATTCCGGACGAGTCGACGCTGGGGCTTGCCCGCGAACTGGTACGCGCCGACGCCCTGGGTCAGGTACACATTGCTCTGGACTTCTTCGACCCGAGTATCAATCGGATTACCGCGTGGATCGTGGGAGTGCGTTCTACACTGAAGGCGCTATTGGAAGCGCTCCTCGAGCCCTACGAGCTTCTCCTGGACCGGGAGCTCGCGGGCAATTTCGGCGAACGCTTGGCCATTCGCCAAGAATTGAGGACGCTGCCCTTCGGGGCCGTGTGGGACCGATTCTGTCTGGAAAACAGCGTTCCCACCGGAGCTGATTGGCTGGAGCACGTGCAGGAGTATGAGCGTCACGTCTTGGTGGCACGGGAGTAGTACGTATTTTACAGGACTCGACGATAGTGTCCAATTGTGGATACACCAGTACGCAACCTTGCTTGGCGCGTGTGGGCCAAGTTGCGACAGCCGAATGAGATACATGGAACTGTCCGGATTGGCGTGCGACTTGCTAAGGATTTCAGCAAAATGTCTTTGCAAAGTGAGAGGTAAGGCAGTGAATCGTAGAATCGTAGGTGCCGTGGCAGCGGCCTTGGTCCTGTTCTTCGTCGGCGCGACGTCCGCCGTCGCCCAGTCGGGACGAGATCGGAATGACGCGGGATTCTTCCCGGTTGTCGTATCCTTCGTGCCCGGGATTTCCTTTCCCTTCGGCGGAACCTACTCGACGAACTTCGGCTTCGGTATGCTGATGAGCGACGTCCACAACTTGTACGGCGTCCAAACGTCATCAATTATCGGGACGGCATCCGGAAACGTCCTGGGAGTCCAGGCCAACGGAGTCGGGAGCATTGCGCAGGGGAGAACCACCGGATTTCAAGCCTCCGGTGTCTTCAATGTTGCCGAGGACCGTGTCGTCGGTGGTCAATTCGGCGGCGTGTTCAACGTGGCCAAGGGAGATGTATTCTTCCTTCAGAACGCAGGCGTCTTCAACGTTGCCGAGGGCACCGTCCGGGGCGCCCAAGTAGGCGGTGTCTTCAACGTTGCCGGAGATGTAACCGGCGCCCAAGTCGCCGGTGTCTTCAACGTCGCCGAGAAGGTAAAGGGCGTGCAGATTGGGCTGGTGAACGTCTCGGACGAGATGTACGGCATTCCCATCGGCCTCATAAACATTGTTCGAGAGGGGATTTCTACTCCCGCTGTCTGGTTTGACGAAGGCGGCCGCAGTTGGGCGAGTCTTCAACGCGGTTCCAACCTCTTCTACGGACTCGTCTACGCAGGCGGAGACCCAAACGAGGTCTTCACAGACTCACCGATCTTCATTGGCGGGGCGGGAGGCGGAATTCGCCTCGGCGCGGATTCGGACCGTCGGCTCTTCGCGGACATGGATGTCTCCGTCAAGACTGAGATCGATACCGCCCTATTCGGTAGCGATGTCTCGACGTGGAACCTCACGGGCGTACCGTCTCTGCGAGGAACTCTGGGCTTCCGGCTCTTCGGCCGCTTCTCCTTGATCGGCGGAGCCTACGCCGACCTCCGTTTCAATTCCGAGAGCAACCGGCAGGTGCTCTTCCAGAGCAACTCGATATCGGCCAGCATTGAGATGGCAGGTGTCGAGCTCTATCCGACGCTCTTCCTGGGCCTGGCAAGAAAGTAGGCGTGCCGGGGACGAGACGGGGACGCTAAGATTCCCACAGGGACGCCCACGTCCCCCAATCCGCGGCCTTTCATGACGGCGATTTGTCGCATGAGTTTCGGGATTGCTGTTTGGCAGGTGGGCCCCTATACTTCCAAAGAGTATCGTACAGACTATCGGGAGGTGTGAAATGCGCGGGTGGTTGAGAGGAGCATTGGTGCTTGTTGTCGTCCTGGCAGGTGCATCCTGCGCCGGCATGTTCGGCGGCGGGACGGGGACGCTGGCCATTCACAGCTACTCGGAGATCTACGGCGACAGTGTATCCGAGCTGACGGAGTCGATGAATATCGACGCGATTCTCTCAATTGACCCGGCCATTGACGGGCAGAGCACCTTTGTAACCGGAGGTGATGGGCGGCTCGAGATTGCGGACGTACCCGCAGGCGAGTACACGATCTCACCCGTTCATACCTCCGACGCAGCAGCGGTCACGGTGACGGTGTCCCGCGGGGTGGAAGTCCCCGTCGTGGTGGAGATTCCGCGCGCGGGGATCTACCACTACGTCTTCAACCACGCAAAGAGTGATCCCCCCTTCGACAACGCAGATGTCAGAAGAGCGTTCAACATTGCCATTGACCGCAGCGCCATTGGAAGCGATCTCGCGGCGGAGTCAGCTCTCTCCTTCGATTCCGCCCCTGCCATGGCCTACAGCTACATTCCCCCTGCGTTCGAGCAGCCGGATTGGGAGGTGACGACCATTGACGACGGGAAACAGACGGAGGCGGCAAGCCTCACAAGCGGCGTGTCGCCCTTTTCATTCGAGCTCCTCGTAAACGAAACCGTGGATTCCACACACGAAACCATTGCGTCGACGGTGTTTTCGGGGATTGAGGGCCTTGGCGCGTTCGGCGGTATGACGCCAGAAGCGCCGGCCTGGACTGAGTATTTAGCGGCACTGAAGGCGGGCGAATTCGAGCTCGGCCGCCGCGGATGGCTCTTGGATTCAAACAACCTGTACCGGTACTTTCAGGCCATAAGCGGATTGGTAGACGCGGGGGCGACGCAGGTCATTGATCCCGGCTATAGCAGCAGTGAGCTGCAGTCCCTACTATCAGACATGAAGAGCGCCCTGGACCAGGGCAATATCGACGGGTATGAGACTGCCGTCTTGGCTGTGAACACGCTTCTGGTAGACGACGCCTTTGGCGTGCCGCTGTACTTCTATGAATAGCGCGTCACCGGTGAGACGGCGGTGCATCGTTTGGTTGCCGCGTAGCTATCGGTAGACGCCAATGCCTCGGTAGTGTAGTCTGCCGCGAGATGAGACTACAGGTTGCCTTTGACTTTCTCGACTTGACGGAAACCATTCGGATTGCGGAAGAGATTGCGGAGCTGGTTGAAGTCATTGAGGTGGGAACGCTCCTCCTCTGGCGGGAAGGTCTGGAAACGATCCGCGAAATGAAACGTCGTTTCCCCGACGTGTTCCTCCTGGTCGACAGCAAGATTGCCGATGCGGGAAAGACGGAAGCTGCTTTCCTCGTCGACGCCGGGGCTGATGCCATTACGGTTCTCGGCTCCGCCACGGCGGACACCATTCGGGCCGCCGTGGATGAGGCACATCAGTGGGAGCGCCGTATAGTCGGCGACACGATCGGCTGGGTCGACCCCGTGGAAACCGCGAGGTTCCTGAAAAGCTTCGGCGTGGATGAGGTCTGTGTGAACGCATCAGCCGACAAGACGCCCACTCCGGAGAGCTACGACGGCCTTGGCGCCGTACGAGCCGCGCTTCCGGGAACAAGCGTCTCGGTTTCGGGCAGCATTACCACGGATCTTATTCCAACAATCGTGAAACACGGTCCGGAGACCCTCATTGTAGGCCGCGCGGTCACTCAGTCCGTTTCCCCGCGTAAGGCGGTTGAAGAGCTTCGCGCCGCAATTGACGCCGCCGGCTCGGAGTAGCATGGCTGACCGGGAAACGCTCGACTCGGGTGAGCGATTGCCACACGGATCAACTCGATACTACGCCTCCCTCGCCGAATCGCAGGATCCGAATACCGACCCCATTGCCGCGCAGATCATCCCGCGACCTGAAGAGCAGATTCGGCTTCCGTATGAGACCTCGGACCCGCTCGCGGATAACCGGTATCGGGTCACGGCGCGGCTGGTGCATCACTATCCCGACCGTGCGCTGTTGCTGGTGAACGACCGCTGCGCCACCTACTGTCGACACTGCTTTCGCCGTCACTTCACCGGGCACGACACGGGGCGGATACGCGCCGACGAGCTTGCTGAGGCGGTAGCGTACCTAGGAGGCGCGCCTCGCATCGAGGAGGTTCTGCTCTCCGGTGGCGACCCTCTCATGTTGCCGGACGAGGACCTTGGGGAGATCATCCGTGCCCTTCGTGAGGTGAAGCCGGACTACATTATCCGCGTAGCCACTCGCGTTCCCGTCGTTCAACCGCGTCGGGTTACGGAGCGTCTCGCCGATCTCCTCGCGGGGCGACTCACGAGCTCCGACGGCGCCACCTGGATTGTGACTCACGTGAATCATCCGCGGGAGATGACGCCGCTCTTTGATCAGGCGATTCGCAGGCTCGTGAATCGCGGCATGCCCGTGCTCAACCAGGCGGTGCTGCTTCGAGGCGTGAACAATGACGCGGGAACGTTGGAGGAGCTCTTTCGTGGGCTCCTAAAGCGGCGGGTCAAACCCTATTACCTCTTTCAAGGCGACCTTGCGGCGGGCACGGCGCACTTTCGTACCTCAATTGAAGAAGGACTATCGCTCATGCAGGAGTTGCGGCGTCGCCTCAGCGGCATGGCCATTCCGACCTATGCGGTGGATCTTCCCGGAGGTGGGGGGAAGATCGAGCTGCACGAGGGAAGCGTGCGGACCCTCGACGACGAGTGGTATCTGTTGCAAGGGCTCGACGGGCTCGAGTACCGCTATCCGCGGGAATTGAGCTAGCTAGCCGAGGAGTCGTTCCGTGACGGCTCGAACCGCGGCGCTTTCGAGAGCCGTATTGATTGCGTCTCGAAGGTCGGCGCGGTCCTCGTGTACAACCATGACGACATCGATGCTTGTCGAGAATCTGCTGGTCTCCACGATTGTCCCGTCGAAGTAGCGGCGGGAGAGGTGGCGGCCGACCTGCTGCTCCGTGGCGAGTCCGTCAACCTCCCTCCATACTACCTTGGCCATTCCATGGAGGTCGTTCTCGACGAAGACGATCTCTGCGCCGACCTCCTCGAGGCTTTGAGCAACGTAGGAGCCGCGCTGTGCCGCAACGCGTCGCCCCGAGTAGACACTGGGATCGCTTAGCCCTTCCGGCGCCGATCGACTGCCCCCTTCATGCTCACCGCCGAGGGCGAACACCGTCGGCTTGAATGAGGCGTAGGGCTTGGTGATGAGGATTTCCTTGCCGTCGAAGGCTGGATTGGGCCAACCAACGTTGGTGACAATGCCGATCGCCCCGTCCAAGAATGACTGCAGGACATCCTCGAAGTCATTCGCCTCGAAGAGTACATCGATGCCGGCCTCCTTCGCGACGGCTTGCATGATGTCGATCGAAATGCCCTGCGAGCGCCCCTCTGAAACGCTCACCCACGGAGGATAGGCAACGTCGTGTCCTACCAAGCAGGCCGCCTCACTACCGGCAATGACGCCGCTCTCTTGGAGCCGCTCCGTGTGTTCACGCACCGCCCGGCGCTGCTCACCGTCGAGGCGTTGCAAGTTGCCGATGGCGTCACTCTGGTACCGGAGCGAGGTCGTCACGTGGCGGGACGCGTCCGCCGCGACGCCGGCGGACTGCTGCAGGTCATCCATACTGTCATGGATGCGACTCGTACGCTCAGACTGCCGTTGCATGCTCTCCGCAATGCCTCGGACGTTTTCATCGACCTGATCAATTCGCCGCGATTGTTCCTCTAAGTGGTTGCGCGCGGCCGCCAGGTCGCTGTCGACCCCGGAGCGCACCTCGTCGTAGCTACCAAGGTTGGATAGCGCCTGCGACACCGTGGTCTGGACCTCCGAGAGGAGGGCGTTGGTCTCCTCGGTAAGGCCGGCGCTCTTGTCGGAGAGCTTTTTGATCTCCTCCGCGACCACCTTGAAACCGACGCCGTGCTGGCCTGCCCGTGCCGCTTCGATGGAGGCGTTCAATGCGAGGAGGTGGGTGAGGTCGGAAACGTCATCGATCTCCTCGAGGGTCTTGGAGATCTTGTCCATGGTGTTTTGGAATTCGGAGAATGCGCGACGGATTCCGTCGAATTGTTCGCGCAGCTGTTCCAGGGTTTCGCCAAAGCGATCGACGGCCGACCGCGTCTCTCCGAAGGAGTTGCGCGCCTCTTGCAGGGGCTCGAGGGACTCTTCGGTGCGTCTCGTGGCGTCTGCCGACTCCCTGGCCACCTCGTCTAAGTCGCCGTATACGCGGTCCACAGCCTCCTTGTTCGAGCGGTGCGCTGCCAGGAGCTCCTGCGCGAATGAGGCGTTCAGCTCAGCGATGGAGAAGAGGTCCCAAAGCTGACTCGAGAGCTGCTGCTGTGTCGATTTGAAGGATGAATAGAGATCATGCGTGAGATCTCCGGATGAAGAATCCGTGGCGTTCCGAGCCATGGTGCTACTCCAACTGTCGTGGTTTTGACTTGGGTAGTATAGAGCAAGACCATACACCGATTTGGACGTTTCGTAAACATTGACCGACCATTGACCGACCATTGACGGAAGCTTGCGATTTCGTACATCTATGGAACGGCGAGGTATTGATGAGTGACGCAGAACCTGTAGCGGCGGAAAACCGAGCCAAGCTTGCCGACTTGGTGTCACGTCAGCGCGCGTACTTCCGATCCGGTGCAACGCGCAGTATTGACTATCGCCGGGATCGATTGCGGAGCTTGAAGTCGGCAATCGAGTCCCGTGAAGCAGAGCTTATGAATGCACTGCACGCCGATCTCGGGAAGGGGGAGGTCGAGGCGTATTCGACTGAGGTGGGAATTGTCTATCGAGAAATTTCCCACGCCCTCCGCAGGGTAGGGAGGTGGGCACGCAGTCGGGGCGTCCCTACGGACCTGTTCAACCTGCCGGGGCGGAGCCGTGTCTACCCTGAGCCCTACGGGGTTTCGCTCATTATTGCACCGTGGAATTACCCCTTCCAGCTTCTCATGCTACCCGTGGTCGGGGCGATTGCTGGGGGTAACACCGCGGTGCTCAAGCCCTCGGAGTATGCGCCACGGACCGCTGCGGTTGCGGAAGCGCTCGTCCGCGATGCCTTTGCGGACAATTACATTGCGACGGTGCAGGGCGCTGCCGATACCGCGCGCCTGCTCACTGGTCTTCCCTTCGATCACATCTTCTACACCGGTTCCAAAGGGGTGGGCGCCAAGGTCATGGCTGCGGCGGCGGAAAATCTAACGCCGGTTACCTTGGAGCTCGGCGGAAAAAGCCCAAGCATCGTAGATGAGTCGGCAAACCTCGATCTTGCGGCGAGGCGGATTGTATTTGGAAAGGCAATCAACGCCGGCCAGACCTGTGTCGCCCCGGATTACGTGTTGGTTCACGAGTCTGTGCACAACTCGCTCCTGGAAAAGATGGCTGCGGTAACGGAAGACTTTTTTGATGGAGACCCCAAGTCGCACCCCAGGTACTCGCGGATTGTGAATGAGCGCCATTTTGACCGCTTAGTGCGGCTCATTGACCCGGATTACGTATACGCGGGCGGCGAACACGATCGAGAGGAGCTCTACATTGCTCCCACTATCCTGTTCGGGTTGGATATGGATCACCCGGTGATGCAGGAGGAGATTTTCGGTCCGATTCTTCCGGTCATTGCGTACACAACCTTGAGCGAGGCGATTGAGATCGTACACCAAAACCCCAAGCCGCTTGCCCTTTACCTCTTCACGGGCTCACGCCGCAACGAGCGCACGGTCATGCGCTCCGTATCCTTCGGCGGAGGTGCGGTAAACACAACAATCATGCATGTTGCATCCCGGTATCTACCCTTCGGTGGCGTGGGATCGAGCGGAATGGGGCGCTATCACGGCAAGGCCAGTTTTGATTGCTTTAGCCACCACAAGGGAGTGTTGAAACAGCCTGGATTCTTCGATTCCGGACTGGCCTATCCCAATAGTCGGGCGGGGCTTGGTATCATTCGGAGGCTGCTGAGATGAGACGCGGATCCCGTGTGAGATGGTTTGGCGCCGTCATGCTGCTTCTCGCCATGGGCTGCAGCACCGCGCCGGAGGAGCAGAACCTTGACCGCGCCACGGTGAGCGAGCGCGCGTTTCTCGCCGGCTATGCGCCCTATGAGAACAGCGAGTTTGCGATCGTAGACGGTGTGGTGGTTCACTACCGAAGCTGGATCCCCCCGGGGGGATCCGGTCCCCCGGCTCTGCTCGTCCACGGCCTCGGCGCGTCGACATTCTCATTTCGGGAGATCTCGTCGTGGTTGGCGGAGGAGGGTTACACCGTTGTGGCCGTGGATGTGCCGCCCTTCGGCTACAGCGATAGGAGAGAGCGCGCGATCGAAGCTGATAGCGTGGATCTATTTTGGAAGCTTTTGGACCAGTTCAGGGAGATGCCTGAACTGCGCAGGGCCGTGGACGGTCGCACATGGACCTTGCTCGGGCACTCCTTGGGTGGCCGCATTGCGGCCGGTATGGCCATTCGTCGCCCTCGAGAGATCGACGCGCTGGTTCTGCTGGCCGGCGCGCTGCAGTTCGCGGAGACACGAACATCGATCCCCTTTGTCTCCACCGATCCAGTCTCACGGTTCATGGAGGCCGGCCTCCGCCAACTCGGCTCGCCGGAAAGCCTTGCGAGTGTTCTTGCCAACGCCTACGGCACCATGCCTTCCCAAGAGGCCATTCAGGGCTACTATGAACCCTTTACGGTACCCGGAACCATTTCCTCGGTGGTGCGCTTTTCCTCGGCGCCGTTGCAGGAAATCGGCTCCCTGGAAAAAATCGTCGCCCCAACCCTAATCATATGGGGCAACGAGGATACCTGGGTGCCTATTGCCGCCGGATACCGAGCTACGCAAGCGATTTCGGACGCACTTATGGTGGTGGTGCCCGGCACCGCCCACATACCCATGGAGACTGATCCCGAGCCGGTGCGTCGCGCACTCAAGCTTTTCCTTGACGATGTCCACGACTCGCGGCGTGGTCTATGAAACAGTCGCGAAGGCCGGCTCGTTGCCCGGCTTCCACTTGATGTTACAGCCCATGGAGGGCTTCTGCGGTGACGGGGCCGGTTTCCCGGCTACCACCGCATCTACGGCGACGGTGAGATCCTCGCCGGTAACGGGCTCATCGTTGCCGGGTCGAGCACCATCAAACTGTCCGCGGTACACGAGCTTATGTGCTTTGTCAAAGAGGAAGAAGTCGGGAGTGCACGCCGCGTGGTACGACCGGGCAACCGACTGATCTTCGTCGTAGAGATATGGAAACGTGAAGCCTCGCTCATTCGCGAACTGCTTCATGTGCTCAGGATCATCCTCTGGAAACCCTTCAATATCATTTGAGCTGATTGCCACAACCTTTACGCCCTTCTTCTGATACTCCCTGGCCTTCTCGACGAAGGCGTCAATGACGTGTTTCACGAAGGGGCAATGATTGCAGATGAAGGCCACCAAGAGCGGCTTGCCGGCAAGGTCTTCTCGAGAGACCGTATTCCCATCAACATTGGGAAGGGAAAAGTCGGGTGCTTGGGTTCCCAGGGAAAGCATTGTGGATGGCGTAGGTGCCATGTGCAGCCTCCTTTAGTCCGACGTTTTCTCGAAGGATACGGGGAGAGCGCGGAGTGTGACAAGCGAGAAGCTGCGAGGGACAAGGGTTCAACAGGCGGCTATGCCTCCGGGAGAGGGGAGACGCAGCACGCATTGAAGGTGGGTCTCAAAGCGTTCAATCCGCAGGCATGCCCCTAGTTGATGAGCCAGGCTCTCGGTCGGCTCCCAACGCTCGGCGCTGAGCTTTGCCTCGAGATGCGTCACGAGGCTTGAGGAGGCGGATACCTCCAAGGCAAGGTGACGCCGGGGTTGCGCGGAGTAGCGTATCTCGACCTTGGAATTGGTCTTGGTGCACCGTTGTAGGATGGTTCGGAGCCACTCGTGGCATATGAGCGCCGGCGGCACCGCCTCCCCGGAAGTTAGGGTGAGTCGATGGTCGCCCTGTACGATAGGTGTGGGAGGCCAGGACCCGTCTATTGACGTGGAAAGCGTCTCGGCGACCACCGCGTGGCAGTCGAGCTCGTGGGCAGACCGCATCTCTCCGTGGCGAGACGCAGCAAGCTTGACCAAAGGTGTGCGGTTGGGTAGGCTCTTTTACTGAACCAACTACCGTACTGTACCTCAGCAACAGTCACAAGGAGCAACTCATGCTTGACGCGGTGCTGCGCAAAGACCTTGTGGAGCTCATTGGGTCAAATTTCAACTCAGATCAGATAAACAAGCTCGGGGAGTACGTCTTGCCAAAGTTCGACGTGCACGATCTGCGCGGCATGGACCGGCACATCACCGTCCCCGCCCTTGACGCGGCGCGAACCCTTGTAGAAGCGTGTGAGTCGAGGAAGCAGGTGGACGGGTTGCTCGAGGTGCTGATAGAGACCGACGGGGAACGTCTCGAAGGCCGTCGCGTGAAGATAAGCGGTCTCGAGGAGTTTCTGGCCAAGATGACGCGATCCGGATTGATCTACGATTTCGACAGGCGGAAAGTGAGGCGCGGTGAAAAGGACGCCTCGATTGCACCCAATTTTGGATCCCTGCGCGACGGGAAGAGCTATCCGGTCTCGGTGGCAAGCATTGATGTCGTCGGCAGCTCCGAGCTCGTGCGCAAAAACGGCATGCCGGTCATGGAGAAGGCGTACTACCGCTTCTGGGCTTTTCTCAACCGGCGCCTCGAGACCTACAACGGACGTAGCTGGAGTTGGGCGGGCGACGGAGGAATCTTAGCCTTCGCGCTCAAGGAAAGCGAGGTACGTGCGGTCCAATGGGCTCTCGAGGTACAGGCGACGCTGCCGATTTTCAATGCGGGCCCGGACAATCCGATAGCCGAATCCATGACCGCACGAATTGGTCTCGACTGCGGAAAGGTTCGCTTTCGCCAGGATACCGGACGCATTGTCTCGGACGTGATCAACTTTGCCGCCCATCTCGAGAAAGACGCAACCGAAGAGGGCCACGTCTCTATCTCGAACACGATCTACGATCAGCTTCCGCCGCGCCTCGCAGCCTTCTTCATCCCGAACGGGAGCTTTGAGGAACGGCCTGTCTATACCAGCTTTCGACGAGTCGACGAAGGCCTCTTCGAAGAAGACGCCGGTTGATTATGCGGTCCTCTAAACGCGGGGACCAATGATGCCGACTGAGCCAAGGGCGATAATGGCCGTCGCTTCCAGCTCTTCCGTGCCGCCGTCAGCCATGGTGACGCTCCCCGTAACCCGAGCCGAGGTGTTGAGGTCCACCCCGCGGCAGTAGTACCGGCTTCCCCACACGGGAAAATTCCGGCCACCGTAAGCGGCCGCCGTGGGAACGCTGTCCGCCTCCGCCGCGAATTGTAGCGTGGCGGCGCGAATCGGACCCGATTGGGCATTGAGATCGAGGGAGACGCGTCTTCCCTCATCGGCCGCGTGGACGCGGAGCGCGGACGGCGAGACGGGGATACAGGTGCTCTCCGGGTAGCGTTCCGCCATGAACCGTCTTCCCGTGTCCGAATTGACGTAGACCGTCACCGGATGGTCGGTGCGTGTCGCAATGAGAATGAACATATCGAAGCTCCCGTAGCCCTCTGCGTGGACCCGGCAGACCTCGTAGCGGTCGGGAATGTGCGCGAAGGGGGAGTAGAACTCGACCTGCTCATCGGGATGTATCTGCATCTCTTTTGCTCCCCGGCCTTGTGTTGTAACCGTCGGCACAGTAGCATGGAGGTACACATAGGACAGCGCATGAGCCACTTTCA
>CAYPTH010000090.1:0-12252 GCA_964413635.1 uncultured Spirochaetaceae bacterium
CGTCAATGGCGTTGATACTCGACGAGGACCAATCAATAGTCACTTCGATGTCGCCGGTGCCGCTTCCGGCGGTCAGCGCCGGTTCCAACATGATCGTTACCGTCGTGGTTCCGCCGTCGCTCACGGACACCCCGGTCTGCGTGCCTGTTGCAACGATCTCTCCGCTGTCGTTCCTGCCGTCGATCGTGATATCCCAGCTGCCTACGATAAGCTTGGTCACAACGATCGCATTCGAGTTACCGGCGACTTCGGCGGCGGTTTGCGTCACCTCAACGGTTTCCGAGCCGGATTCGGCCAAGGTAAGCTCGTAGGTCGCAATTTGATCGCTAACGTTCGGGAGAACGGTACTCGGCGAAAAGCCACTGAGTGAGATTGTCAGGGAACCGGTTGAAGATGATTTCGTTTCTTCGCTCCCGCTGAAAGGATTCATGCATCCTGCAAACGCCACGATTACGAGAATTAGGAGCGCAGCTCCGGCTCCGGATTTCGTTGTATGCATACCGTCAGTCCTCCTCGATCTCTAAGGCTTTCCACCATGAGTACATTCGCCCGTCTGCATCTGTGACTATGACGCTCACGGTATGAGTCCCGGCGTCGAGCTTCCCCGTATCGATATCCAGGGTATCGCCGGGCGTCACCGTGGTAGATGTGGCGAATGGGCTCGCGTCCGGGTAATCGGTCCGTCCGTTTACGTACCATGTGTAGCCGCCGGTGTAGCCCGATGTAGCGGTCACCGTCCTGGTCGACCCCGCGCTCGCCGGAGTGTCGAGTCCGTCGATATCCACGGGTTCCGCCGTTGGTTGGCTCACGTCGGGAACAATGTCGAGATCTTCACTTCCCCGCACAGTCAGTGTTGTCGTAGCACCGGAGCTCCCGAAGTCGTTTACCGCGCTTACCCGATACGTGTAGGTCGTTCCAAGCTCTCTCGTCGAATCAACGTAGGTGGTCGTATCTGCTTCAAGCGCTGCGTCGAGCTCCGCGAAGTTGCTCTCGCCGTCGAAGCTTCGTTCCACTGCGTAGAAGAGCTCCGTCTCCGCGGCGTCGGTCCAGCTTAGCTCGACCGCACCGGAAAGCTCTGCTGCGGCGAGATCAGTTGGAGCCGTCGGAGCGTCTCCGCCAAGGTCTCCGTCGGGAGCGACCGTGTTGCGGCATCCAATAAGCAGGACCAGGGCCGTGAGTACCGGAATCAAGCCTAAGAAACGATTCATGTGCGTAGACCTCCACATCTCCGTCATATGGCCGAAAGTTTAGTGGGGCGGTCATGCACTCGTATTGTAAAAAACGGACAAGAGCTCGACTTCGATAGGACGGGAAGCTCCGCTCCGGGTGCCGACGAGCTGAGTTTTTGGGTGGAGCTTTGAGTCGCTAGCTCGGAAGTCCGCGCTCACCAAGGTCCCAACCGACCGCGCCGTTACTCTTCCACGGACAAGAGCCTTTCCGTGAGGGCTTGGCCCGGATTCATCCCCTCGAGTAGTCGGATGAAGGCGGCAACGGGAAGCCAGTGCCCCACCGCCTCCGAATCCGTAAGGCCGACGGCGTCTTTCCGAAGATCTTCGCGGCCGGTCAGATCCCGGGGGCGGGTGTGGCGGGGAAAGTGTGACGTGAAGGGAACCGCGTCGTCCGTGTTCATCCACGCGAAGGCCCGGTCTGCGTGCACACCGAATCGCCGAACGCCGTAGCGCCAGGCGAGGGGCGACCGCGCCAGGAAGGGGTCCAGAAACAACTGCGTCACCGACACGCGGGCCCACGCCCCGCCGTCGTCGGCACCACTGTTTTCAGCGCGAAGGGCCGCAGCGAATCCGTGGGCGACGAATGCGCCGGCGCTGTGAGAGACGACGACGACCTCCCGCGGCGGAGGCCATGACCTGCGCAGAGTGTCGGCGATATCCTCGCCGATCCGGATGCCCTGTCGCGGCGCGGCCAGACGCTTCTCCGCCTGCGCCTCCCAGTCCACCACGCGTATCCTCCGGAGACGCTCGCTTCCGGAGGCGGCCATGGCGGTTTTTGCCTGCTCGGGCCACGAGCCGGGCCCGTCACCACTCCCGTGAATGAGCAGAACCAGCTCATCGATCCGCTCCTCCGGCGGAGATTCCGCGAACGTGTTCATTCCCATGGAGGCTCCAGCAGTGGTGGAGGAGCAGCCGGAGAGCACAAGGAGCATCAGAAGAAGCGTAGCGAACGCGCCGACGTGTCGCATATACGGCAAGCATACTCCGGGCGCCCGGGCGGACACAACGGCAGCAGCACCGGGGGCTGTTCTCCCCCACCTGGACCCCCACCAGTCGCTCACTTCACCCCAGGTACGGCGCTCGTGGTATAATCTCCCGGGAGAAGGGTTGGCGCATGTATCGCTTCCTCATCATTGACGACGAACCTGTGGTTCGCGAAGGCATTTCCGAGAACATCGATTGGCAGGCCTACGGTTTTGAGCTCGTAGGGGCGTGTCGCGACGGGCGCGAGGGTTTGCAGGCAATCGACGACCTGAAGCCGGATGTGGTGCTGACCGACATCTGCATGCCCTTTGTGGATGGTCTCGAGCTCGCCGGCGCAATTGCCGAGGAACATCCCGGGACGAAAACGATCCTCCTCACCGGTTACGATGAGTTCGAGTACGCCCAGGAAGCGGTGAAGCTCAAGGTGAGCGATTTTCTGTTGAAGCCGATCACCCCGGACGAGCTGCGCTCCGTCCTCGTCTCCCTGAAGCAACAACTCGATACGGAACGCAACAGGCAGCGACAGCTCGACCGGCTCCACGCGCAGCTCAAGGAGAGTGTTCCGGTCTTGCGGGAGCGCTTCCTGAACCGCCTGGTGACCGGGGCTGCCGCGCGGGACGAAATTGCACGACGTATCGAGCTCCTCGAGCTCAATCTGCCGGGTCCGGCGTTCAACGCAGTGGTGTGCCGCCCCGAACGCGCCGAGGCGGAGCAAGACTTGGCGCAACTGGCCGTCGAGAACCTTATCGCAGACGTGGCTCGAGAGCGCGGCGGCGCCGTTTCCTTCTCAACGCCGAGGGACTACGTGGTCGTTCTGGTGTCGGCGGAGAATCGGGAGGCGGCGCTGGCGCGGGCGCTCGAGTGTGGCGAGCGAGTCTCAGAGCGCGTTGCCGGCGAGCTTGGAGGCAGGGTCTCAATCGGCACCGGTTCCTCGGTGGATGATCTCGCCCTGGTCTGGGAGGCGTACCAACACGCCCGCATTGCCATGGAGTACCGCTTGGTGCTCGGCTCGAGTCAGGTGATCACGGTGGAGCAGGTTCGCGGCGGGGCGCCGCAGTCGGCGGCTCTATCGAATGCAAGTGACCGGTCACGCTTCGTCAGCGCCCTCAAGCGAGGCGCCGGCGAAGAGGCGAGCGAGGCGCTCCGAAGAATCCTATCATGCTTTGAGACCGAGCGACGCGAGTCCTGCTTCGTCGAAATGAATCGCCTCCTATCCGATACCCTGAACGGCCTGGAGTCGATTGGTATCGACTACCGGAGAATCCCCGAGCTCGGCTCCAAGCCCTTCGAGCGGCTCAACGCGCAGACCGGACCGCGGGAGTTGCAGCGCTGGTTTCTTGCTGTTGAGCGCGGCGCCCGGGAGCTCCTTGCCGATCAGCAACAGGAGCACTCGACGAAGAAGGCGGAAGAGGCGAAGGCCTACATCCGCGCTCACTACATGGAGCCGGGACTTTCGCTCCACGAGGTCTGCAGCGCCTTGTCGATTAGCAAGAGCTATCTCAGCGCCATCTTCAAATCCCACACGGGGATGACGCTCGTTGAGTATCTTACCGGCGTTCGAATGGAGGCGGCCAAAGAGCTCCTGGCACGGGATACGCTTCGAGGGTATGAGGTTGCAGCTCAAGTCGGATTCAAGGATGCGCACTACTTCAGCCTGACTTTCAAGAAGCAAACCGGCATCAGCCCGACGGAGTATCGAGAGCTTGCCAGGCAGGGCGCGCAATGATCCCCGTGAAGTCGCGACGCATCCAGACGACCATTGCTCTTGCATTCGCAAGCCTCGTGTTCGTGACGAGCGTTGTCATCGCCATCCTCTCCTACTCCTTCACCCAGCAGGCGGTTCGCCGAACCTCGCAGGACTACACGGAGCAGCTCATTACGCAGGTCCAAGCCAACATTGACTCCTACATCACGCATATGGAGAACATCGCCGAAGTCGTGCAGTTGAATGACCAGGTACAGACCTACCTTCGCGGGGCCGACGAGCTTTCGGCGTCCGCGGGGGCGGAGTACCGCGCTCGGATTACGACCTTTCTCAACTCCATCTCGCGCACGCGGCAGGACATATCCCTCATTCTCATTGCCGGTGACAACGGGCGGGTGTTGACGAATGATCCCGAGATCGAGCTCAATTCCTCCATTACCATTGCGGAGCAGGACTGGTACCAGGCCGCTCAGGCGCACAGCGGAAGCGCCGTAATCTCCTCTTCTCATGTACAGAACGTTGTCGACGGGGAGTATCGCTGGGTCATCACCTTGAGCCGTACCGTCAACGATCCGCAAAGCGGCGCGGGTTACGGAGTCATGCTGGTCGATCTCAACTTCTCGGTCATTAACGACCTGCTGAGTAACATCAGTCTGGGAAAGAAGGGCTACCTCTTTATCGTGGACTCCACCGGTCGCATTGTGTACCACCCGCGTCAGGAGCTCCTCTACAGCAATCTGGAACGGGAGCACATTGACCGCGTCTTGGATGGGCCGGACGGCTCCTTCGCCGTGACGGACGGGAAGGGAGAGCGGATCTACACGGTGCGGACTTCAGATCAGACCGAGTGGAAGACGGTGGGAGTGAACTACGCCTCCGAGCTCGTACAGAACCGCGCGACCATCCAGCGCTACTACATCTACTGGGCTCTGGCCTGTATCGTGGTGGCGGTCTTTGTCTCCGTGCTCATTTCCCACCGCCTGTCTCAGCCGATCATGCGGCTTCGAACCTCCATGCAGGCGGTGGAGCAGGGGAGCTTCGACGTGACCGCGGACGTCTCGGCACAGAACGAGATCGGCGACCTGGCGAAGGATTTCAACATCATGGTGGCGCAGATCAAAGAGCTCATGCGCCGCAACGCCGAGGAGCAGGAACAGAAACGCAAGAGCGAGCTCATGGCGCTGCAGAACCAGATCACCCCGCACTTCCTCTACAACACCTTGGACTCGGTCATTTGGATGGCCGAGGGCAAACAGCATGCGAACGTCGTTACCACGGTCTCGGCCCTCGCGCGCCTCCTTCGGCTCTCCGTGAGCCGGGGTGACGAGCTCATCTCCATCCGGGATGAGATTGAGCACATCAAGAATTACCTCACCATCCAGAAGCTGCGCTATCGGGACACACTCGACTTCATGATAGATGTCGATGCGGACGTCTTGCAGCTCCGCACTCCCAAGGTCATCTTGCAGCCTCTCGTGGAGAACGCCATCTATCACGGGATAAAGAACAAAGACGGCGGTGGCCGGGTGACTATTCACGGGAGCCGCCGCGGGAATGACGTGGTTCTCACCGTTCGTGACGATGGCGTGGGCATGAGCGACGAGCGGCTTCACACGCTCTTGCCTGAGGAGGGTCCAGCGCGGCCCCAGGTGCAATCGGTCGCGTCCGCGACGGTCGAGACCACGCCCCGAACCGCTAGCCCGAGCCGTCTTCCGCGCCGGCGCGGCCGGGTTGGGGTGCGCAATGTTCACGAGCGAATACAGCTCTACTTCGGGGCCGGCTACGGTCTCTCCTTCGACCACAACAACGGCGCCGGGACGGTCGTGGAAGTTCGGCTACCGGTAATCACTGGAGATGACGCAGAGGGTGAGGAGGGTGACGGTGCGTAGTCGATCGTGGGTCATCGGGGTGGTCTTTATACTGCTTGTGCCGCTGGCCATCTGGGGGGTGCCGAGAATCCTCGATCTGTTTGAGCCGGAGGGTGACGAGGACGTCGTCGTTGTGCTCAAGACCACCGGTCCGCACATGGAGTTCTGGCAGATCGTACGCGCCGGCATCCAAGAGGCGGCCACGGAGCTGGATGTAGAACCGGTCATTGTCGGACCGCGCTGGGAGAAGGATGTCGACCGGCAGATCGAGATCCTCGGCAACATTATCGAGCAGCAACCGGACGCCATTCTCTTGGCGGCTTCCGACTACAACCGCCTGGTGCCCTTGGCCGAGCGGGCGGCTTCTCAGGGAATTACGGTTGTCACCCTCGACTCAGCTCTCAACAGCAACGTACCGGTAAGCTTCGTTGCCACGGACAACGTGGCAGCAGGGATGAAGGCGGGGCGTGAGATCGACAGGCTCGTCGGTGCGGACAAGCACATTGCGATCATCTCCCACATCCAGGGGGTGGCCACGGCAATCGACCGGGAGCAGGGCGTCCGGCAGGCCCTGGAAACGCGGGAGGCGGAGCACATTCTCGGAACCTTCTACTCGGAGAACGATCCCGCCGAGGCGGCCCGGATCGTGAGGGAGCTCGTTGCCGCCTATCCCAATCTCGGAGGCATTGTCACCTTAAATGAGAACTCGACCGTCGGTGCCGGCCGCGCCATTCGTGACCTCGGTCTCGCCGATGAGATCCCCCTCGTAGGCTTCGATAACTCGAAAGAGGAGATCGAGTTTCTCGAGGACGGCGTCGTGGAGGCCTTGGTCGTGCAGAAGCCCTTCAACATGGGCTACCTCGGCATTCGCACTCTCGTCGCCGCCATCCGGGGTAGGGGTGTCGAACCGGTCATCCACACCGACGCAGTGCTGGTGCGCCGGGACAACATGTACTCCGAAGAGAACCAAAAGCTCCTCTTTCCCATTGTCCAACAGCGATAGAACGTACGATCACGACTAATCCCTGGACGATTTTCCATTTACGGCTCATGAAAGCCGTGTGAGCATGATACTCACTCAGGAGGCGCCCCATGGCGGACGAGCTGGTGCTGTCGATGCGGCAGATCGACAAGCGCTTCACCGGCGTTCACGCCGTGAACTTTGTCGATTTCGACGTATACGCCGGAGAGGTCCATGCCCTCGTCGGTGAGAACGGCGCAGGCAAGTCGACTCTCATGAAGATTCTCACCGGGATTCATGAACGGGACTCGGGTGAGATCGAGTATCTCGGGCATCCCTTCAATCCCCGCAACCCCAAGCATGCACTCGATCTCGGCATCGGCATCATCCATCAAGAGCTCAACATGATGGATCTTCTCACCGTTGCGGAGAACCTCTTTATTGGCCGGGAGTCCATGCAGGGCAACGGCGTGCTTCTGGATAAGACCGAACAGAACCGCCGCGCCGCCGAGCTCTTTGATCGACTGAACATGAACATTGACCCGACGGCACAACTCGGGAAGCTTACCATTGGCAAGCAGCAGATGGTGGAGATCGCACGCGCCGTCTCCCACAATCTTCAGCTTCTGATTCTCGACGAGCCGACGGCGGCGCTTACGGATTCCGAGATCGAAGAGCTCTTCTCCATCATGCGGGGCTTGAGGGAGCGAGGCGTCGGGATGATCCACATCTCCCACCGCCTCGACGAGATTCACCAGATCGCCGACCGGACCAGCGTGATGCGGGATGGCGAGATGGTTGGAACCCGCAACACGAATGAGATTACCAAGCAAGATATCATCAACATGATGGTGGGCCGGGTGATCTACGAAGAGCCGAAGACGAAGAGCCAGGCCGGCGAGGACGCCGAGGTGGCGCTGCGGGTGCACAAGTTGAACGCCGGCCGCCTGGTGAGAGACGTCAGCTTTGAGCTTCGACGCGGCGAGATACTCGGCTTCGCGGGGCTCATGGGCGCAGGGCGGACGGAAACGGCGCGGGCGGTATTTGGCGCGGACCCGATCGAGAGTGGAACTATCGAGGTCCGTGGGAGACCTGTTCGGATTGAGTCTCCCTCGGATGCCGTGGCGGAAGGAATTGGGTACCTCTCGGAAGACCGCAAGCGCTACGGGCTGGCCTTGAATCTCACCGTAAAGGACAACATTGTCCTTACCACCTACGACAGGTTCACGAAGGGCCCCTTCCTCGATTGGAAGAAGATCGGGGAGGCGAGTGCGGAGTACATTGACCGGCTCGATATCAAGACACCGTCGGTCGACCAGATCATGCGGAACCTCTCCGGCGGAAACCAGCAGAAGGTGGTTCTGGCAAAGTGGCTCATCCGTAACAGCGATATCCTGATCTTCGACGAGCCGACCCGGGGAATCGACGTGGGGGCTAAGAGCGAGATCTACCATCTCATGAACGAGCTTGCGTCGCAGGGCAAGGCGATCATCATGATCTCTTCCGAGCTGCCCGAAATCTTGCGCATGAGTGACCGCATTGTGGTCATGTGCGAAGGGCGGGTCACCGGGGAGCTCGAAATCGGCGAGGCCGATCAAGGGAAGATCATGGAGTACGCCACCATGTGGAGACAAGAAACCTTCGCACGGAGTTGAACAATATGTCGTCAACTGAACTAGCCAACGACCGTTGGACACAATTCAAAGAGAAGGGGCTGAAGTGGCTGCTTGCGCCGGCCGCCCTGGTCATCCTCTACATCTTCTTCGGCGCATTCGGTCGCAACTTTTTCTCCTATGCCTCTTTGGTGAACATCATTGACGCCGCCTACTACATCGGCTTCATCTCCGTGGGCGTCACCTTCGTCATCATTGGAGGCGGGATCGACCTCTCCGTTGGGGCCGTCATGATGGCCGGCGCCATTGTCGGCGGGACGGCGTACACCACCTGGGGATGGCCCATGGCGCTCTCGCTTGTGTTGGTCATTCTCGTTGGTATCGCCTTTGGCTTTTTCAACGGCATCCTTATTACGCGGCTCGACATGCCGCCGTTTATCGTCACCCTCGGCACCATGATGATTTCCATGGGTACCGGCTCAATCGTATCGAATGTGCAGAGCGCGACCTTTCCGACCCGCGCATCCGCCGACGGCTGGTTCAAGAGCATCTTCAAGATCATCAACGATCAAGGAGGGACAGTGCCGACGGGGGCCTTTCTCCTCATCGGCATCGTTATCATATCGCATATTATCCTAAGCAATACGAAGATGGGCCGCTACATCTACGCGATTGGTAGTAACAAGGAAGCGGCGCGCCTCTCCGGGGTGGATGTGAAGAAGTGGGAGATGATGACCTACGTCGTCGCCGGAACCTATGCCGGGATCGGCGGTATCTCCTACGCGGCCCTCTACACGACGGTCCTTCCGGCACAGGGGCAGGGCTTTGAGCTTCTCGCAATCGCCGGTGCGGTTATCGGCGGTACATCCCTCGCCGGCGGGGTCGGGACCGTATTCGGCACCCTCATTGGTGTGCTGATCATGTCGGTCCTCAGCGTGGGTCTGCCGGCCATGGACCTGCAGTCGCACTACCAGACCTTTTTTACCGGCGTCGTCGTTATCGGCGCAGTTCTCTTGGACCTCTATCGAAGTCGCAAGGCGGAGGAGGTTAAGACCTCCACCCCGGCCGATGACTTCAAGCTGCAGATGCAGCTCGAGATCCAGAAGCTGAAGGAGGATCTGAAGACCCAGAAGTCGGAAGGGAACGACGAGCAAGTGAGGAAGCTCAAGGAAGAGATTTCCGCAAAGCAGAAAGAGCTCAAACAGACCTACCGAAAGATGAAGGCCGATGAGAAGGCCGAGCAGGAGCGCATCAAGGCCGAAGAGCGAGCGGCCGAGCGCGAGTTCCATGAGATGCTCAAGAAGCGCAGCGAAGAGCGGGAGCAGTAATGGAACCTGAGAATGTGTTCAAATCTTGGAAACATCGTTTCCAGGTGAAAATCATACAGGAGGTGTGATTATGAAGGGTACAAAGCGACTTATTGTCGCGCTAACGACCGTCGCGCTGCTTGTGGCAGTCGGACTTCCGGCATTCGCCGCAGGCCAGGGCGAGGGTGAAATGTACGTCCCCGTCATCTCGAAGGGGCTGCAGCACCAGTTCTGGCAGACGGTTAAGGACGGTTCCGAGGACGCCGCCGCCGAGTACGGTGTGGACATTACCTTTGAGGGGCCGGCGTCAGAGGCGGACATCCAGGACCAGGTCCAGATGCTCCAAAACGCCATGGCCAAGGATCCCTCAGCCATTGCGCTGGCCGCGCTCGACACCGAGTCGGTCATGGACCAGCTGCAGGAAGCGAAGCGCCAGGATATCCCAATCATCGGCTTCGACTCCGGTGTTCCCAACGCTCCGCAGGGCTCCATCTACGCCAACGCGTCGACGGACAACTACGCCGCCGCGGGCATTGCAGCCGAGAAGATGTTTGAGGACATCGCCAGCGATTTCGACAGCGTGAGCAGGGACAATCCGATCACCGTTGTCGTTCTCAGCCAGGACGCGACCAGCACGTCGGTAACCCGGCGCGGCTTCGGCTTCCGCGATCGCCTGATCGAGCTTGTCGTAAGTGAGACCCCCCTCGGTCGCGGCGACATTCGCGTCCAGGGCAACCCCGCCTACGTGGCAGATGACAGCCCGCAGAGTAACAATCCGGCCGTCATCATCGACATGGTCGTACCCGCTTCTCCGCGGACCCAGGATGCAACGTCCTCCGCCAACGCCGTGTTCAACCGCGTGTCGGACCAGAACATCCAGGGCATCTTCTGCTCGAACGAAGGTACCGTTGTCGGCGTTCTCGCGGCGACCAACGACGGCGCCGAGCTCGCATCCACCTATGATGGCGTAACAGTCATCGGATTCGACGCCGGTGCGGCCCAGAAGAATGCGGTAAGCCAGGGCTACTTCCTCGGCTCCATTACCCAGGATCCCTACCAGATCGGCTACAAGGCCGTTGAGCTTGCCTACCGGGCAGCCACCGGTGAGTCGGTTTCCGACGTCGACACGGGCGCCAAGTTCTACACTGCAGAGAACATGGACGATCCGGAGATTGCACCGCTGCTGTACGATTAAGGTGCATGACCGCCGGGCGGGCGCGGTAGCGCCGGCCCGGGCGCTAGCGTAAAGCGTCTTCGACAAGACGCGTCTTGCAGGAACAGGGACTTGCCCGCTACGCTGGGCGAGTCCCTTTTTTGTGAATCCAATTTCTCGTTGCCGGTGCGTTTCGCCCCATGGCCCAGACGCCCCGCGAAAGGAACTCGCCGTGGCTTCTACCATTACGGATGTCGTTGTAAAGGTCCTGCCGATCGTCCTCATCATTGGTCTGGGAAACCTGATCCGCGAAAAGAACTTGCTCACTGCTCAGGCCATTGACGAGGTAAAGGGCCTGGTCGTGAACATCGCTCTGCCGGCGGTGCTCTTCCTCACCTTCCTCGATATGGAGCTCGATGCGCGCTACCTCGGCCTCTTTGCGGTCATCCTGGCGGTCTGTCTGGCGCTCTACGGCTACGGGGTTCTGCTCAAGCGCGCTGCGCGAATCGATCACGAGTACTACCCCTATCTCATGACCGGATTCGAGTTCGGGATGGTCGGCGTCACGCTCTTCGGCACCGCATATGGCCTGGAAAATGTCGGCTACATTGCAATTGTCGATCTGAGTCACGAGCTCTTCATCTGGTTCGTTTTCGTGACCATGCTGGTGGCAAAGCGGGATGGCGCAAGCAACTTCCGTGACACCGTGACGAGCTTCCTGAAGAGTCCCGTGATCATTGCGGTTCTGGCAGGCCTGGCCCTCAACATTGCAGGCTTGGCTGAGTGGTTCCACCAGTTTCCCCTCACCGTCGCCATTGAAGAAACCCTTGGCTTTCTCGGCGGGCTGCTCATTCCCGTCATCCTGATTGTCATTGGCTACGGCATGCGCCTCTCCATGACGGGAATCCGGAAAGCCCTCGGTGTCGTGCTGGCGCGGTTCGTGGTGCTGATTCCGGCCGCCATTTTGGTGAACGTCTTCCTGGTGCGACGGCTCCTCGACCTCGACCCCGCCTTCGAGCTCGCCGTGTTCACCTTCTTCATTCTTCCTCCTCCCTACATTGTGCCGCTGTTCATGAAGAAGGGGATGGAGGACGAGAAGACCTACGTGAACAACGTGCTCTCGGTCTACACGGTTGTGACCTTGGTGATTTTCGTTGGGTACTTCGCCTTCAATCCGTCTTTACCGTAATCGGGCGGGCAACCCCGCGCCCGCGCGGGGGCGCTCCGTGACACGCGCCTGCCGACGGCTGTGACCCCGCCGGCTCCCGCGAGGACGCGAGATCGCCGGCGAGGCCCCAGCCTGCCGCGGCGCGGGGACATGCCTGCCACGCGCGGGCGCGAGGGTGACGGCCGATTCCGTGGGGGTGTGAGGTTCAGGCCCGCGCGGGGGCGCTCCGTGACACGCGCCTGCCGACGGCTGTGACCCCGCCGG
>CAYPTH010000090.1:12352-12458 GCA_964413635.1 uncultured Spirochaetaceae bacterium
CAGCCTGCCGCGGCGCGGGGACATGCCTGCCACGCGCGGGCGCGAGGGTGACGGCACTGATGCCGAAGTTGGCTTGAGCGGGGAGCCGGGGAGGGGTATGATTCGG
>CAYPTH010000091.1:0-6228 GCA_964413635.1 uncultured Spirochaetaceae bacterium
AAGAGGAAGGTCGCGTCAACGACGCCGCCAATCTTGTTGAGGCTCAGGGTCGCGCCGGTGATGAAGGACTGGGTGAGGTCGGAAGCAACACTCGGACCGGCGGGCTCGAGAAGCGTCAGAGCCGCAAGTTCAAGATCGAGAGCCTGCTGAAGCAGTGCACGATCGTCACCAGTGAAGTCGTCGACCGTCTCGTACTGAGAATCGGCAATTTGACTTTTAAGCGTCGTACCCGGAGTGTTGTAGTCAAGCCCCGCACCAAACGTGGACTGCAGCTGCGTGCTGCCGCCCGCGAGCACTCGCCCAATCGCAAGTTCCATCTGGTCTGCGAGTGCATTCAATACATCCTCGCGCTGAGATACAATATCCGCGCCGGCATTCAGGGTGAATGCAAACTCGTCGTCAGCAACATCAGCTGCTTCGGTACCACCGTCAACCGGCGTGAAGAGCGTGAGATCGCCAAGGTCGGAATCCGTATCAGCGAGGGTCGTACTGTTGTCGCCGCCGTTCAGGGCGGTTTCGACGGCGTCCTGGATAGCTTGCTGATTGGCCGCGTCACCGAAAATTGGGTCACCTTCGTTGATTCCGGCTGCGATTTCAGTGTCGTAGTTAGCGTTCCAGAAATCGACAAGGGTGTTGATTTCCAGCCAAGCCTGGTAGTCACCAGGCGTCACATCCGCATAATCATTGTACTGCGTGTACAGACTGTCGGTGTCGGTGTAGGTGCTCGTAACACTCACAGGTGCCAGCAGGTTCACGCCGATGGTACCGGTGACCTTCTCATCCGCGGTGGCAAGACCGAGGGTCGCGGTTGCAGCCTTGGTGCTGCTGAAGACCGGGAGACTCGTTGTCGTGTCGTCGAATGCCTTGCTATCGCCCAAGCTAAAGTTCAGGCTGCCGGTTGCAGTTAGGGGTGATGCCATCGCCTCTTCCTCTTGCCCAAAAGCAAAAGAGCCGAGTACGAGGAACACTACAAGAAAGAGACTAAGCTTCTTCATTTGTTTCCTCCTCACATTCGGATGGGGATGAAACCAACGGTCTCACTGCGCCCCCACGTTGTGTGATTTTTCGAGTGGCAGTATAGCAATCGCCATATGGGGTGTCAATAACAAAGGTACGAATGCGACAGCCATGCAGCGGTCGGTCGGCACGGGAGTTGCTAACTATAATCTCGGTTATTTCCATTGTCTCCATACCGATGTCAGAGCCAATCCTCCCGATCGGCGCCTTTTAGACTCTCAACGACCTGTTTCACCAGCTGCGACTCGCCGCGCCGGCAGACCAGGAGCTTGCCGTTTTTTTGCACGACTATCAGATTTTCGACGCCGCAAAGCGCCACCGGCACGTCGGATAGGACCACGTTGTTCTCCGCCTGCACGGTGACCACGGCGCCGGCCGCGACGTCGCCTGCTTGCAGTTTCGCAATCTCATCCCAGGAGCCGATATCGCTCCAGTCGAAGGCGGCGGTGACGACGGCGGCGCGGGAGCTCTTCTCCATGACCGCGTAGTCCACGGAGATGGCGGGAAGCTGGGCGTAGAGATCATCGAGACCTTGGCTTCGACCGACCACCGCCACCGGATTGTCCGGCGCGGCGCCATCCCCCGCGCCGCCCCCCGCGCCACCCGCGCCCGCCGCGAACACCTCCGCCGTGGCGTCGAGGACTTGAAAGGGCTCGGCAATCTCCGGATAGTGCTCCCCGAGCTCGCGGAAGAAGGCCCCGGCGCGGAAGACAAACATGCCGGAGTTCCACAGATAGCCGCCGTCGGACAGGTACTGCTCGGCTGTGGCCTTGTCGGGCTTCTCCTTGAAGGCGGCGACAATGTTGCCGGGACCCTGCCGCTCCCCCAACTGAATGTAGCCGTAGCCCGTCTCGGCGTGGGTCGGCTGCACGCCGAAGGTGACCAGGTAGTCCTCCCGCGCCAGGGAGTCGGCCTGCTCTACGGCCTGGGCAAAGAGCTCGGTCGGGCTCACCAGATGGTCGGCGGCAAGGACCAGCGTGGTTTGGGAGGTGGGCGTTGCGGCGCCCGTCGCCGAAAGGTATGCCAGCCCGAATGCGATTGCCGGCGCGGTGTTGCGCCCGATCGGCTCTGCCAGGATTACAATGCGTTCGCGAGTCGCGGCGTCCAAATCGCGGCACTCCTCCTGCGCCCCCGCCACGTGGTCTTGGTGGGTTACCACGGCAATCCGCCCGGCGGGCTCGAGGGCCAGGGCGCGTTCGAGAGTCGCCCGAAACAGGGACTTCCCAATGCCGGGATCCATGAACTGCTTCGGCTTGCTGCGTATCGAGGCGGGCCAGAGCCGGGTACCGGAGCCTCCCGCCATAATGAGAACGTTATCTACCATCTGAATATCTCCTCGCGCATCGGTATTGTTGACCGCTCATGAAGGCGGGGTTAGAATGCCGTCACACTTCGCATCTTGCTGGAGGCCTCCGTGGCAGCTTCGTTTACTCTCGCCATTAACCCATGGGTATATCAAGCACAGTATCAGGACGATGGGAGTTGGGCCGAGACCTTTGTAGAGAAGGATCACCGTTCCCCCGAAGAAGAGGCGGCCATGCCCGAGGCGGAGCACAGCGCCTTGGTACAAAAGAGAAACTCCTTTCCCGAGCTCCCCCTCGTAAACTACACCACCCAGTACGGCATGGGCTGTTTCGAGGGCCTGAAGGCCTTCCCGCAGCCGGACGGGCGTTTGAAGATCTTCCGCCCGGACGAAAACGGAAAGCGAATGCACAGATCCATGGAAGGCCTGATGATGCCGGCGTACCCACCGGAGATATTCGTCCCCGCCGTGCAGGAAATGGTCCGGCGCAACTACGAATTGGGCTTTTTCCCGGAGTACGACCACGCCTGGGAGAAGGACGGCTTTGTCTCCGCCCGGTCGGTCTACATCCGGCCCTTCAGCTACGCCGAGCCCGGCATTGGCCTCAATCTCTCCTCGAAGCCGTGGGTCGTCATGGTTTCGACGGCGGTTGGCTCCTACTTCGACCCGGAGGCGGATGCAAAGGCCGTCACCACCGACAAGGTGCGCGCCACCAAAGGCGGAACCGGGTGGATCAAATGTGACGCGAATTACGTCATTCCCACCCTCACCAAGAAGACAATGCAGAAGCACGGCTACATGGAGGTGATCTTCCTCGACGCGGCAACCCAGAGCTACGTGGAAGAGGGCTCGTCGTGCAACATCTTCTTCTTCATGGAGGACGGCACTCTAGTGACGCCGAGCCTGGAAGACACCGTACTCGCCGGAATCAACCGGATGAGCGCCATGCAGCTCGCCCGGGACGAGGGCGTGAAGGTCGAGGAGCGCCGCGTCCCCATTGATGAGGTCATGGACCGCGCGGCAGAGTGCTTTGTCACCGGGACGGCGGCGGGGGTTTCCTACATCGAGTCAGTCGAGCACAAGGGAAAGACCCGCGTCTTCCGCGACGGCAAGATGGGTGAGCTCACCCGCAACCTGCAATGGAAGCTCCGCGGCATTCAGTACGGCGTGGTGGAAGACACCCACGGCTGGATGTACGAGGTATAGGAGCGGCCGCCGCGCGCGGTCGGCGCGCGGCCAAGGTACGCGATCGTTGAGCGCGCCGGCGCCGCCTAGAAGTCCAGGTCCTCGAAATCCATGGGTAAGCGGTTGTAGATCTGCACCTCAAACTCTTCCCGCGGGTAGAGCACGTCCCGGAGATTGAGCTGCGCCAAAGAGACCTCGGCGGAACGGATGCCGGTCTGGTCGTCGCGCCGGAGGTTGGTGGCGTACTCCGCAGACTCCTGCAGATAGAGCAAGCTCTCGGAGCGCGTGTCGGGGTCGCTCTGACGCCGGGCGATTCGCTGCAGCGTTACCCCTAAATTGTTGTTCACCCGTATCAGATACTCGATCAACGCACGGTGCTCCGGGTCCTCATCGACTAACAGAGTCTGAATCTGGTCTCGTTCCCTGTCGAGGGTTTCCAGCAGCTCCAGGTATACACCCTGTGCCGCCGAATATGCCTCCCGGTAGTAGAGAGAGTTGGCGATTGCGTAGAGAAGGTTGCGATTGCGCCGGAATCCCTCCTCGGCGTTGTAGAGCTCGTTGAGGGCGTCTTGGAAGTCTTCACGCCGATAGTGCACGAAACCCTGCTTGTAGTCGAGCTCGGGGTCGGCGTATCCGTTGTCCTCTGCGTTTGCGTAGAGGTCGAAGGCGTCGTCGTACTCGCGGGAGACGTAGTAGGAGATATCGCCGAGACGCGCATAGGCGCGACCGTATTCCGGATTGGTCTGCAGGAGGCCGCGGCTCCGGTATCCCTCGTATCGGTCAATTGCCGACTGGAAGTCCTCCCGCGCCGTGAGATACTCCTCCCGTTCGTAGTAGTACTCGCCCCGGCGCGTGTAGGTATCCACCAAGCGGCCGGCGCGGCGAGAGTCCAGGGGTTGCGACGCCTGAAAGAAGGTGACGGCGTTGTTTAAGGCGCGCCGTTCGTTTCCCGGGTCCTCGGTGCGTCGGTAGTGCCGCGCCAGGTGGTAGTGCGTGTCGGGGATATCCTCCCTCGCCTCCAGGGAGCGTCGTAGGATGTCGAGTACATCGTCCAATCGGTCCTTGGAAATGAGATAGCCGCCGAGCTCGGCATAGATGTAGGGATCGATGTCGGCGCCGCTGTCGCCGTGGAACACGTTCTTCAGATAGAGAACCTCTTCCAGATTGTCCGTTCGGATGAAGTAGAGGAGCATTCGGAAAAGCAGGAGGTCGGAGCCACCGTATTCCTCGATCAAGCGTGCGTAGGAGACCCTGGCGCTTTCGTACTTCGCGGGGTTCTCCTCGGCCCAGGCCATGTAGTTGTCGCCGGCGGCAAGGAGCGCCTCATAATCCGTCTGGTCCTCGGCGAGGATTCGGTTCAGAAGCTCTTCCGCCTTTCCGTAGTTACCCAGGATCTCCGTTTCCAGGGCGGCGTAGTCCAGAATACCCTGCTTGTCCCCCGGATATGCGGCAAGGAGCTGCTCGTACTTCTCCTCCGCCCGGGCGTACTCGCGCTCGTCAATGAAGGATTCCGCGTACTCGTAGTAACGTCCCTTTACCCGCCAGACGTCCACGGCGCGGTCGAACCACTGATTTCCGGCTTGGTACTCCCCCTGCTCAATGGCGTCCAACCCGCGCTCGTACATGCCCCGCGCACGCAGGGGCTGGTAGACAAAGCGATAGCCAAGGAAGATGAGGAGTGCCGCAATCACACCCGTCAGGGCGACAACGCGTAAAACCGGGAGAATGTTCTCCCGGAATTGGTAGGCGAAGGACTCCTTCTCCTGCTCAAAGGAGACACCGGTCCGCCTTTCGTAGCCTCGGGGAACCTGGATGTCTCGATGCAGGAAGCGCGAGCAGTGGTCGGCAATCCGACGCGCCGAGTCACCTTCAATGAGCATGCGGGTGAGCTGCTCGATTTCTTCGGGACTCCCCTGCTCGTCGCCAATGACCTCCTCCGCGGCAATTTTGACGTTGAGCGGGAGCTTGGCGAGCGTCTTCTGGAGGCGCTCGAAGTCCTCCTCACTGAACTCCAGGTCGGGAGCGCCACCCTCGGGGGCGCTTGGCGGGGGGCCGGAGACGTCGAGAGCGGGATTCAGCTCGGACTCGTCTTCCTCCTCCCCGGTCTCCTCGAGAACGCCGAACTCCGCACCGAAGTCGCCGAGGCTGAACTCGTCCACGTCCTCACCGGCACCTTCGATATCCTCGAAGTCGCCGCCCTCGGCGCCGGGAGTCTCGAACTCCTCTTCGTCGTCGAAGGTGAACTCATCTCCCCCTTCGATCTCGAAGTCCTCGGCCTCGCCTTCCGCCGCCGGCTCCTCGGCGGCCTCTTCCTCGGGCTCTTCGCCGAACCCTTCTCCGAGCTCTTCGCCGAGCTCCTCGCCGCCGCCCAACTCCTCGTCCCCGAAGTCGATCTCGAAGCCTTCATCTTCACCCGCTTCCGCGGGCTCTTGGGGCTCAGCGGCCTCCGCGGCCTCCTCCGGTTCCCCGAACTCCTCCGACTCGGGGAGCTCGAAACCGCCCTCCAAATCCTCGAAGTCGAAGTCTTCGGCGCCCTCTTCAACGTCCTGTGCCCCTGGCTCCGCTTCTTGGACCGGTTCTTGGCCGCCCGCGGGCTCCTCGCCCTCCTCTCCCCCTTCGATGACTTCGTCGAAGTCCTCGCCGAGCTCAATGCCGGCAAAGGGATCCTCTTCTTGTGAGAAGTCGACGTCGTCAAAGGCGTCGGGGGCTTCTTGCGCTTCGGG
>CAYPTH010000091.1:6328-12421 GCA_964413635.1 uncultured Spirochaetaceae bacterium
TCTTCGGGCTCCTCCGACGGTTCTTCCTCTTCGCCGAAGTCTTCGACGCCCGAGAGGAGGGCCTCTTCGGCCGAGTAGTCGTAGTCCTCGTCCCCGCCTTCGCCCAAGAGGTCGCTCAGGTCTTCGGGCAGACCTTCTTCCGAAGGCGTCACATCCTCGATTTCCTCCCCTCGCTGCGCCGCGATGGAGGGCTCATTGCCGAGGCTGATCAGGGTACGGTTAAACCGCTCGATTGCATCCCGGGTAGGCATTACGATTCCTGTTCACATTCTCGGACGCGCGCAAGAAAATGTAAGGCGCATGCCGTCGGTGTCCGAAAAAGTATACCAGATGCCATGAAGTTGTTGCTACGTGCTCCTGTCATTGCGTGTATTCTGTTTCTCGTAGTCGTGCTACCACTTCCGGGTCAGGTAATCAACGATATGGACCTCCATCTCACGGTGAGCTTGCTTACCGAGCCGGAGCCGCCCCAAGTCGTCGACGGCCAGATCCTTCTCACCTATCGTACCGAGGAGTACAACCGCTACGTCGCCGCCGCCTTCGCCCACGAAGACTATCGCAGGATACACGAATACCGGCGAGTCGACCGCCCCGGAACCGACATGTTCTTTCTCCTCATTCCCATCCCGGCGAACCGGGAAGAGCTCCGATACCGCGTGGTTGTAGACGGCCTATGGCAGGCGGATCCGGTCAACCCGCGCCGGGCGACGGATGCCATGGGACGAGAGGTATCAGTCTATCCGATTCCGCCGCAGCCGGTGCCGAGGACCGTGCCTCCGGTTGTTCGAGGGGATGGGAGCGTGGAGTTCGTCTTCGATCGCGACGTCGCGCGACGACAGGAGCTCGAAACCATTCAAGGGCAACGGATCCGGTTCTCCGAGCTCACCGACACATCGATCTATCTGGCAGGGAGCTTCAACAACTTCGATCCCTTCTTGTATCGCCTCCGACAGTCCGAGGACAAGCCATCCGAGCTCACCTTGACCCTGAACCTTCCGCCGGGAACGCACTACTACTACTTCGTGATCAACGGGCGCCGCTTTCTCGATCCCTTGAACCCGAATCGCAGCGTTCGGACCGGGGAGCGGCGGGTCAGTCGATTCTCGGTACCATAGCCGGCGGCACCGCCCCTTTTCCCCGCCGGCCCTTTTGCGGTACACATAGCGGAGGGAGCTCGAATGATAATTCCGCTCGGTGACGACAATCGGGACCGCCGTACTACGCCGTACGTCAACTACATCTTCATTGCCGTCAACATACTGGTCTTCGTCCTGCTCCAGGGCTTGGGACAGAACATCGACTTTACCTATTCACTCTCCGCCGTGCCGGAGGAGATTCTCACCGGTCAGGACATTGTCACGCAGGACCAGGTCGTGACCGACGGTGCCGGCCGGCAATACCGGCGCCCCGGTCTCGGCCCGACGCCCATTACGGTGTACATCACGCTGATTACGTCCATGTTCATGCACGGCGGCTTCGGCCACATCCTCGGCAACATGCTGTACCTGTGGATCTTCGGCGACAACATTGAGGATCGTCTGGGACACGGGAAATACGCGCTGTTCTACCTGCTCACTGGTGTGCTGGCGTCCCTCGCCCACGTATTCACGACGGCGCTCTTGGACGGAAACACAATGGTGCCGAGTTTGGGCGCATCCGGCGCCATATCGGCGGTCCTGGCGGCCTACGTGGTCCTCTTCCCGCGCAAGAAGGTCTACGTCATTCTGATTCGGATTGTCACGGCAGTTCCGGCAATCGTTGCAATTGGCATCTGGATTGCTTTCCAGCTGATTCGCGGACTCGGATCACTGGGGGGAGGTACCGGAGTAGCCTACGCCGCCCACATCGGCGGCTTCATTGCCGGCCTGGTGCTCATCAAAGTCTTTGACACCGCCGATCGCGGATAGGCCTCCGGGAGGACGCCCGTGCTCAACATTTCTCTTCGCCTCCAACACCTCACCTCAGACGTACTCCTGTTACGGCTACCGCATATCTTTCGCGTCTTTTTCGGAATTCTCACCGTAATCCTGATCTACGGACTCTTTACCTCCGAAGACGTTCCTATTCTGCCGGCGATCATTCTCTTGATCTCGGTGTTGGCGCTGCTGTACGACGAGCGCTGGCGCTTCGACCGGGCGCGCGGGGTCGTGGAGTGGCGCATTGGGCTGGTGGGCCTGGTGAAGCCGGGCTCAGTCCAACTGGATGAAGTTGAACGCTTCGTGCTGGGAGAGCTCACCAAGGGCGCCGTGCCGGGAGGTGAAGACGGACGCTCCCGCCTCGTGCAACGGCGTTACGTACACCTCACCATGACTACGAAATCGGGTGACGAGTACGACATTGAGCGCCGCGCCGCACGGAGTGGCGAGAATCTGCAAACAATCGCGCGAGAGGTCGCTCGTTTCTGCGAACGGCCCCTCGACGAGGAGTAGCGGCGGCGCCCGTACGCTACAGGGCGCCGATAGCTTCCGCTTCCTTCTTCGGCAGTCGGCCCGACTCTATCTCCCGCTCAATGACCCGTTCCGATGCTTCCTCAGGATCCGGCTCGAAGTAGAGATAGCACGCCACGGAGTGACCCTCCCGGACCTCTCGCAAGGCCGGAACGCTGGTCATGCACTTATCCATCCGCTTCGGGCAACGGTCGGCAAAGTAGCAGCCGGTGCGGAACTTGTCGGGAGACGGGACGTCCCCGGAGAGGATGATCCGCTTGCGTTGGCTCTCCACCTTCGGATCAGGTATTGGAATTGCCGACATAAGCGCCTGCGTATAGGGGTGGAGCGGCTCCTTGTATATGTCGGTCGACGACGATACCTCAACGACAACTCCGAGATACATGACGGCTACGCGGTCCGAGATGTAGCGGATCACGGCAAGGTCGTGCGCAATGAAGAGGTAGGTGAGATTGAAGTCCTTCTGTAAATCTTTCAGCAGGTTGAGGATCTGCGACTGGATGGAGACGTCCAAGGCCGATACCGGCTCGTCCGCCAGGATCAACTTCGGATTCAGCGCCAGGGCTCGGGCAATGCCGATCCGCTGCCGTTGACCGCCGGAGAACTCGTGGGGGTAACGGTTCTTGAAGCTCGGCGAGAGACCGACCCGGTCCAGGAGGTCGTCGACGCGTTGGAGGATCTCCGACTGCGGAGTGTCGAGGAGTCCTCGTTCACGAAAGATCTCCATGGGCTCGGCGACAATGCGGCCAACCGTCATGCGCGGATTGAGGGAGGCGTAGGGATCCTGGAAGACCATCTGCACTTGGCGTCGTGCGCGGAGAAGCGCCTTCGGCGAGAGCTTGGTCAGATCCTCCCCACTGAGGAGAACGCTCCCCTCCGTGGGCTCATAGAGCTGGGCAATGGCGCGGGCGGTTGTCGACTTTCCACAGCCCGACTCGCCGACGAGGCCGAGGGTCTCGCCCGCTTTGACGGTAAGATTCACACCATCTACGGCTCGGATGGAGCCTACCCGGCGCTTGAAAAGAAAGCCGTGCTCTATTGGAAAGTGCATCCGGAGATTCGAGACCTCCAGTAGTGCTCCGTTTGTGTTCGCCGTAGTGGCCGTATCATCTGGCTTATTGTCGGACAACGCTCTCCTCCTTCTCTTCAGCTGCTTCACGATCCTTGTACAACCAGCACGCTACCTCGCGGTCGTTCTCCAAGCCTTCAGAGGCGGGGTACTTGCGTTTGCAGATGTCCATTGCGTACTCGCAGCGAGGATAGAAGGGACAGCAGTCGGGCAGATTAATGACGCTCGGCGGCTGCCCCTGGATGGAGTAGAGCCGTCCCGATATATCCTGGTCCATCCGCGGCACCGAGCGGATCAAGCCCTGCGTGTAGGGATGCTTCGGATCGTCGAAGAGCTCGTCGGCCGTACCCTTCTCGACGATTTTGCCGGCATACATGACGTGGATGGTGTCGCACATCCCCGCAACGACGCCGAGGTCGTGGGTGATGATAATGACCGCCACGTGGAGCTCTTGGGCGAGGTTCCGGAGAATGTCGAGGATCTGCGCCTGAATGGTCACATCTAAGGCCGTCGTGGGCTCGTCGGCAATAAGCACCTTCGGGTTGCAACTGAGAGCCATGGCAATCATGACGCGCTGGCGCATGCCGCCGGAAAACTGATGCGGATAGTTGTCGACGCGCTTCTGCGCTCCGGGAATACCAACCATCTCCAGCGACTCGATGGCCTGCTTTCGCGCTTCCTGGCGGCTCAGCCCCTGGTGTAACTGGATTGTCTCTATGAGCTGCGTGGAGACCTTCAGGAAGGGGTTGAGCGATGTCATGGGGTCCTGAAAGATCATGGAAATCTTGTTGCCCCTGACATGGCGCATGTAGCCCTCCGACTTCCTCAGGAGGTCGGCGCCTTCGAACAGTACCTTCCCGCTGACAATCCGGCCCGGAGGCGAGGGAATCAGCTTCATGAGAGATAAGCTCGTAACGGACTTGCCCGAGCCCGACTCGCCGACGATTCCGAGGGTCTCGCCGGCGTGGAGGTCGAAGTCGACCCCATCGACGGCCTTTACGATACCTTCATCGGTCTTGAAATAGGTGCGTAGGTCGTGGACGGAGAGGACGGAGTCTTCTGCTTGTTGGTTCGACATATACGGTAAATCCTTGTGGCCGTGGTCTTACAACTGGTTCTTGCTGTGCGGATCGAACGCATCGCGCAAACCGTCACCGAGAAAGTTCATTCCAAAGAGGAAGATGGTCATTGCCGCCGCGGGGAAGAAGAGCCGCCACCAGAAGTTCGACATGCCTTCGACCGCCTCACCGACCAGAGAGCCCCAGGATGCGAAGGGCGCCGAGATTCCCAGGCCCAAGAAGCTCAAGAAGGCCTCGAACATGATGAAACTCGGAATACGCAGGGTCGAAAACACAATGATGACCCCCAGCGTATTGGGTACGAGGTGGCGGAACATGATCCGTCCGGGACTCGCGCCCATCGTGCGAGCCGCCTCAATGAACTCCGAGTTCTTGAGGCTTATGATCTGGCCCCTGACGACACGCGCAACCGTCAACCAGCTCACCAGGGCAAGGGCAAGGTACAGGTTCAGGATGCCTCGCCCCAGGACGGCCATGAGAATGATGACCAGCATGATGTACGGCAAACCGTACATAACGTCGACAACGCGCATGATTATGTAGTCGGTACTTCCCCCGACATATCCGGCGATTGCTCCCAGGATTATGCCGATGAGCACCGAAGTCATGGTGCCTACCAGTCCGACGGCAATCGAAACCTGCCCGCCGTAGATGATCCGTGCCAAGAGATCGCGCCCAATGTAGTCGGTACCCAAGACGTAGCGGCGCTCATGGGTCATGATCTCCTTTCCGTCGACGACCATGGTGTCGTTCTCAATCCGTTCCCGTATGGAAGCGAGCTTGGCCCGCTGCTCCTCCGTGAGCCCGTCTATGTCCCGAGATTCGTTGAGCTGCTGCATGTAGGAGAGCTCTTTCTCGTACCACAGCTCACCTGCATTCTTGGTCAGCGACGGGGGAAGATGCGCGTGAGCAGGCACCTGAAACCGGTAGGAGTGAATTGGCAGTATCGGGGCAAGGATAGATATGAGCGCATAGAAGACAACGATAACGAGGCCGACCATGGCGAAGGTGTGCTTCTTCAGCCGGTTCCACGCGTCTCTGCTCAGACTTATTCCCTTCTGAGCTTGATCAAACTCGTTGGTTGCCCCGGGCGCCCGCTTTGGAAGCTTGTGCGTCGCCTCCTCGGCATTTTTTTCTTCGGCAGCCTGAATATCGGACTGACTCACGATCGAACTCCTTACTTCTACCTACTTCTACTTACTTGTATGTGACGCGTGGATCCAGAACGGAGTAGAGGATGTCCACGACAAAGTTCAGCAAGACCAACAACGTTGAATAGACGATGACGGTTCCCATGAGAAGGGTGTAGTCACGGTTCAACGCCGACTGGACAATGAAACGCCCCATACCGGGAACGCGGAAGATCTGCTCAACAACAATGGAACCGGTCAGAATTGCCGCCATTGCCGGGCCCAAGTAGCTCACGACCGGCAGCATGGATCCCTTCAGAACGTGCTTGAAGACGATGACCGACTGACGCATGCCCTTCGCCCGGGCG
>CAYPTH010000092.1:0-7657 GCA_964413635.1 uncultured Spirochaetaceae bacterium
CGGATCTTTGATCTCGACTGGGCCGAGATCGATGTTTCCGTCCCGAGACCCCAGAAGTCAATCCAGGCGACGGTATGGGAAATCAACCTGCAGCAGGTTCGAGATTTCCGGCCGTTCACCTCTCGCTAAACGTTCGTCGCCACGAAGGAGCGCCTCTGGGGCCAAAACCGTCGCGAGTGGGACCTTGTTTCAACCTCCCTCGACCACGAACTGCTCATCCGATCGGTGACGACCAAGAGAATCCCGCCGGGCTTCACGATCGTGGACGGGCCGCGGCTTCTTGCTGCTCTCACAAATGAATAACACCCCGCATCTCAAAGGCGTCGGCGATCGACCTGGACACCTTTGTCGACAATGGGGCCGCAGAGGGGTAGTATGAAGGTAAGAGTGAAGAGGTGCAGAGAATGAGCGACGCACGGGACCTCAAGCCCGACTACATTACCGACGAGTCCGGGCAGAAGAAGGCCGTCATCCTGTCTTTCGATCAGTATCAGGAACTGCTGGAAGACCTTGACGATCTTTCGGTCATTGCGGAACGCCGTGACGAGCCGACAATAACCCACGAAGAGCTTGAGAAGAAACTTCGTGATGGCGAGCCGTTATAGAATCTTGTGGAAGAACTCTGCAGCGAAGGAGCTTAGCCGTCTCGAAAGTGCGGCTCAGTCGCGAGTTCTTGCCGCGGTGTCCAATCTTGCAGCGAACCCGCACCCACACGGAACGAGGAAGCTACAAGGTACCGACCATACGTTCAGAGCTCGCGTCGGAGAGTACCGAGTCATCTTCTCTGTTGATCCTGGCTCGCGGGCGGTGACGGTTCTCCGCGTTCGCCACCGGAAAGAAGCCTACCGATAGGACCGGGCTGCGGAACTCCGTGCATTGCATGCAGCTCGGAACTGTCCAGAGAGCGTGAAGGGCAACCTTGCGGAGCGGATGCGCGAGATGCGACCGCCGGCCTCTGCGACGGACCGGCACCTGCTTTGTTTACCACACTTTCCTTAGCTGAATATCCCCCACCTTTCTGAGTCGACGGGTCACGAACCCGTTGACGGTGCCATTGCGACCTCGTACCTTCCTTGTGCAATGGCGGACAAAACACTTCCCTTTACCAAAGACAGTCTGGAGCGCGCCTTCGGGGGCGAGCTTCCGACCCCCTTCCATCTCTACGATGAGCAAGCGATTCGGCAGAACGCCCGGCAGCTGAACCGCGCCTTCGCCTGGGTCCCGGATAGCGCGGGCAATCCCGGCGGCTTCAAGAATTTCTTTGCCGTCAAGGCGCTGCCGAACCCCTACATTCTGGACATTGTCCGGGATGAGGGCATGGGCTTTGACTGCAGCTCCGGGACGGAGCTCGAGCTCGTGGAGCGCCTGGATGTCCGGGGCGAGGAGATCATGTTCACCTCGAACGACACTCCCGCCTACGAGTACCGAAAGGCTTCCGGGCTTGGCGCCGTCATTAACCTGGATGACATCAGTCACATTCCCTACCTTGCCGAGCACGTGGGCATGCCGGAGCTCATCTCCATGCGCTACAATCCCGGCGCCCTCAAGAAGGGGAATGTGATAATCGGCAATCCGGAGGAGGCCAAGTATGGCTTTACCCGGGAGCAGATCCTCGCGGGGTTCCGGCAGGCCCGGGAGCTCGGGGCCAGGCGCTTTGCCCTGCACACCATGGTGGCATCCAACGAGCTGGACCCGGACTACTTCGTGGAGACGGCGGCGCTGATCTTCGACCTGGCGGTGGAGATCAAGGAGAGCCTGGGCATTCGCGTGGAGTTCGTGAACCTGGGCGGGGGCATCGGCATTCCATACAAGCCGGAGGACACGGCGGTCGACTACGAGTACGTGTCCAGGGGGATCCGGGAGCTCTACGAACAGAAGATTGTCCCGGCGGGGCTCGATCCCCTGCGGATCGTCATGGAGAACGGGCGCTGCATTACCGGGCCCTACGGCTGGCTGATCAGCCGGGTGCAGCACATGAAGGACACCTACAAGCAGTACGTAGGGTTGGACGGGCACATGGCCAACCTCATGCGCCCGGGCATGTACGGCGCCTACCACCACATTACCGTCCTCGACAAGGAGACGGCGCCGGCGGAGCAGCTCTACGACGTCACCGGCAGCCTCTGTGAGAACAACGACAAGTTCGCCATTGACCGAAAACTCCCGGAGATTGAGATAGGCGATGTTTTGGCCATCCACGAGACGGGGGCCCACGGACACTCCATGGGCTTCAACTACAATGGCAAGCTTCGCAGCGCCGAGTACCTCCTGCGGCCCGACGGCTCGGTCCTGCAGATCCGTCGGTCGGAGCGGGTAGAGGACCTCTTTGCCACCCTGGACTTTGAGCGCTTCGAGACGGAGCGTCAGGCCCTGCAGGGCGGCACCGCGCAGCCCGCGGGGTGGAAGCCGCGGGTGTGAGCGCGGCCGTGGCTCGTGGTTGATTTTGGACAACGATTGACCGATAATTGTCCCATGAAAGCCCTTAGTGTGTCCGAATTCAAGGCGCGCATGGCCGGCTACCTCCGCGAAGTAAAACAGGGGGAAAAACTCATCATTACCGAGCACCAACGTCCGGTTGCTGAGGTTTACAGCGCGGATGCGGAGCGCTCCCTGGTTGTCCCCGCCACGCGTCCCTTCTCGCTGGACGGGAGCCGGCCCGTTGAATTGAATACGGGGCTCGCACTTGATCTTGTGACTGTGGACCGAGATGGTCGCTAACCTCCGCGCGGAGAAGTTTTGCCACCTTTGCCTCCGGCGTATCACAACTGCGGGTGACGGAAGCGGTCTTTCGTCGAGCCGAAGGTCCATATCCGCTTTTGGTCCGAACGCTGGATGCACTGCACCTGGCGTCCGCCGAATTGTGGTTGCGCGAGTATGATGCAGGTGCGCCTCCCGGCGACCTGGCCCTGTGGACGCTTGATGAGCGACTCAGCCGCTGCGCCGTTCACTTGGGCTTTTCCGCGCCTCTCCTCGCCGACTGACACCTTTGCTTGAGGAATTGGAACACTTGCACGGCATCCGTTATACTGCTCCAACCATGCGCTATGTTCTGGTGTGGCAATGACCGGAATCTCCCTCGCTCTACCACTCGTTGTTGCAGCGGTTCTGAGTGCTGCGCTCATTCCGCTGATTCTCCGCGTCTCTCACAAGCGTGGGTGGTACGACCACTACGACGACCGGAAGGTCCACGACGGTGACATTCCGCGCCTGGCCGGGGTCGGCATCTTCTTGGCCACAATCGGGGGATTCTTTGTGGGCCTGGTCTTCGCGGGCAACGGCAATGGGCCGGTGGTCAATCTGGCCATGGTCGGCGTCCTTGCCGGCCTTGCTTTGGTCCATGTGACCGGTGTGGTGGACGACTTTCGCAACGTCCGCGCCTGGCAGAAACTGCTCTTTCAGATTCTCGCCGCCCTGCTGGTCATTTTCGGGGGCACCATGATTCGCGGCGTCGGCCTCCCATGGGTCGGCGCGAACCTGTGGCTCGGATGGGCAATTGGCGCGCCGCTGACCGTGCTCTGGCTCATCGGCGTGTCCAACGCCGTTAATCTCATGGACGGGATCGACGGTTTGGCCGGCGGTCTGTCACTCATTGCAAGTGTGGGCTTTGGCGCCGCGCACGCCTCCGCGGGCAACTGGATCGGAGTGATTGCGTCTCTGGCCTTGGCCGGGGCACTCCTGGGCTTTCTCCTGTTCAACTTCCCACCGGCCAAGATATTCATGGGCGACGGCGGGAGCCTGTTCCTGGGATTTGCCCTTGCGGCGCTCCCCTTCCTCGGCCCCGTCGAGAGTATTGATCCCGGCATGTTTTTTGTGGCCATTACCATCCTCTTTGTGCCCATTGTGGATGTCTTTGCCGCAATTCTTCGCCGCATCCGCCACCGCCGGCCAATCCACGCTCCCGACATGGAGCACGTCCACCACAAACTCATGGCCCTTGGACTCCGCGCCCGGCAGATAGACGTCGTGATTTACCTAGTGAGCGCCGGCCTTGCCGTCGCCGCCGTCGGCGCGTATACCGTGCGCGACTGGCGGGGCGGGGCAATCCTGGCGGCGGTCTGGGTGGCCGGTGTGGGCGCCTTCAGCGTGTTGCACTTCGTTCGGCGCGTCCAGAGGCGCCGGGAAGTCCGCTCTTAGCGAAACCCAAAGACGTATCGCACCTCGAGGGTGAGCTCCCACAGGAAGCGGTTGGTCGTCGTGGGCCGGAATATCTTCGACTCCTGCGGTGCGCCGGCCACCTCCTGCAGGGCGAGCTCGTTCCACAGCCCCCCGAGCGATCCGCCCGCCGACAGGCGGAAGTCGCCGAGCCACCGGGCCACGTCCGCGCCCACCTCCACGCGGTGCTCCAGTCGCGGGTCGTCGAACATTTTCGTGCCTTCACCTTGGTGCCAGTCGAGCTCGTGCCACGGGTTCGCCGGGGACTTGCTGCCGCTGATGGTGTACTCGACGGCGGCGCCGTAGTCGAAGCCGGCGCTGCTGTCGGCGTAGGTCGCCGTAAGCGCGAGGTTGTTCTCCCCGTACTTGTAGCCAACGTAGTTGTCCTCCGGGAGAATGGGCTTTGCTGTCCCGTCCCGGAGCGTGTACTCCGTCACCGGGTAGTAGGTGTAGGAATAGGGATAGCGGTTGAAATTGCTCTCGCTTGCGTAGGTCGGCTCGAAGGTGTACTTGCTCGCACCCGCCTGATAGAGCCCGAAGGTGCCGATGCTCGTGTCCACCGTCCCGCCGAGGGACCACGCAAACTTGGCCGGGTTGTTCCACTCTCCCGGCGCCAGCCAGTCGATTCCCATCTCGTTCCAGTCGTCAATCAGGAACTGCCCATAGGCGTACCAGCCCTTGCCTTCGTACTCGCCGAAGAAGCCCAGCATGGAGTTTTCATTCGCCACCTGGGTCCAGGGCTTGCCGGCGGTGGAGTTCACCAGCTGCGTGAAGTACATGGGCAGCGGGCTCAGGAAGTACTCGGGATAGAAGATAGTGTTCAGGTACACCACCGACTCCTGGATGCCCAGACGCAGCCTGCCGAAGTCCAGGCCGTAGGCCTTGTAGTTGGCGCCGCGGTCCAGCGGCTCGGAGACGTACTCCCCCGTTGCCTCGCCGTCGGCGTCCCGCACCGGCACCTGCTGCCGGTAGAGGCTCGACTGCCGGTTCAGCTCGATCCAGCGCGTGTCGTAGAAGAAGAAGCCGTTGTCGTAGCGCAGGTCCGCCACCGTCGTCGACGGCGCCGCTGAGGAGATAAAGAGTGAATAGGGCGATGTTACCTCGTCACGGTGCATGAGCCGTCCCGCGGTTGCCGTGAGCTTTCCCGGGCTCCATTGGACGCGCCCGTCACGAAGGTCGAAGTAGCGCCCGCGCATATGCTGCTCGCTCGGCGAGTACTTCTTGTCGTTGACCAGCAGAAAATCGAAGCCGGCGGTGAAATCGGGCCCCACAAAGGCCATTCCCAGGCCTTCTTCATCGTATACGACGGTCTCATTGGCTACGCCGCCCACGGTCAGCCAGGCGTTGAAGGGGTTGTCGGTCTGTGCGGCGTATTCCGCGTACTGCTCCTGCGCCACCAGCGGGGCGGCGGTCAGGAGGGCGACCGCCGGAATGAGCCACGAAACGCGGCCGAACCAGTGTGTCATGCTACAATGCTCCTCTATGATCGCTACGGTATACCTATCACCGCTTTGCGCGGTATTCAACCGGCGGCGCCCTTCGGGGGCACTGCGTGCCGCGCTCGTGAGTATAAGCCTGCTTCTCCTTGCGCCCTCCGGCGCGGCCGTCGCACAAGGATTCGAGACGGTAGACCTCGGTCGGCGCACCCGGGATCTCTACCTGGAAGCCGGCCTTGTCCCGCCGACGGCCTCCTGGCCCGCCTCCCACGCGGAGCTCACCGGCTACGTCGAGGCTCTCCAGGTCGAGGATCTTTCCGGCCCGCTCCGAGCGCGGACACGAAGCCTTGCCGGCGCGCTATCGGCCACGGGCGCCGTCAGCTCTCGTACCGATCCCGTCCACATTTCCGCTGCCCTCACCTTGATGCCGCAGTACTACCTCGACCAGCCCCGCGGTACCTTCGCCGAGCAGTCGCGTGTCGAGTCCCCCCTCGGTCAGCTCGAGCTCGGACTGGGCCGGAGGACCGGCGCCTACCTCCACGCCGAAGGCGCGTTACAGCGGGAGTGGCAGATCGACTCGCCAACAAATATCCCCGGGCCGGTTGACGGGAATCCCTTACGCTTTGAAAACAACCTCATGCGGGAGGGCTACGTCTTTCTCCCCATCGGCCCCATGGACCTTGCATTCGGCCGGCAGGACATGAGCCTTGGTCCCGGCGCCGCCGGGGCGGACTCCCTGTACGTGACCGACCGGGTCCTGTTCCTCGACGCCCTCCGGGCCACCATGCGCCTCGGCCCGGTCAAAATGACATCCGTCACCTCGACCCTGGAAAACGGCCGCGCCGTACCCGACGTCGAGCTCGTGACGGATGGCCCCTACGCCTTCGAGCGCAACACCATTCTCTACAACATCCACTACTTCGAGTACGCCTGGCGCCGTGTGCGTCTCGGGCTCGGCTCACAGATTGTAGCCGTGCGCGCGCTCAACGGCTTCCAGCTCGGGGACTTCTTTCCCGTATTCTCCTGGCACAACGCCGACATTACCCCCAACAACATGAGCCTGGTGGGGGACGTCTCCGTCGCAGTTGCCCCGGGAGTGCAGATCTGGGGCCAGTACGGCTACGACGACATCAGCGGAGAGGCCTTCGGCTTCGGGGACAGCGAGATTCCGACAATCGACGCCTATCTCGGTGGCGTTAGAATACGCCGGCGCTTGCCCGTCGGCGGGCGCGGAGAGCGGGGGGCCGGTGTCGTGGGGCCGCAGGCGGCGCCGGCCGTGACGCTCGGAGCCGACGCGGTCGTCGGCTACACGCACTACCTCTGGGGCAACTTCGACGACGATATTGCTCTGGCCCGCGCCGTCTACCGCGTGGAGGCCGACGGGCCGCGGCAGTCCATGCCGCTGACCAGCCCCCACGGACCCGGCGCCCTGTGGGTGGGCGCCGGTGGATCCGCCGAATGGCGGGGACTGGACCTCGGATTGCGTTACCGCGCCGTCGGCACAAAGCCCGGGATGGATCTCTACACCACGCCCTACCGCTCATCCGAGGCCATTGAGGCCGCCGCCCGTCGCTGGAACCACACAGTCACCTTCAGCGCCACCTTCCTTCTGAACCAGCTCTTCTCCGGTGGTGACATCGGCCTCTCTCTTGCTCCTGAGCTCGGCTGGGGCGCGGAGGGCGTGCGCTTTGGCCTGGTGGTGACAGGGCGCTTTCACTATTCGGCCGGCGCACGGCTAAGGAGCTAAGGCTCGTCGAAGTGAGAGGGACTTGCTATACTTGAAGTACCGAAGAGCTTGGCTTAGTCGATCGAATGGATGGAGCTATGGAGCTTTCGCACGAAACGCTGGAGACAATCGGCAGCTACGTAAAAGGTAACCTTCCTGCATGGCTCAGGGAAATCTCTCCGCAGGGCCTCGCAGCTACTGATCCGCAAGTGTGGGAACGCGTTGTTCGCGTTGAAGAGTCCCTGGATCGCAACACAGAGCTGCTTCGAAGGGGCTTCGACCAGATGGAAACCCACTTCGAGCAGGTCGAGAAAAGGTTCGAGCAAGTCGACAAGCGCTTCGA
>CAYPTH010000092.1:7757-12237 GCA_964413635.1 uncultured Spirochaetaceae bacterium
AAGCGTTTCGAACAGGTGGACAAGCGTTTCGAAGAGTTGCGGGAAGACCTCAACCTACGGGTGAAGGAACAACGGGAGGATCTGGCCGCGCGGACACGAGAGCTGCGCGAGGACTTTGAAGCGCGCTTTCGTCATCTTACCTCGCAGGAGCGCCGTCAGACAGCCCTGTTCACCATCTTTCTGGCCCTGATCACACTGCTCCTTGGGTATGGGACCTTCCTCGGGTAAGGCGGATCGACCTACGCCGACTGCTCTGCCACGTCTGCCCGGTACTTCGTCCTGTTCAGGACGGCGCGCCGCTATTCCACCACGTCGAAGGTCTGCAGGAGCGAGAAGATGGCATTGAAGAGGTTGATCGATGTTGTTGCCAGGTCCGCCGAACGGAGGTACCAGAATCGCACATCGTTTCGGACCGCCCGAATGGTGTACTCCGGGCCGATCGCCTCGCTCTTCGCGACCTCGTTGTCATCGGCATCAAGAATCTTCACCTGCTGCCGGTCGTTGAGGTCCGGGTTGAATCCGCCGGACTGCTCGACGTAGTAGCGCCACGTCTTGTTCGGCACATATGGCACGCTGCCGGGGCTGTTGACCGCGCCGAGGACGGTTACGCGGAACTGCTTGAACGGCACCACCAGCACGTCTTCGGGCTCGAGCACCGGATCGTTGGACAGCGAGCCCTGCCCGTAGAGAATATCGATGAGGTCGACCGGAATCATTTCCAGCTCGCCGCGCCGGATGTAGGCGTTTTCCAGGTCGGAGACGGGGGTGAAGAGGCCCTGGATCGACGGTGCAAAGTCGGAGAGGCGCTGGTCTGTGCGAATCGACCGCGAGATCCGTGTCGACCCAGTCGGTGTGCCGCCCCCGGCCGCGACCGCCCCCTCCACGAAGACCACCGGCCGGTTTTCCAGCCGGCTCGGGACGGAGATCACCGCTCCATCCTCCAGCTCACTCTCGGCAAGCTCGGCGCTCGACAAGTAGGCCACGCTCTGCGCACCGCGGGCGTCAGGGGTGATTTGGGTCAGACTGATCTCACCCAGGCGCGCCCTGTTGGTGTAGCCGCCGGCCAACTCGAGCAGCTTCTCCACGCCTTCGTTGGGCAAGAGCTCATAGGTCCCGGGGCGGCGAACTTCCCCGGAAACCTGCACCCGCCGGTTGTAGCTCGGCACTCGGATGGTGTCGCCGACGCTCAGGAGCGGGTTTTGGCTCCGGTCGCCGAAGCGGCGGGCCCGGAAGAGGTCGTAGGACTCCGTCGTGCCGTCGGCGGACTCGATCTCAATCAACCGGGTGGAGGCGTAGTCCGTGAACAGGCTGTCCGGCAGGTCGCCGAGGCGAGTGAGGCCCCAAACGGGAATGGTTCGCGCTGTCACCACCTCCCCAATGAGGCGAACGGGCACCTCACCGGTAGAGCGAATGGTCAGGCGAATCGTGGATCCCGGGTAGGCGTTCTGCACAATGGAAATGACCTCATCCCGGAACTCCTGGAACGTGAGGCCGCGGGCATCGATCGATCCGAAAAACTCCAGGTTGACGTTGTACTCGGCATCCACATACAGAACCAGGCCTTCGCCCTGATTCTCGCCGGTGGAGCCCGATCCGTCGCCGGTTCCCAACGTGCCTCCGTTATACGCGGTGCTCCAGGTGAGGTTGTAGATGTCTCCCGGCGTCACGGGATAGTTCGGGTTCGAGACGGCGCGGCTTACGCGGGTCGACGCATTGGCGTTGAGAGACCCAATGCTTTCCTGGGCAAATCCCAAGGTCGTGACAAACAGAAGAACCGCAACGACAGCGGTGGCTCTGGTGATCGAGGCTGCATTTCTCATAGACACCGCGAATACTATCCCACCTTGAACGCTTCAGCAATCTGTCTCCCACCTCCTCCATTTGCCCTCACCCCAATTCACGAGTACCTTCTATCCCCACACCCTTTGTGAGACATCGCCAGACGGTAGTCGCCGAATCGCTTGGATAATGGTCGCCGTCTTTGTAGAATTCAAATGAGTGATATGAATAACGGAATGCTCGTGGAAGCAGAAATCTGGACCGTCGCCCGCACCGACAAGGGCAATGCCGTGCTCGTGAAGCCGCTGGGCTCCGAGCGCGCCGTACCCATCTTCATTGGTCAGCTCGAGGCGCAGTCCATCCTCATCGGCCTCGGCAACGTGCCCATGCCGCGGCCCCTGACCCACGACCTCTTCATTTCCATGATGGACAAGATCAACGTCAGCGTTGAGCGCGTCGAGATTACCGACCTCAAGGATGGCACCTTCTACGCCCGCATGCTCATGAAGCAGGGCATGAAGAAGCTCACCATCGACTCCCGCCCCTCCGACGCCCTCGGCATTGCGGCCCGGATCCGCTGCCCCCTCTACATCTCAGAGACAATAGTCGATGAAGCCGGTGTCGCCATCAATCTGATCACCGAAGAAGAGACCGGCGAAACCCCACCCACCGACGAGAAAGACGAAGAGCGCAACCGCCTCGAGGAAGAGCTCCAAAAGGCCCTCGAAGAGGAAAACTACGAGGAAGCCGCCCGCATCCGGGATGAGATGAAGGAGCTGTAGGGGGTCGCGGACCCGGTCTGTGGAGGCGCCGCTCCAGGTGTAGATTTTCTGCATGCCCACACGCTCTCTTGACTCGCCCAGGCTCTGCACTAAACTTCTCCTCGGGAGTGCCAATGCAAAAACTCACGCTCGTTTACTGGAAAGGCGAGAAGTACTGGCTAGGCAAACTCGCCGAGCATCCTGAAATCATGACCCAAGGCGAGACCTTGAATGAGTTGCGGGAGAACATTGCCGATGCGTACCGGCTCATGATTCTCGAGGACGTGCCGGATACTTACCAGATTGAAGAAATCACAGTGTGAAGCGGACTCAGTTCATTAAAGAACTGACTGCCGCTGGCTGTGAGCTTGCCCGGCACGGAAAAAATCACGACATCTACCGAAACCCGAAAACCGGTCAGCAACAGCCCCTCCCCAGACACAGGGAGCTCGACAACAATCTGGTAGCGCACATCAGGAAGCACCTGGGGCTTCAATAGGCTCACGCGGCAGCTCAGGCCCCCTCAGCGCCAGCCCTCCGACGTAAAAACCTGAACGAACTCAGCGGGGGACACGATCATCTCTTCCTCGGGGAAGTGCCGCACGTTGCCTGTCACCAAATAGTCGGCTTCCCCTGATCGCGCGACTTCGTAGAAGGGCGTGTCTGCTGAGTCCTGGAGCTGCAAGCCTTGCGGAGTCGCAGCAACGAACTCGCCGCTGTGTTCGAAGAAATCCATAAGCGCTGCAACATCCGGGGGCGCAAAGCCGAATCGTGACCGGCCAAGCACCACCCGGTACTCACTCAGAATGCGATTGTCGTGGAGGAGCCGTGTCCTCCGCGCCAGAACGGTATTCAACACGGCGGCCGGAGTACGATCCGGGTGTAGAAGCGCGGATACCAGCACATTCGTGTCCAGAACAATTCTCATTCGTCGTGTTCGTTGCGCTCGGTCCGCCCAGTGCGAGTGCGCCGGATTTCGTCCTCGATCTCCCCGTCCGTAAGCCCTCTGGCGCCGCTTGTGCGCGCCGCCTGCTGCATCCGTGCTACTGCTTGCGTGGCCCGCGCCTGACGAACAGCCGCCAGTGTGTCCTCGAGGTTCTCATCCGTGAGGGGCGTCAGCAAGGCAATGGGTCTCCCGTTGTTCGTAATGATCATTTCCTGCTCATCCGGCAGCTCCTTCCAAATCTGACCCGGTGACGTCCGGATGTCCCGCACGGTAATGAACTTCATTTCTTGCGCTCCTGCATCAATGGTCCACAGTTGTCACTCAATTGTCAACAATCCACAGGATCTCGGTCGCAGGCAGAATAGATTACGGAATCCGTGTGGAACGGCCATTCCCATCGTGGAAGGGATGGACCGCTAGTAATGAAACCGGCAGGCTACTATCCGTAAGTCGTTGTCCTCGACTTCGTAGACGAGCCGGTGCTCGTCGTTGATGCGGCGAGACCAAAAGCCCTGGAGCTGATGCTTGAGCGGTTCGGGTTTACCTATGCCGTCAAACGGAGACCGCTGCGTGTCCCTAATGAGCTCGTTGACTCGCTTGAGAATACGCTTGTCGTTCTTCTGCCAGTAGAGGTAGTCATTCCAGGCTTGCTCGGTGAACAGAACCCTCATTCGTCAATCAAGTGACGTACTGTCGCCTTTCCCTGGCGGGCATTTCGCAGCGACTCAGTCAGGTGTTTCGCATTCGCCTCGTTTGAAAGCAGGTAGTTGGTTTCCAGGAGGCTATTGTACTCGTCAACGGAAATGAGCACGACGTTCTCGTTGTTCTTACGCGTAACAATGAGTGTTTCCTGGTCCTCGTAGACGCGATCCATGTAGCTCTTGAGATTCCGGCGAAGATCGGAATAGTTTACTGCATTCATGCGTTCCCCTGAGTACAGGATATTGTACATGCCCAGCCGTGACAAGCGAATGTTGAGATCAAGAGAGCCATT
>CAYPTH010000093.1:0-2437 GCA_964413635.1 uncultured Spirochaetaceae bacterium
CCTTACGGACACTAGACCCTGAACCTAGCGCGTCTACCAATTCCGCCACTCGGGCTTGAGCGAGCATTACAATAGCGCAGCGCCGATCGCCAGTCAAGCCGCGCGTCGGCGCTCAATAATCAAAGCGATCGCGAATCGAATCCACCACGGGGCGCATGTCGAGGAAGAGCTCAACGAGCTCGGGATCGAACTGGGTACCGGCGCGCGCCTCCAGGAATGCTCGAGCGTCATCATCCGACCAGGGAATCTTGTACGAGCGTTCCGAAATCAAGGCGTCGTACACGTCGGCAATGCCGACGACGCGTGCCACCAGGGGGATCTCCGTACCGCTCTTGCCCGGGCCGAGCTCTACCGGGTCGACGCTGAGGTCCTCAATGTGTCCCGGGTATCCGCTGCCGTCCCAGTGCTCGTGATGGTTGAGTGCAACATCGCGAGCGACGCGGTCCCAGGCTGAGTCGCGCATTGTAAAGAGGCGGGCACCTTGAATGGTGTGCAGCTTGATCTGCCGGATTTCCTCCTCCGTGAGATCGGTGGTCTTGTTCAAGATGGCGTCGCTAATCGCAATTTTCCCAACATCGTGAAGCATGGCGGCGGGAACCAGGGCGTCCCTGGTGGCTCGCATGACCGAGCGCGCCACCCCGTGCTGTCGCGCCCACACACTGTACAGCTCGGAAGACGTCGCCGCAACTCGGCGGGCGTGTTGTGCCGTTTCAAAGGGGTCACGGAGCCGAGAGATGTCAACCATCCGTAACACCATCTCTTGGTTGAGTTTGGCGCGCTCGACTGCCGTCGCCGCATGCTGGGCGAACTGCATGATGTAGAGCCGGTCTTTGCCCGAGAATGGAATCACCTCACCTGAGGGCGTCATGGCGTTTATCAGCTGGAGTACACCGACTACCTCCCCGGTTCTGGTTAGAAGAGGGACAATGAGCATGGACCGAGTGCGATACTTCGTCTCCTGATCAAATCTGGGATTGTGCGAGTAATCGACTCCGCTCTGGATGTCGTAGACGTCGTCAATGAGCAAGGGCTCGCCGCTCGAGGCGACGTAGCCGGCGAGGGACTTGCGGTCGACGGGTAGACTCTGACTCGCCGTAAGGTGGTGCTGCTCCGGTGTTTCGTGTTGGAAGAGGGTATCGTTTTGCACGTAGCGAAAGAAGAGGCGACCCTTGGCAACAAGATATACTGTGCCGGCGTCGGCGCGCACAAAGCGCCGCGCCTCGAGAAGGATGTTCTCCAAGAGGGTATCCAAATCTCGTACGTGGTAGATTCGTTCTACCGTTTCGAGGAGGCGATCTACATCTCGTGCATTTCTGTCCGTGGCGACGGCGCCATCCTGTTTTGCATGAGCTGCGCGTCCAAGGAGCGACATTACCCACTATTGTATTCCGTGAAGCTCAATAGCGCCACGGGGGAATAGTGGATGCGGGGCGAAGATTCGCCCCGCGACAGCTTCAGTAACGGTCGTGGTCGCTCCGGTTGTCCCGGATCATGCGAACTACTCGCCCCACAAGCTTGTCAATCTGCGGCTTGAAGAAGTAGCCGAGAGCCGCACCCACGATGAGCCAGAAGATCATTGTTCATCCTCCTTCTTGATGGAGATCTTGTAGCCATCTCCCTCTTCCGGTTTGTCCCGAGGGGGGACCGTTACGCGGAGGATCCCATTCTTGAATACCGCTTCGGAAGCCTCGCGATCGAACTTGTCTTCCGGCACGTAGTAGCGCTGATCCTTGATCTCTTTGACCTTGAGGCGCCGTTTCAAGAAGTGAATGTTCTCATCCGGCTCCATCTCTGCCGGCGGCTTTGCCGAAAGCATCATGTAGTCTCCTTTGAACTGGAGATCGATGTCGCTCTCTCGGAAGCCTGCCAGGGCGAACTCGAAGACCATGGTCTTGTCATCGGTCATGTAAATGTTGACCGGTGGATACGAGTGCGAAGGGTAGAAATCCCACTGGGCGTCCCAGTTGAACCCCTTCTCCGTTGGATCAAATCCCGTTTTCTCGCCGAAAACGGAACCCAGATTCTCGGCGGCGGAGAATATTTCGTCCATGACCCTGCCGAGGTCGCCAAAATCGCGTTGTTTCATAAAACAACTCCTTGAGCATGTGCTCCATAAGGTGTGTGCCCTGCTGAGCAGCGACACGCATCGAGGCAACGCCATCGATGAGAGCGTCTTTCGACCGCTCCACTCATAGGCTAGCAAGTCCTGTGCCAAAAGCTGAACTCCTATTGTACATTCCAGAGAAGGAAACGTAATCAACTACAATGAATATATTTATGGCGATGCTGTCACCAGCCGGCATACGGCGTCTCGCAGTCGAGGCTCGGGACGACCTGTCGGCTACGGGGGTTATGCAGGGACGCGCGAGGCGCAATAGTGGCGTCGAGGGTACACATTCCATGTACAGACGGGAAATTCCGGGTAATTGTGACACAC
>CAYPTH010000093.1:2537-12095 GCA_964413635.1 uncultured Spirochaetaceae bacterium
CATGGGTAAACACGCCGACGCCTTCCTGCTATACTCCCGCCCTGCGGAGCACCATGCGAGTACTGTTCATTTCTGAGATAGTTGGAAAAGCGGGTATCTATTGTGTGAAATCGGCGCTGTCCCGCATACGAGAAGAGCGGCACATCGATTTCGTTGTCGCCAACGGCGACGGAGCGACCAACGGTTTCGGAATTGGCAAAAACCACTCGATATACCTGCGGAAGCTCGGCGTCGACGTGATCACCGGTGGTGATCAGATCTACTACAAGAAGGACATGGTCGGGCACATTTCGTCGGCGGGCTATATCCTGCGAGCCGCCAACTTCCCCCCCGGAAACCCCGGTCGCGGCTGGCGCGCCTTTGTCGTCGGGGACCGGAGGCTGGCCGTAATCTCCCTTCTTGGCCAATCCGGCTTCGGTAGGATCCACTTGAGTAATCCCTTTACCTTCCTTCCAGAGCTCGCGGACCGGGCGCGGAGAGAGACTGAGGCGATCCTGGTGGATTTCCACGCCCTAACCACCGCCGAGAAGTACACCATGTTCCACTTGGCGGATGGCCACGTATCCGCGGTGATTGGTACCGGACAACGGGTCGCTACGGCGGATGAGCGGGTGTGGCCGAAGGGGACCGCTACCATCTGTGATGCCGGCCGTACCGGAAGCATGGACGGGGTATCGGGACTGGACGTGGACATTGAGGTTCAGAAGATGATCAAGCAGATGCCGGAGCGCTCGCAGGATGCCTGGGGAAATCTGGCCCTGAATGGTGTTGTGATCGAGATTTCCGACGGTGCCGAAGCACAGTCGATCGAGCGTCTCTCCGTTCCATGCGAGGAGCCGAAAGATGATAGAGATAGCACGCGTTCTTCGAACTGAAGGCGAGACGGTATATTTAGCCTGCGACGACAGCGCCTGTGAGGCGTGCCCCGCGTCGAAGGCCTTCTGCAACCCAAAGACGCGCGAGTTTACCGCCGCAAACTCGAAACGCTTGGACCTGCGGCCGACGCAGATGGTCGAGGTTTTCGTTCATCCGGGGAAGGCAATTTGGGCCGGTTTTACCGTGCTCATGCTTCCGCTCTTGCTCTTTGCAGGGGGCTACTTTCTCGGTGCGGAGCTTCTGGGCTCGGGAAACGAGCTCGTAAGTGTGGTCTTTGGGCTCTTCGGTCTCGCCGTCGGTTTTGGCTTGAGTTACCTCTACCACCGTATGCGGCGTGGCAAAGACATGCCGGAGATCCTCGGGCTTGCCCGCGTCGGCAGTCGGGTCTAAGCGTTCTGCTCAGTTACGATCGCGGATAGCTTTGAGGCGATTTGGTGCAACGGTAACTGATGTTGTACGTGGCCAAGCTCGAATGCGACCTTCGGCATTCCATAGACAACGCTTGTCGCCTCGTCCTGCCCAAGGGTAATGCCGCCCTTCCGACGGATGGAGCCGATCTCATACGCGCCGTCCCGGCCCATCCCGGTCATAATTACGGCCAGGCTGTGATTCCCGAAGGCTGAGGCGACCGACTCAAAGAGTACATCTACCGAAGGGCGGTGTCCGTTGCGCGGTGCCTCCTGGGAAATGTGGACAATCCCGGACAGCGATTTCCGCTCCACCGTAAGGTGCCTATCACCCTGAGCAATGAGGACGCGATTCGCTTGCAGCAGGTCCCCGTCGGCGGCCTCCTTTACGGTCAAGGGACAGATCCGATCCAGGCTCTTCGCAAACTCCGCCGTAAATCCCGGGGGCATGTGTTGGACGATCACAATGGGCACGCCGATTGTCGGACTGATCTCAGCAAATATCTTCCGGAGCGCGTTCGGTCCCCCGGTTGAGACGCCGATCGCAATGAGGTGGATCTCGCCGGGCTCCGTCTCCGGCGTTATGGGGCCTCGCGGCTTCTGCCGTTCCCGCTCGATGACTGCGGCGGTGCTTCGGTCGGGTTGCGGACCAACATCCTCCGGGGCGACCGGCCGTGGCGGCGGGACGCTTCCCTTGCGATTCCGGAAGCGCCGTCCGTATCCGCGGACTGTCTCAATGAGCTGGTCTCCGACCGCGTGAATGTCTCCGGAAACCGGTCCGGAGGGCTTCAGGAGAAAGTCGGATGCCCCGAGCGAGAGGGCCTCCATGGTTATCTTGGCACCCCGATGGGCCACCGACGAGAGTATGACGACGGGCACCTCAATGTGCTGCCTGCGCCGTTCCTCGAGGAATTGAATGCCGTTCATCTCCGGCATTTCGATGTCCAAAACAATCACGTCCGGGTTGAGCCGGGACAGTTTCTGGAGGGCGAACTTGCCGTTCATTGCCGTTCCGGCAACTTCGATGTCATCGGCTTCGTTCAAGATCCGGGACACAAGGTTGCGCATGAGCGCAGAGTCATCTACGACCAAGGCTCGAATTGGTTCTTTCTTCACCTTCACTTGACCTTTTTGCGATATATGCACGCCCAGTCGGTCCGAAAAAACTCAAACTGGGTGTTCATGCCGAAGAGGGACTCTGAATGACCAATGAACAGATAGGCGTGAGGGCCCATAGCCTCCCAGAAGCGGTTTACAGCCGCCTTCTGGGCCGCCTCATCAAAGTAGATGAGGACGTTCCGGCAGAAGACTACGTCCAGTCCACGCAAGCCACTGTCGTTCTTGAGATTGTGATAGTCGAAGCGAATAACCTTCTTGAGCTGGTCGGTCACCTGATAGCCGCCGTCTCTCGAGGTGAAGTACTTCGTCAGAAGATTCTCCGGAACGCCCTGGACGCGTGATTCGGAGTAGTAGCCTTCCTTCGCGATCATGAGTGACTTCAGGCTGATGTCGGACGCGACGATCTCGATCGATATGCCCGGTGGCAGGTGTTCGAGGGCTATCATTGCCAGCGTGTAGGGCTCTTCGCCCGTTGAACAGCCGGCACTCCAGATACGCACCGTCTTCTCGCTGCCGGAACGTTTGTGCTCCGCAAGGTCGGGAACGACGAACTTTTCGAAGGTCTCTATGTGGGAGGTGTTCCGAAAGAAGCGGGTCAGATTCGTCGTGACCGAATCCAGCAGAACGCGCAGCTCCTCATCGTCCTTGCGAATCCGATCGTAGTATTCGCCGAGTGTTTCGCTACCGGAGGCGCGGAGGCGCTCACGAAGCCGACTCTCAAGGATGGACCGGTTTGAGCTGGAGAAGTGGATCCCGCTGGCGTCGTAGATCAGGTCGCGGAACTTCTGAAAGTAGTCATCGCTGAGAAAACTGGACATTCCGCTCCGCCGGCTCCTTGCTGGTGCTCCACAATCTAGGCCGATTGAATTGCTGCTGTCAACAATGACCGGTTTTCCAGATGGTGCGTGCTATATTAAAGCTCAGTATGAAGCCTGGATGGGATTGTGCCGAACTGAAGGGATTGAGCTTCACGCAAGTATCCCAAGCGCCGCACGTTTTGCTGGAACTGACTGATGACAGACGCGTTCTGATGGTGCCCGTGGGCATGCACGAAGCCCAGGCCATTCTGGAGGCGCTGGACCCGGAGGTTCCGTCGGACACCGCGTATGATGTCGTGACCGATCTACTGGAGTCGCACCGCCTCGAGCCGCAGTGTCTCGAGATAGACTCGGAACGAAACGGCAGTCTGGTCGCCACCTTCCGCTACGGCGGCGAGAATCGCAGCCATTTCCTGAAGCTCACACCTAGCCGTGGTCTTGCCATGGCGGCGAAATCGAACATTCCGGTGTTTCTCCGAAAACGCGTATCCAAGCATTTGGGAAGCGTGGCCACTTCAAATATCGGCCTTGCGTCAGATCACGTGTCGATAGCCCAGCGGCCGCAGTCAACCGAGCGGTGACTCCCAGGTCCCGCTTCGTTGACACTGCCCGGAGCCACCAGGATAATTCTCGAGCATGAAGAACTATATCTTCGTCACCGGTGGCGTCTGTTCGAGTCTTGGAAAAGGTATTGCCGCAGCCTCCATCGGCAGTCTCATGGAATGCCGTGGTCTCCGTGTCCGAATGGTCAAGATAGACCCCTACATTAACGTCGACGCCGGGACCATGAGCCCATATCAGCACGGCGAGGTCTACGTCACGGATGACGGAGCCGAGACCGATCTCGATCTCGGAAACTACGCTCGGTTTACCGAGGCGCCGGTCGCCCGGGATAGCTCGATAACGACGGGTCAGATTTATCAGGAAGTGATACAGCGAGAACGGGAAGGGCGGTATCTCGGCCGGACCGTACAAGTTATCCCCCACATAACCGACCGGATCAAGCAACGTGTCCTGGCAGTTGGGGAACAGCCGGACGTCGACGTGACAATTGTCGAGATTGGCGGGACGGTTGGAGACATCGAGTCCTTTCCCTTTCTCGAAGCTGTCCGGCAGATGATCCACGAGATCGGGCACAGTCACGTAATCTCCGTGCATGTGACGCTGATCCCCGAAGTTGCAGGGGGAGAGCTCAAGACAAAGCCGACACAGCACTCGGTGAAAGAACTTCGAGAGATCGGCGTCCAACCCGACGTGCTTCTCTGTCGTGTGCCGGACATGCTGTCCGAGGAGCTTCGCCGAAAGATCGCGCTCTTCACGAACGTGCCCTACGAGGCGGTCATCTCTGCATATGACATTAAGACGACAATTTATGAGATCCCGTTGACCTTCCACCACCAAGATCTGGACTCGATTCTCCTGAACCTCCTTCATCTCGAAGCGGACGAGGCTGAGCTCGAAGAGTGGCAGCACGTGTCCGACGTGGCGAAAGGTGCTTCCACGACGGTGCGCATTGCCGTGGTCGGGAAGTACATTGAATTAAACGACTCCTACAAATCCGTGGACGAGGCGCTCTTCCACGGCGGCGTGGCGAATGAGGTGCGGGTCGAGTTGGTCAAGGTGGATTCCGAGCGACTGGAGCGGAAGGACAATCTAGACGATGTCTTTGGGGACGTCGACGGAATTCTGGTTCCGGGTGGCTTTGGAAGCAGAGGGATCGAAGGAATGATCCGAACAGCGCAGTACGCTCGTGAGCGCGGACTGCCCTATTTCGGGATCTGTCTTGGTATGCAGGTCATGGTTATCGAGTACGCACGTCACGTTCTTCGGCTCCCAGAGGCCAATAGCACCGAGTTTATTCCAGACACGCCCGATCCCGTCATCAGCCTCCTCGAAGAGCAGGTGAACGTAAAGAACTACGGTGGGACCATGCGACTCGGCGCAAACAATTCACGTCTGCTTCCGAGCACCCGAATTCGGGGGATCTACGACCGCGAGGTGATCTCGGAGCGTCACCGACACAGGTACGAGGTGTCCAACCAGTATCGGGAGCGACTGACCACGGGCGGCCTGATCGTCTCCGCGGTGACGGAAGACGACGCGCTGGTGGAATCGATCGAGTGGCCCGAGCATCCTTGGGGGCTCGGCGTGCAGTTCCATCCGGAGTTCAAATCTAAGCCTATAGCGGCACACCCGCTATTCCGAAGCTTCGTGGCGGCCGGTCTCCACCGTCGCACCACCACGGCCGGCGGAGCGGATGAGTCCACCGCAACAGCGGACAACGCGTCGTCACTCGTTGAGCAGACGAGGTAGTAGTGCCCATGCATACCGAGCTGGAGCGCATCTCGCGTCGCTGCAGAACGCTCCTGGTCCTGGTCGCGATCGCCCTCGCAGCCGGGTGTAGCCTGGACTACGACGCCGGTCGCATTGCGGAGGAGCGTCCGGAGGAGCTGCCCGAAACCATTCTGTTTGAGTCCTCGTACACGATCGAGCGCCGAAGTGACCGGGTCTTGCGCTTTACGGCCGAGCGAGCGGAGAGCTACCCGGAACAGAACACGCAACTGCTCTTTGGTCTGACCTTCACCGAACGGACCGCCGACGGCGAGGTGCTCAGCTCGGGAAACGCCGATCGAGCGACTTACTTCACCGACAGTGATAACGTCGAGCTTTCCGGCGGGATCCGGTTTCGCGCGGAGACCGAATCCGCCGAGGTTCAGGCGGAGTATCTCTTCTGGAATGATGAGGAAGATCGGCTCACCAGTCGGGAAGACGAGCGGGTAACCGTCGTTCGGGACTCAGGCTCAAAGATCACCGGCCTCGGATTTGAAGCGGACACGCGCCTCAAGCGGGTCTCCTTCACCGGGGAGGTGAGCGGAACCCTCGTCACCGACGACAGCGAGGAGGGCAGTGATTCGACCACTCCGTAGCGTTGCGCTCCTGCTGCTTTCGACCACCGTGTTCGCCGCTTCACTCGCTGCCGAGACCTTTGAGTTTTCCAGCAACCGGACCTCTATTGTGTTTGCCGAAGGGCGGGAACGAACCGTCCTCTCCGGCAATGCGCGGGTTGTCTCGGATGAGACCGTAATTGAGGCGGAATCCATCGAGATTTTCGGTGAGGACTTTCGCTACGCAACCGCCGAAGACAGCGTCTACGTCGAGGATCTCGAGCGCGGTATTCGCCTGACCAGCCAGAGCCTCTTCTTTGACCGCGAGGAGGACATTATCCGTGCGGAGGGCTCGGCGGTCATGGAGGATTTGGACAACGATCTGGTTGTGAAGGGCGGAATTATTGAACACCGTACCGAAGAAGAGCTCAGCACGGTCCAGGTGGGCGTACGTATTCTCGGCGAGGATCTCACCGCGCGCGGGGAGTTTGCCCGGTACCAGCGCGACACCCAGAATCTCGAGCTCTCCGGTCTACCCGTGGTCTTCTGGAAGGGCGACGAATACCGCGCCTCGCGCATTATCATGAACCTGGACACTGAGGAGATCACGTTGCAGGGCGAGGTTCGCGGGTCGGTGACCACCGGCGAGGAAGGCGACGGCGAGGAAGGCGCGGCCGAGGAGGGCGACGGCACCAACGAGGAGTCCGAAGATGAGTGACTCCCACAGCGCCGAGCAGGCCGCGCTGAGCGTGCGTGACCTGGTCAAACGCTTTGGCCGCCGCACCGTTGTGCGCGGGATCGGGTTTGAGATGCACCGGGGTGAGGTGGTTGGCTTCCTTGGGCCGAATGGGGCGGGAAAAACGACCGTCTTCTACATGATCGTGGGTTTCATCAGCCCCAATTCAGGGCGCATCTTTTTGAACGCTACGGACGTGACCCGCTACCCTATGTACCGGCGCGCCCGGCTGGGTATCTCCTACCTCCCGCAAGAGGCGTCCGTGTTTCGGAAGCTGTCGGTGGAGCAAAACATCTGGGCGATCCTGGAAACCCGAAACGACCTCACCAAGAAACAGAAGCGGGCAAAGCTCGAAGAGCTGTTGGAGGAGCTCGGCATTGTGACGAATCGCCATCAGAAGGCCTACACGCTCTCAGGTGGAGAGCGGCGACGGACTGAGATAGCGCGCTCCCTTGCCATTGAGCCACAGTTCCTGCTCTTAGATGAGCCCTTTGCCGGTATTGACCCAATTGCCGTCTACGACATCAAAACGATCATTGCCGATCTCTCGAAGAAGGGGATCGGGGTTCTTCTCACCGACCACAACGTTCGTGACACGCTGGAAATCACCGACAGATCGTACATCATTAAAGATGGAGAGATCGTGGTGGCGGGCAATCGCGACGACGTCATGCAGAACGAGATTGCTCGGAAGGTCTACCTGGGTGAGTCGTTCCGAATGTGAACGGAACGTCCCTGAGGGTCTCGTTGACAAAGGTATGGGCCTACACCACAATCAAATTTCAGGTCTCGAAAGGTAACCGCGGCCCTTCGAAAAGGGGAATGCGCGGAGGACTCGTTGCAGATACAGAAGCCGGTACTTGCTCAAGAACAAAGACTCCGAATGAATCCTCAGCTCTATCAGAGCATTCAGCTGATGATGCTGCCGATTCAGGAGTTGAGATTCCGTATTGACCAGGAGCTCGAGCAGAACCCGGCCCTCGATGTCGTAGAAGACTCTTCAATGCTCTCATTGGACGAGGCGACACAGCCGCGGGACGAAGAGTACGACTACTTTGAGAATACCTCCGATCCCGGCTTCCAAGAGAGCGGCTACGACGAGGAAAGCAGCGACAACAAGCGCCGGTTCATGGAGGGCGCCCTTTCACGATCTGAATCTCTCCACGACCACCTCCTCTGGCAGCTCCGGCTCCAACCAATTTCGGACAAGCTGTTCGAGCTCGGTGAGACGGTGATCATGAATCTGGATGCCAACGGCTTTCATACGGAGGATCCGTACTCGCTGGTTCCGAAGGAAGACCAGGACGAGCTCGGCCACGTTATCGAAATGATCCAGACCTTCGAGCCGGCGGGAACGGCGGTCTCGAGCTACCAGGAGTCGCTGTTAGTCCAGACCCAACTGCGGGACGACGCGCCGGAGGACACCGAGACGGTACTGCGGGACCACCTCCTGCTCCTCGAGAAGGGCAAGTACGCCGAGTTGGCGAAGCGACTCAAGTCCACGGAAGATCACGTTCAGGAAATCCTGGAGTTCGTTCGTAGTCTCACTCCCTTCCCTGGGCGCGAATACTCCAACGACACCACGCGGTACGTTGTTCCCGACCTCCTGGTGACCATGAGGGAGGGCGAGCTGGTCATTTTTCTCAATGACGAGGAGATCCCCGCGCTTTCAATCAATCCCTTCTTCGAAGAGGTGGGTGGCCAAGCACCGAGCAAGGACAGCGAGCGGAAGGCGGCGCGGCGCTTTGCGAACTCTTCGGTGAAGGACGCCAGGTGGTTCATTCACAGTATCCAACTGCGAAATCAAACGCTGCTCAAGACCGCCCGAGCGATCATCGACTTCCAGCGGGACTTTTTCGTGAAGGGGCCAAAGTATCTGGTGCCCCTGACGCTCAAAGACATTGCCGCGGAAGTAGGCGTTCACGAGGCGACGGTGTCGCGGATCACGACCGCCAAGTACATGCAGACGGATTTTGGTATCTTTGAGTTGAAGTATTTTTTCTCCAACTCGATTTCCGGTACGGGATCGAGTGGCTCTCGCTTCTCCAAGGAGGCGGTGAAGGAAACCATCAAGGAAATACTCGAGGAGGAATCGAAGAGCGGAAAACACCTGTCGGACCAGCGAATAGCCGATCTCCTGAAGAAACAGGGCATCTCCATTGCCCGGCGCACCGTCGCGAAGTATCGGAAGGAGCTCGATATCAGCTCGTCGTATGATCGATAACCCTATTTCGGAGGTACGCAATGCACCTAGACATTGAGGCAGTCCACTTTGATCTGAAGGAAGAGACGCAGGAATTCGTGGAGCATCGCCTGGGAAAGATCGACTTTGCGAAGGACATGATCGTCGATCTGGAGTTTACCTTCGTGAAGGAAACGCACGAGTACGAGCTCGAGGTGAAGGTCCACTTCCGCTGGGGCAACTCCCACGTGATCAAGGTGAAGAGCTTCGAGCTCCATGAGGGTATTGATACCCTGATTGATAAGCTGGAATTGAAGGTCAAAAAAGAGAAGGAGAAGGTGAAGGAGCACTAGCACCCGAGTGGTTACCAAGTTCACGATTCTCGACCTCCTCGATCTGGATCTGAAGGAGCACAACGCCCTCAACCTCAAGTGCATCGGCGGCCGTCCCGGTCTGACGCGGGAGCTCCGCGTTCCGGACATCAACCGCCCCGGTCTCGCCCTGAACGGCTTCTTCGACAACTTTGGCAGTGAGC
>CAYPTH010000094.1:0-11922 GCA_964413635.1 uncultured Spirochaetaceae bacterium
ATCAACCGCCCCGGTCTCGCCCTGAACGGCTTCTTCGACAACTTTGGCAGTGAGCGCATCCAGATTTTCGGCCGGGGAGAGACGGCGTTCTTGCGTAAGCTCGAGAACCAGGGCGAAACGAAGGTGCTCCACGAGTTCTTCGAGCGCGACGTGCCGGTAGTGCTCTTCACCCACGCTCTCGAGCCGACGCGGGACTTCATGGAAATTGCCGAGGCATCGAATTGCCCAGTTCTTCAGACCGACCTGCCGTCGTCGGATTTTTCCTCCCGGCTTCTTCGCGCCCTGGGCAACGTCTTTGCCCCTTCGGAGACCATTCACGGAACCCTCGTCGAGGTGTTTGGAATTGGCGCGCTTATCCTGGGCGATAGCGGGGTCGGCAAGAGTGAGACCGCCCTGGAGTTGGTCGAGCGGGGTCACCGCCTGGTGGCGGACGACGCGGTTGAGATCCGCTGCGTGTCGGGAAACATTCTCTTAGGCGCCGGCGCCAACAAGGCGCTGGGCCACCACATGGAAATTCGAGGGCTCGGCATTATCAACATTACGCACCTCTTCGGCGTCGGGGCCATCCGCGACAACAAGCAGGTACAGCTCATTTGTGAGCTCGAGACCTGGGTCAACGATGCCACCTACGACCGGATCGGCGAAGAGGAGCGAACGAAGGGGATTCTCGGGGTGAAGGTTCCTCACCTCCGGATCCCGGTGAAGCCGGGACGTAATATCCCGATCATCATTGAAACGGCCGCAATGAACGAGCGATTGAAGAAAATGGGCTACTATTCGGCGCGGGAGTTCAATCAGAGTGTGCTAAAGTGGCTCGAGCGAGAGAACGCGCGAACCGCCTACTTCAAGCGGCATCGTGGCAGCACTGAGGAAGTCGATGACGGAACGCGAGATCACGGTTAGAAATCGAGCAGGAATACACGCCCGGCCTGCCGCATTAATTGTTCAGACCGCATCAAAGTTTGAATCTACGGTCATGCTTCGCAAGGACGATGAGGAGATCAACGCGAAGTCGATCATGGGAATTATCACCCTCGGGGCGGGCTACAACACCAACCTCACGGTCACGGCTGACGGCGATGATGAAGCTGAAGCAGTCGAAGAGATCTCGCGTCTCTTCGAGAACCGCTTCGAGGAGGACTGAGTCCGGGCAACCGGCCCGCGCGGCCTGTTGCACGACGGCCCGGCGTGGTCGTCGTGCCGCGGGTTTCGTAAGCGGCGTGCTCACCGCCTTCTTCCTCATGATTCCCGCCACATCCCTTTTCGCCCAGCGAATCGAGGCGGTTGTGACGCAAAGCGCCGGGCAGACGGATGTTTCTTTGCGAGTACGCGGCGTCGAGGCCGAAACCGTCCTGGACCCCCTGGCTTCGGGTTTGGAGAGCGAGATCGAGTATATTGTGCGTCAGTACACTGCCGACGGTAGACTGACGGCGCTCCTTGGTGATCGCTTGCTTGCCGAGGAGCGTCGACTGTACACGGCGGAGTGGGATCCCTTTGCCGATCAGTATGTCCTGCGCGACGGCGGTGGGGAGATACGCCGGTTTGACGAGGCGGACGAGCTCCTGCGGGACTTCTTCTCAGTCGGGGGTATCACGGTGCCGCCGCCCGCCGACGGGCAGGAATCCTACCTCATGGTGCAGGCACGGCTCCAACCGATTCGTTTCGTTCCGGCCTTGGGAATTCTCGCAATTCTGCTGCCGGATGATACCATTGCGACGCCGTGGCATCGGGTGCCTCTGCAAGAGGTCGGAAACAAGTGAAGCAACGGGAACGGACCGACACCACGCCCGCCGGGTTGGTGAGCATCATTCTGCTATACGTCGTCCTCATCGTCTTGGTGCTGCTCTTCGCGCGGCAGATCCTGACCGATCTGGCGATCGCCGGCGGCGTGTCGCGCTTCTTCATTGTTCTGGTGGCCATAGTTTTTCCCGCCTTCTTGGTCTCACTGATCGCGGTCAACGTCGTGCGATTGCTCCGGCAGCGCGCTCGAGGGCGTCCCGGGGCGCGATTCAAGACGCGGTTGCTCCTGTTCTTCACGGTTGTTGTACTGCTTTCCTCGGTTCCTCAGGGCATCTTCGCGGTTCACTTCATTCGCACCGCATTGAACTCGTGGTTCGGGTCCAACACCGGTGAAGCGCTCCGGGCCGGGCTGGATCTGGCATTGGATTACTACGATGACCGGTCTCGGACCTTGGAAGTCTTCTCGGATAGTCGCGTTTTTGATTCGCTCATGAGCAATGCCGCGGATCAGCCCGGGCAGACCTGGGATACGATCCGGGAAGTGAACCCGACAATCAGTTCCTTTCAGCTCTTTGACGCGGGACGGCAAGAGATCTACTCCGGCGGGGATGCCCGGGTTTTTCTCTCGCCGCGGCAGGTGGAGAGCGCCCGAGTAGGTCAGATCGCCCGGGAATCCACCGAGCAGGCGAATTTCATTCGGGTTCGGGCGGACTCGAACAACCTGCCCGAGGGATGGACGGCGGTCTTGAGTGTCCGGCTCCCGAACGACTTCGATGTGAAGGCACAGCAACTCACCGGGGCAATCGAGCTCTTTACCCAGCTCGATCAGTTCCGATCCGCCTTTGTGGTGGCTGTTGCGGCCTTCTTTGTGTTCTTTTCCTTCCCCCTTCTCTTACTGGCAATCTTGGTCGCGTTCTTCCTCTCCGACGAGATCATGCGGCCCATCATGAGCCTGGAGGAAGCAACCCGTCGCGTTGCCGAAGGGGACTACTCCTTTCGGATTCTCACTCGATCACGGGACGATCTGGGAGTTCTGGTGGACTCCTTCAACACTATGGTGAGCGAGCTCGACCGCTCCCGGCGGAAGATCTTGCAGACCGAGAAGGTGGCGGCGTGGCAAGAGATTGCGCAGCGCTTGGCCCATGAGATCAAGAATCCCCTCACGCCGATCAAGCTCTCCGCGGAACGCATGTTGCGCAAGTACCACCAAGGAAGCGAGGATTTCGAGCGCATCTTCGAGCAAGCGGTAAGCTCCATCATCCGCGAAGTCGACGGGCTCAACGAGCTCTTGACCGAGTTTCGCAACTTCTCGAGGCTTCCGGAGCCGGACTATACGGATATCTCCGTTCGGGACTTGGTTGCAGATGCAGCGGCGGGATACGAAGCCTACCAGGGAACGAAAATCGAGTACGATACGCTTGACTCCGACCTCACCGTTCCGGCCGACTATCGGCAAATGAAGCAGGTAGTCGCGAATCTTTTCCAGAACGCCCTGGATGCAATGAACGGGCGCGGAGAGATTCTCGTTCACGCCAGTGTTGTCAGAAAGGGAAACAGTAACTACTGTAGAATCCAGATCCAGGATACGGGTCCCGGCATTGGAAGCGAGGACCAGACGAAGGTCTTTCATCCCTATTTCACGACGAAGCGACACGGTACGGGCCTGGGTCTCTCCATTGTAGAACGGATCGTGTTTGACCATAACGGTCAGATCTGGTTCGAGAGCGAGCGCAATATCGGGACGACCTTCTTTATTGATCTACCTGCGGAGCGAAAGCAATGACGAGCGTACTCGTTGTCGATGACGAAGCCGGCATCCGGGAAGTACTCCAAGAGATTCTCGAAGACGAGAACTATGAGGTTTTCACAGCCGAGGACGGTCTCGAGGCGCTGAGCACCCTCAAGATCGAGCCGGTGGACTTGGTTATCTTAGACGTCTGGCTGCCGCAGAAGGGCGGCATTGAGGTGCTCGAGGAAATCAAGCAAACCTACGTCGACATGCCGGTGATTGTCATTTCCGGCCACGGGAGCATTGACGTTGCCGTGAAGGCCGTGAAGATGGGAGCCTTTGATTTCCTGGAAAAGCCGCTCAGCTTGGAAAAGGTCGTCACCCTCGTTCGAAATGCATTGGAGTTGCAGAAGCTCCGTCAGGAGAACCGGGAGCTCCGCAACTCGCTGCAACCGCGGGAGCAGATGATCGGACAGAGCGAGGCGCTGGGGGAGATTCGTACGATAATCGATCAGAGTGCGGAGACCGACTCCACCATTCTTATCAGCGGGGAAAACGGGACGGGCAAGGAGCTGGTGGCTCGCGAAGTGCACCGCAAGAGCCGTCGCGCAACCGGCCCCTTCATAGAGGTCAACTGCGCCGCAATTCCGGATACCCTGATCGAAAGCGAGCTCTTCGGCCATGAGAAGGGCGCTTTTACCAGTGCGGCAAACCGCCGCCGAGGCAAATTCGAGCTCGCCGACACGGGCACCCTTTTTCTCGACGAGGTGGCCGACATGTCCCTGAGCGCCCAGGCAAAGATGCTGCGGGTGGTGCAGGAGATGAAGTTCGAACGAGTCGGCGGGGAGAGCTCCATTACCGTTGACGTGCGGATCATTGCCGCTACCAACAAGGACATTCTGTCGGAGATCGACGCCGGCAACTTTCGTGAAGATCTGTACTATCGAATCAACGTGGTGTCCATCCGGGTTCCTCCCCTGCGGGAGCGGGTTGACGACGTCCCGGTGCTTGCCGAGCACTTCATGGCGGAGCAAACCGAGGAAGGCGGGACGCCGAAGCGCTTCTCGGATGACGCCATGAAGGTCCTGCGTGACTACGATTGGCCGGGGAACATTCGCGAATTGAAAAACTTCGTGGAACGGATTACCATTCTCAGCGATGGGGAGGAAGTCGACGCCGACGAGGTTCGCAGGAACCTGGGGCAGTCGACTCGGTCGAAACGGCGGTCTTCTGAACTGGGAGCGTACCTCGATATGGGCTTGAATGAGGCGAAGGACACCTTCGAGCGCCGGTATATCGAGGAGAAGCTAGAGGAAAACGGGCACAACATCTCGCGCACGGCGCAATCTCTCGGCATCTACCCGAGTAATCTCCACGGGAAGATCCGCAAACTGGGAATCGACACAAAAAAATGAAGGCGATTACGCAGCGACAACAGGAAGTTCTCGACTTCATCAAGTCCTACATCGAGAGGAATAGCTATCCTCCGACGATTCGCGAGATCTCCGACAACTTCGGCATCTCGGTGAAGGGCGCCTACGACCACGTCAAGGCGGTCGAGCGCAAAGGCTATATCTCGCTCAACACACACCGGAGTCGAACGATTGAAGTCCTTACCAACGGCGAGCCGCGGGAAGAGCCGGTTGTCACCGTGCCGCTCCTCGGCAACGTGGCTGCCGGAAAACCCCTCTTCGCGGAGGAGAACCACGAAGGCGGCGTGCCGGTGCCGCAACAGCTGATTGGCACGGGAACGCACTTTGCACTTCATGTCCGGGGAGATAGCATGAGCGGCGCCGGAATCATGGACGGGGACGTTGCGATCTTTCGGCAACAACCTACGGCGGAGAACGGCGACATTGTCGTTGCTACCGTTGACGACGCCGTCACATTGAAGCGCTTCTACCGAGAGACGAACCGGGTGAAGCTCAAGGCCGAGAATCCGGATTATCCGCCCATCTACACGCAGGACGTCCGAGTCCTCGGAAAGCTCGCCCACATTCTTCGCAGCTACGCCTAATGCAGTCCGCATACCCCGTCTATCTGCTCCTGGGGCCGGAAACGGGTCGCCGGAATGAGTTCCTCGCCGAGATTCGAAAAGGAATTGCCGAGCGCAGCGGTGAAGAGCCGGAGCACCACCGCTTTCAAGGGGGAGAGGACAGCTTTGCCGATGTCGAGCACATCTTGCGCAGCCCGTCGCTGTTCCAAGCCCACGTGCTCGCCATCTTCTACGGGGCGGAGCGAATTGGTGGCAAGACCGATGGCGATCTCCTGAAACGCTACGTAAAAGAGCCCGCACACGAGTCCACCCTTGTGCTCGTCTCGGAAGAGACGCGCATCGACAAGGCGTGGGCGAAGTCCTTCCCCAAAGCGTGGACCACCGTCTTCTGGGAGCTGTATGAGGACAAGAAGAGGAGTTGGCTCCTCTCTCGCTTCCGTTCACAGGGAGTGCGGATTGAGGAGGATGCGGAGGAGCTATTCCTCGAGCTGGTGGAGAACGATACCGCTCAGCTCGGCGTGGAGGCGGACCGGCTCTCAGCGGTCGCCGAGAACGGTGTGATTACCGCGGACCTCGTCGAAACGTATCTCTACCACGGCAAATCCGAAACGGTCTTCAGCCTCTTTGAATCGGCCATGCAGGGTGAGCTATCCCACGCCCTCGATATTTTGCAGAAGCTCACCCTAGGCAGTGAGAGCTCCCCGGTACAGCTCGTCGGTGGCGTGCTGTGGCAGCTGCGCCGTCTGTTGAAGTACCGTCTCCTGTTGGATGCCGGGCACCCCGTCGAGACGGCACGCTCGGAAGCGCGTGTACGGGGAAAACGGAACTCCGCCTTCCACGACCGAGCCGCGGGACGAGTCACCGCTGTGCGCCTGCGAGAGCTCATTCACGCCGCCGTGAGCTGCGACGCAGATCTCCGTTCGCTTCCGGGTTCCGTGCACACCATGCTGCTCGAGCGCCTGGTCTACGAGATCGCCTCGCCGCCGTCCGACTCCGTTTCGTCGGCAGCCTCCTGATCGGGATCATCCCCCGCCTCGGCGGCCTCTTCCACGCCGGCTCGTGCGACGGCTTTGACCTGCCGCGCCTTCTCTTCCGGAATTCCGACGGTTTTCGCAATCATGTCCGGTGGGGTCTCCGCCACCGTTTCCAGGCCTCCGAAGGCTTGAAGAATGCGCCGGCTCCGCTTGTTACCGATGCCGGGCACCCGTTCGAGAGTTGAGACGGAGATCTCCTTCTGCTGCATGCGGGAACGAAAACTGGTTGCAAAGCGGTGTGCCTCGTCCCGGACGTGTTGGAGGAGGCGGAGTGGAGGCGATCCCTCGGGAAGCGTTACAGGCTCGTTTCGTGAAGGAAGGAAGATCTCCTCGTTCTTCTTCGCAAGGCCGAGGATCGGTGTGTTTTCCAGACCCAGGGAGTCGAGAATTTCCTTGGTGGCGCTTACCTGACCCTTGCCCCCGTCTACCAGAATCAGATCCGGCCGATCGCGGCGCTCGTTGAGCACCCGGGTGTAGCGGCGGGCAACGACCTCACGCATGGCGTCGAAGTCATCGATCCGTCCCTCCAGGCCCTTCACGTGGTAGCGGCGGTACTCCGCCTTGTTGGGGATGCCGTTGAGGAAGGAAACCATTGAAGCGACAGGGTGCTTGCCACCGACATGCGCGATATCAAAGCCCTCGATGCGCAGAGGTACTCCCGGTAGCTCGAGCACGCGAGCGAGCTCCTCGAGGGCGGGGACGTTACCACGCTCTCGAATTCGCTTCTCAATGTCCTGCCGCGCGTTCTCCATGGCCATGTTGATAATGGATTGGTCTCGCCGCTCCTCCGGCAGGGAGATCGAGACGTCTGCGCCGTGGGTCTCGGCAAAAAAGGTGCGAAGGGTGTCTACATCGACCTGAATCGGAAGGTAGAGGCGGGATGGAACGCTCTTCTTGGCCTCGTAGTACTGAACGACGAACTGCGCCAGGTCCTCCGCGTCGGAGTCGAAGACATCGCTTCGAAAGGTGTCGCTGGACAGGAGCTTACCGGCGCGCATCTGGAACACGACGAAGGTGCCGAGTTGCTCGTGAGAGGCGAATCCGACGTAGTCTCGAGTCTCCGGGTCGAAGTCAACCACCTGCTGCTCCGCCTCAACGCTGTCCAGCGCTCGGATGATGTCGCGATACTCCGCGGCACGTTCGTACTCCTGCTGTTGCGCCGCCTTTTCCATGCGCTTCTGAATGTCTTTTCGAATCTCCGCCGTTTCGCCGGATAGGAGCTTCTTTACTCCCGCTACGCGCTTGTCGTAGGCCTCCTTGCCGGTCATGCCGGCGCAGACCGCGGCGCAACGACCCAAGTGGTAGTACAGACAGGGGTGCGCACGCGCCTTTATGGGACCACGGCATTTGCGCAGCGGGTAGATACGCTCAATGAGCTCGAGATACGTTTCAATGTGGCCGACGTTCGTGAAGGGGCCGTAATAGGAGGAACCGTCCTGTACCATGGTGCGCGTCTTGAAGACGCGGGGGTAGGCCTCGTTCGTGACGCGGATCACCGGGTAGGTCTTTCCGTCCTTGAGGTTGATGTTGTAGCGAGGGTTCCATTTTTTGATGAGGTTGTTTTCGAGAAGGAGCGCCTCGTATTCATTCCGCGTCACTACCGTCTCAATGGTGTCGACGCGGCTCACGAGGACGGCGGTCTTTGGATCCTTGTCGCCGGAGAAGTAGGAACGCACGCGATTGCGCAGATTTTTCGCCTTTCCGACGTAGATCACGCGCCCGTCGTCGTCCTTCATAATGTACACGCCCGGCGAGGTGGCTATGTTCGGTAGGGAACTACGGATTCGTTCGATGGTGGCGCTATTCTCGTTCACCATTGCAGGCGATAATAAGGTATAGCGGCATGAAACGGAAAGAACAGGCGTGCAACAGCAGGAGAGCCACCTCGCATCGGCGCCGCCTCCCCGCAAGGCCCATGGTCGGTGTGCTGCTTGCCGGCTTTGTGACGGCGTTGGCTTTCGCAGCCCCTGAAGAGCGTATCCTCCTTGACGGGTCGAGTGGCTGGGAACCGGTGCGGACAATGTCGAACGTCTCCTTCGTCGTCGGTCACCGTGGGCTTCCCGAGCTCCAACTCGCCGACCGGACATACCCCGTGGATGCGGCTACCGACTTGCTCCTCTCCTTCGAGCCCCGAGCCAACGGGGATCGAGCGGGAAACTACGCGGTGCAGCGTCAGGTGGACCAAGTCGGACAGCGGGCGCGTGTCGGTGAGGGGGCCGCGGCGTTTTCCGCCTCCGGCGGCGGCCTGGTGCTGGAGCCTCGAGCCGGGGCCTTACTGGCGCCGGGAAGCTCTCCCGGTGACTTTTCTATTGAGTTTTGGCTTTTTCCCGTATCCACCGGCGACGGCGAAATTGTGCTTCGGTGGGAGGGCATTCTCGGCGACCTCGTTTCGGGTCGGCCGCAGTCGCTCCGCGTGGAGGTTCAGAACCGTCGTCTTGAGTGGACCTTCGAAAATATCTTCCAAACACCCGAGGCGGAGCGATTCACCGTGAACCTTGCCGGTCGCGACCTCCTCGTACCTCGCCACTGGCAACACCACCTGCTCCGCTATCGAGCCGACATTGGTCTCATTGAGTACCTGGTGGATGGACGTGTTCAGGACGTCACCCACACCACCAGCAGCGGTGGAGAGGAGGGAGACACCTTTGTTCCCCTCATTGGAGCGCGGTCGCCGCGGCGGTTGGAGATCGGCCCGGCGTTTCGCGGACTCATGGACGAGGTCCGATTCAGCAGGCGCTTCGTGACGGAGCCCAACCTCACGCCGGAGACCCCCGAGCCTGGACACATTGTCTTCGGTCCCATTGATCTTGGCCAAGCCGGCAGCCTCTTGTCCTCAGTTTCCGGGAGCGTGCAGGTCCCGGGGCAAAGCGACGTGCGGCTCTACTACCGGATTGCCGACTCCGACCTGATGGGTGACGGTGAGTGGGTGCACTTCGAACGATCGCAGAGGATTATCCCGCCGGCGACGGGGCGCTATGTGTGGCTTCGTGCCGAGCTCTATCCAGGGGAACCCGGCGATCCCTCTCCGCAGCTTCGGCGACTGGAGGTCGTCTATGAGCCGAACGATCCGCCTCCGCCACCGCGCGGCGTCGTAGCGACTCCCGGCGACGGGCAGGTCGCGCTTTCGTGGAACGAGGTGCGCGGTGACAATGTCCAGGGCTATCGCGTCTACTATGGTACTCGAAGCGGCGAGTACCTCGGCACGGTGGCGTCGCAGGGAGCATCCCCGATCGACGTTGGGCGCGAGACGGCAGTCACGATTCGCGGTCTGAAAAACGGGCTCCTTTACTACTTTGCCGTCGCCGCCTACGATGAATCGATGGGCAGCCTCCTCTATTCGCGTGAAGTCGTTGCGCGGCCGACCAGGACTCGATAATGCCGGAACTCGATCGTGACAGCGCGCTCCAGCGAGCCTACCAGTCCGTGCGGCTCGGGGATTTCGAGAGCGCCGAACGGATTGCTCGACAGCTTCAACAGGGCCACGACGATGAGGCCGCCACCCACGTCCTTCTCGGATCCATCCGTACCGCGCAAGGTCGTCCACGAGACGCCGAGACCGCTTTCAAGCGCGCGCTAGCCTTGGAGCGTGACAACGTTGAGGCTTTGAATAGTCTCGGCGTACTGTTTCGTCAGACGGGAGATTTGGATCGCGCTACCAAGGCGCTCGAACGCGCCGGCAAGCTGCGTCCCGATCGGGCGGATATTCTCTACAACATCGGCAATGTGTACAAAGTTGCCGAGGACGAGGAGAAGGCGCGCAAGGCCTATGAGCGCGCCATATCGGTAGATCCACAGTTTGTTCAAGCCTACAACAACCTGGGCACCTTGTATCAGCAGATCGGCGACCACGAATCCGCTCGGAACGCAATTACCCGGGGGCTCAAGGTTGATCCCAACCATCCGAGCCTGCGCTTCAATCTAGGCGTCTCCTATGAAGCCCTCGGCAATACCGAGCCGGCGGTGGAAGAGTACCACCGCGCCTCCCGCTCCCGGCCGGGATGGACTGCACCGCTTCGTAGCCTCGCCGCTATTCATCAGCGTAGGCACGATTACGACGCGGCGGAGCAGGCATACCGGGAGATTCTCCGATTGGCTCCGGAGGACGCCCACGCCCGAACCAGTCTGGCAATGTTGCGTGTCCACGCCGGAGACCGCGAGGAGGGTATTGCCTCCCTCCGGCAGGTCGTGGAAGACACGCCCGAGTTCGAGCCGGCCGCGGTGCACCTGGGAAGCCTGCTCGCCACGACGGGGGAGTCCAAGGACGTCGTAGATGAGATCCGCGCCTTGGTACGACAACATCCGGGGAGACAGTCGCTGCGCTTTGATCTTGCCTCCGCTCTCGCCTCGGCCGGTCGTGTCAACGAGGCGGAGGAGGTGCTCAACGACCTCATAGACGGGGATCCGAGAAATGTCGAGGCACTGAGCTTTCTTGGTGAGGTGTACTTCAGGGAGGGTCGCGAAGAGCTTGCCCAGGAGTGCTTTTCCCGGATCCGGAAGATCGAGCCGGACCGCTACGACTTCGAAAAGGCGCTTGTTCGCGTCTTGCTCGAGCAGGGGCGCGGCGACGAGGCGGAAGCGAAGGCGCGCGATATCTACGCTCGACATCCCGAAGACTCGGAAGCGGGCGTTCTGCACGCCGAAACCCTCTTTGTCTTGGAGCGCTACGATGAGGCGGGGCGACTCCTCGCCGAGCTCCGAAAACGAGCGCCGAGCGCCGCCGTATTCGCGCTCCTCGCTAAGGTGCGGCGCGCCATGGGTGATCCTTCCGGGGCCGTATCGGCGGCCGAGGATCTGGTCAGTCTCCAAGGGAACCGCGCCAGCTCTGAGGACTTGAGCGCTCTGAACGAGAGTCTGCAACTCTACGAGGACAGTGTCGACTCGTTGGATCCGGAAACGCGAGCAGCGTGGCAACGCAACCTCGAGAAGCTCGCCAATCTGGCGGAGCAGGCGGAAGGCGGCGAGCTCGAGCCGGTCGAGGAGGAAGAAGAGGAGACAGCCGGCTTTGAAGAGGAATCCATCCCCATTCTCGATCTCTCCGAGATGTCCTTCGAGTACGAGGACGAAGAGGAAGAGGAGGAACCTGAAGAGGAGTGGATCGAGGAAGAGGAGGAATTGCTTCCCTGGAACGTAGCCGGCGGAGGTGGATACGGCTCCAAGGGCCCTGCCGAGGTGGAGCCTTCCGACTCCTCCCTGCTCAATCTGGCGTCCAAGAGACGCGGAGAAGAGGGTGGCGCCGAGGCCGAAGCCGCCGCTAAAGCCGGCGCCGACGGCGGCGACGCCGGCGGTGGTGGCGGTGGTGGCGGTGGGCATGAAGGCTCGCCGGCGGCGGAACAAGCACCCCCGCAACAGGCAGAGCAGCGGCCGTCCCCGCCGCCCCCGGCCCCGGAGCAGCCGCAACAGCCGGCGCCTCCGCAGCCGCCCCC
>CAYPTH010000095.1:0-11796 GCA_964413635.1 uncultured Spirochaetaceae bacterium
CCCTTCAGGGTCGGATCCACTGCGTCGCGAAGCCCGTCACCGAAGAGTGTTGTTGTCAACACGGTAATGGCCAAGAAGACCGTCGGGAAGACCGCCAAATGCCAGTAGTAGAACATGTAGTTCAGGCCGTCCGAGATCATCTGCCCCCAGCTGGGAATGGGCGCACTGATACCGACACCCAGAAAGCTCAAGGAAGCCTCGATCATCATGGCCCGTGGAATGGCAAGCACGAATCCGACAATGATCGGCGACACGCTGTTCGGAATCAAATGCTTGCGAATCATGTAGCTGGAGCTCGCGCCCAAGGCCCTGGAGGCTTGAATGAACTCCCGCTTCTTGAAGGCCATAACCTGACCACGAACAAGGCGACAGGTGTGGACCCAGAGAAAGGCCGATGATATCAGCACAACGTTGATGACGCCGCCACCGAGGATGGCAGCAATGATAATGGCCACGAGAAGCGGTGGAACAACGCTGAAGATCTCCACCAAGCGCATGATGAGCCAATCCAAGGTGCCGCCGCGGTACCCTGCAATTGCGCCCAAGGGGAGCCCGATGACCAGGCTAATTACCGCGGAGCTGATCCCGACGCCGATCGAGACCCTGGCGCCGTAGACAATGCGCGAGAAGAAGTCGCGACCTACCGGATCCACTCCGAAGGGGTGCTCCCAGGATGGAAACGCGAAGACCTCGGTGAGGAAGGCCTGCTCCTGAAACCCCGTCTTTGCGATCAGGGGGGCGAACACGGCCATGAGCAGAAGCAGCAAAAGCACGACCCCGGATACGAGGGCTGATCGATTATCGAGAAAGCGCTGGATGGCGTAGTAACCGGGCCCTCGGTTGGTTTGCAGCGTCTTATTCGTCATGAGCTTTCAACCGTATGCGGGGATTCAAGAATGCGTAGATGATATCGGTGATGATGTACGCAATTCCCACCATCAAAGTGAGCAGCAGTACCAGCGCCATCTCCATGGGATAATCACGCCGTTCAATACTGGTCACGAAGTAGTTCCCCAAGCCCGGGATGCGAAACATCTTTTCCACAAAGATTGTACCCGTGGCAATGCCGATGAACATGGGGAAGAAGATGGTCACCATTGGGATCCCGGCGTTCTTGAGGACGTGACGGAAGACGATTTTTCGCTCCGACAGCCCCTTGGATCGAAGCACCGTGACGAAGGGCTGGTTCATGGTGTCCAGCATGCTCGACCGCGTAAAGCGCGCGAACTCGGCAATCGGTACGACGGCGTAGGCGGCAATCGGGAGGATCCACGCCTTCGGCTCTCCCCATCCCCTCGTCGGCAGCCAGTCGAGCCAGACGCCAAATATCAACATGAGCATGAGGCTTATGACGTAGATCGGTATCGTGATGCCCATGGTCGAGACGAAGGAAGCGGTGTAGTCGATGGGCGAGTTCCGCCGCAAGGCCGCGGCAATGCCCAAGAGAATGCCGATGGGCGTTCCCACCACCATTCCCAGTCCACCCAAAGTGAGACTCGGCGGCCACGCCCGCGCAAGGAGCTCTACTACCGTCTCGCCGGGACTCTGAAAGGGAATGCCGAAGTCGAACTGCAACACTCCCCACATGTAGCGCAGGTACTGCATGTAGAGGGGGCCGTCCAAACCGTACTGCTCGTTCAACTTGGCCCGCGCCGCTTCGGAGAGGGGCATTTTGTCCTCATCGAAGGGGCCGCCGGGCAGCGCACGCATGAGCGAGAAAATAAGAATCGATACCAGGAGAAACGTGATGAGGAGCGAGCCGACTCGCTTCACGATATACAGGATCATTCAGGTCACCTCCTATGCGTCCGTACCGCGGCGAAAGCAGCGTACCAAATGGCCGGGTTCATACTCCTGCAGCTCGGGCTGCGCCCCCGGCTCCGGCGGCTGAAGGGTAAACTTCGGGTTGAGCGCTTCCTCCGCCGCGTCGCTGTTCTCCTGCAGCGTGAGCTTCCGTCGCCGCCGGAGCCGAGGATTGGGCACCGGAATTGCCTCGAGGAGCACGCGCGTGTAGGGATGAATCGGCGCGGCGAAAATCTGACTCGTCGGACCGGACTCGACAATCTTCCCGAAATACATGACCTGAATCTCGTCGCTGATGTGGCGAACCATGCTGAGGTCGTGGGAGATGAAGATCATCGACAGGCCAATGCGCTCCTTGAGCTCTTCTAAGAGGTTGATGATCTGCGCCTTCACCGACACATCCAAGGCCGAAGTCGGCTCATCCGCGACAATCACCTCCGAGTCCAGTGTGAGGGCGCGGGCTATCGCAACCCGCTGTCGCTGTCCCCCGGAAAGCTCATGGGGGTAGCGTGAGCCGTACTCGGGATCCAAACCAACGAGGGTCAGGAGCTCTCCGGCTCGCTCGACCCGTTCCTTCTTGCTATAGAGCTCGTGGATCTCAAAGGGCTCGGTGATGACTTGGTTCAGCGTCATGCGAGGATCGAGGGAGGCAAAGGGGTCCTGGAAGACGATCTGCATCTTCTTGCGGACCGCCTTGAGCTCCTCATCATCCATGGTGAGAATGCTCTTCTCGCGGAAAAGGATTTCCCCGGATGTCGGGTTGAGAAGATTCACCACGAGGTTGCCCACCGTGGTCTTCCCGCAGCCCGACTCGCCTACCAGACCGACAACCTTATTGGACTCCACCCGAAATGAGACGCCGTCGACGGCCTTCACCGTCGTATCGACGCGCTTCCACGGCGGGCCGCTCTTGCTGGAGAAGTGTTTTTTCAAGTCTCTGACTTCGACAACTGCCGCCATTACTCTTCGAGCCTCCAACAGTAGGCGTAGTGGGTATCCGATATCGGCGTCAGAGGAGGAAAGGCCTCCTTGCACTTGTCCATTGCGACGGGGCACCGGGGGTGAAAGGGGCACCCCGTCGGCGGGTGAATCGGATTGGGAGAGTTGCCTTCAATGACAGCGAGCTTCTCGTTCCGCTCTTTGCTTACATCGGGCAGACTGCGCAGAAGCGCTTTGGTGTAGGGCTGCGCCGGCTCCTCGAAGATCTCAAAGACCGTGCCGTGCTCGAGAACCTTGCCGCCGTACATGACAAAGACGCGGTCGGTCGTCTCCGCAATGACCCCGAGATCGTGAGTGATCATGATCAGCGCCATGCCGAGCTCTTCCTGCAGATCTTTGATGAGCTGCAGCACCTGCGCTTGAATCGTTACGTCCAGTGCCGTGGTGGGCTCGTCGGCAATGAGGATCCGGGGGTTGCAGCTCAAGGCCATGGCGACCATGGCGCGCTGGCGCATGCCACCGGAAAGCTGGTGAGGATAGTACGAGAGCGTCTTCCGCGGATTCGGGATTTCGACCTTCGAGAGCATCTCGGCGGCAATTTCGAGGGCGCGCTTCTTCCCCACGTTCTGGTGCAGCGTGATGGTCTCTTCCATCTGCTGGCCGATCGTGAATACCGGGTCGAGTGAGGTCATCGGTTCCTGAAAGATCATGCCGATGTCTTTGCCGCGCATGGCACGCTTCGCCCTGTTTGACATGGCCCGCATGTCATTGTTGCGGAGGTGCATCCGATCGGCCTTCACTTCCCCCGGCGGTTGCTTGATGAGCTGCATGATGGCCAGGGAGGAGACGCTCTTTCCCGAGCCCGACTCCCCGACGATTCCGATGCTCTCACCCTGATCATTCACGAAGAGCGATGCACCCCGCACCGCCTGCACGTTGCCCGTCTTCTGGAGAAAGGTCACGTGCAGGTTCTGGATATCCAGAAGTCGTGTGTTCGTGTCCAACTAGATCCCCCAACCAAGCTCCGATTCACTAGTAAAGACGTGGCGGCCGAAGTGGCCGCCACGTCTACATACTTTCTAGATCTTACCGTTTCGCGCAAGTGCGCCTACATTTGGCCGTCAATGTGGAGGTGGGTCCAGATGTAGAAGGGATCCACGTTGAGGAAATCACCGAACTCGTTCGGCTCAGATGCTTCGCCCGCCACGTAGGACTGGAGGAGCTTGTTGGTCATCGGGTGGACCAGGTAGGTGACCGTCGCGCGGTCGATCAAGATTTGCTCAGCCTGGCGGTATAGCTCCAAGCGCTCGCTCATCTCGAAGGTGGAGTTTGCCTCTTCAACCAGGCGGGTGTACTCGTCGTTGGTCCAGTGGTGTCGGCCGCCGTTCACGAAGATGCTCGCGAAGTTGCTCGGATCAATGTAGTCCTTCATGTAGGGCGCCAAGAAGAAGTTGTGGTCCCGGTTGGCCTGCGCATCCATCCAGGTCTTGAGCTCTTTGCCCTCGATCCCGACGTCGATGTTTAGGACTTCCTTGAACTGCGCTTGGAGGTACTCGGCAAGCGGTCCAACAATCGGGGCGTGGATTCCGCCCTCGATGCGCCACCAAAGCTCAACTTCGGGGAAGCCTTCGCCGTCGGGATAGCCGGCCTCGGCAAGATGCTCGCGCGCCTTCTCCGGATCAAACTCCGTCTGCTCGGCAATCTCATCGCTGTAGCCGGGATAACCCGGTGCAAAGAGAGCCCGCGCGGGGACGGCGACCTTGTTGAGGACCGTACTCGTGAGCTCGTTGCGGTCGACCGCGTAGAAGAGCGCCCTTCGCACATCCACGTTATCGAAAGGCGGTTCATCGTAGTCGTAGGCGAGGTAGTAGATGCCGAAGAAGGTGCCGCTCTTGAGCTGTTCCGGCATACGCTCTTCGGCATACGCCAGCTGCCCGGTGTTCAGGTCGGTCATGTCCAGGTCACCTGCGAGGTAGGCGGGAAAGCCAACCGCCGGATCACCGAGAGCGGGGTAGAGGTTAATTCGATCTGCCTGGGCGGGCCACGGACCGTTGTAGTTGGGGTTCTTCTCGAGGACGTAGCGATCCCCGCGCACCCATTCGGTAAGCATGAAAGGCCCGCTGGAGACGTAGTTCTCCGCGCTGGAGGCCCACTCGTCGCCGTGCTCCTCGACAACATGCTCCGGCACCGGGAAGAGAAAGGCGGTCACGCCGGGAAGATAGGGTTTCGGCGCGTTTGTGGTGAGTGTCAGGGTGTTATCGTCAACAGCCTCTACGCCCAGCTCGGAAAGCGGTGCGTCGCCGGACTCAACCGCGCCCCAGTTGGCAATCCCACCGGCCCAACTCCAGTACCATCCAAAGTCGTAGCCCTGGGTCACGGCACGCTCGAGGGCGAACTCAAAGTCGCGGGCGGTCAGCGGCTCACCGTCGGACCACAGGAGATCCTCCCGGAGGTTGAAGGTCCACGTCAGGCCATCCTCGGAGACTTCCCAGCTCTCCGCGGCAATGGGATGGAGCTCAAAGTTCTTGTCGTAGGCTGCCATGGGAATCTGCGCGACGTCGGGTGCACCGGCCTTGTTGTAGACTGTCTTCATCCAGTCCATATAGGTGCCGCCCAAGAGCGCCGGGAAGTTCAAGACGTTCTCGGAAGGCGCCTCGGTTTGCTCGGACATGACGTCCGGATCCTGCGCGGCCTCGGTAGTGGGCGCGCCCTCCTGCTGACCACCGGCGAATGCCAGTGCCGGGATCAATACGATGAGAAGGAGAAGAAGTGCTCGTCTCATACGGTCCTCCTTGTTTCTGTGCGCGCAAAGGCAACGCCTTTGCTTACTCGCGTAAGTAGAATTGTAGCAGCAGCCCTGTGCGCCGTCAATTTTCTTCTTTCGCCAATCCGCAATTTCGGTGTACCCTAAAGCTCATAAGGAGCACAACCGCATGGAGAAACCGGGAGAGACACCAGATGTGACCCAAATTCGCTACCAAAGAGACTCCCGACCCCTGACTCGCTGGTGGTGGTTCGCCGAAAGGATCGAGAAGCGAGATATTGACACCCAATTGGATTGGGTGCAGGCCAAGGGATTCGGGGGTGTCGAAATCGCATGGGTTTACGCGGGTAAGCGATCCGGCCCCATTCCGCCCTTTCTCGGGCCGGAATGGACCGAGCTCGTTGCCCACGCCAAGCGCGCGTGCGAACAACGGGAGCTGACCTGCGACTTCACCTTTGGAACGCTCTGGCCATTCGGCGGATCCATGGTTTCGGAGGCGAACGCATCCAAGCGCTACGACGGTTTGTCACCCCAACGGCTCCGGCGCAGTTGGGAGAGCGCTCACGGGATAGCTCCCGCGTATCTCATGGACCACCTGGATCGTCGCGCCTTGGAGGAGTATGCCGCGGCCATGGGCGCCGGTCTGGCGCCGGCGCTCGAAGGAGAGCGATCGGCGCTGTTTTGCGACTCCTGGGAGGTGGACCCGGAGGGTCTGTGGACAAGGGGATTCGGAGACGCCTTCGAGAACGAGTTTGGCTACGACATTCGTCCCTACATGCCGGTCCTCTCCGACCACCCCAAGGAGCAGTACGACTACCGCCGGATGCGCGCCGCCTACGCGCTTCGTGAGTTCTACGAGGCCTACACAGAGATTTGCCACGAGCTCGGGGGGCTCTCGCGGGTGCAGGCCCACGGCGCGCCGACGGATCTCCTTGCGGCCTACGCTGCCGCGGATATCCCTGAGTCCGAGGCGCTCCTCTTCGATCCGCAGTTCTCGACCTTCGCCGCCTCCGCAGCCGCCCTGACCGGAAGACAGCTGGTCACAAGCGAGGCCTTCACCTGCCTCTACGGATGGGTTCCCTATCCCGATCGCGGCCCACACCTCAAGGAAGAACAAGCGGCGGACCTGAAATACCTTGCAGACGCACTGTTCGCAAACGGCGTGAATCACGTCATCTGGCACGGCATGCCCTTCAATCCGCCGGGAGAATCGAACGAGTTTTATGCAACGGTCCACGTTGGACCGGATGCCGGGTTTGCCGCAGAGCTCCCGGAGTTCAACGCCTACATGGAGCGGGTCTCCGCGGCCATGAAGCGTGGCACGACACACTCTCAGCTGGCCGTCTACTCTCCCCACGAGGACGGCATGATGGCTGGAGAGCTCCCGGATGAGCTGCGTCGCCCGAGCGCCGCATTCCACTGGGAGATGCACTACGCGCGCTTCCCCAGGGAGCTCCAAGGCTACCGCCCGGTGTGGGTGTCCGAGCATTTCCTTCGGAATGCCACCGTCGACGGTGGTGCAATCGTGATCGGTGAGCTCTCCGTCAAGGCGATTCTCATTGACGTGGAGTACATGGAGCACACCGCACTCGCCGATGTTGCGCGGCTGGCGCGGCAGGGAGCGCAAATCTTCATGCCCCGGGTCCCGCAGCAGCCGGGGACTCGACACGCTCCCGACTATCCGGGCCTCATCGCGTCCCTCCGCCGGGAACCCTCCATGATGGAGCAGCGGCCCGATCCCGACACGCTCACCCCCATGGTGACCGGCCCTGATGTCCCGGAGTTCTGGTGTCGCCGCAGCAACAAGGAATACACCTTCTTCTTCGCACATCCCAAAGCATCGGAGATTGAGTATCCCATGGAGTATGGCCAATCTCTCACGCGGGAAACCGTCCGGCGCGACCTGGAGATTTCGGTAGGTGGAACGACAGTGGAGACGACGCTGGAGTTCGCCCCCTACATGTCGCTTCTGTGCACGGTGGTGGACGGCCGCCTCGAGTTTGCCGATCTTGCCTACCGCCCGTCCGGTGACGTCCGCACCGAAATGGAGGAGACATGACTGAAACACGACTTGATACCAGCCGCCGACGCGCAATTGCCATGTGGGACTTTTCCTGGCTCGAACGACGATGGCCCGGTGCAGGCTATGAAGACGTTTCCACGGTCCTTGCGGAGCTGAAGGAGCGCGGCTACGACGTGGTTCGCATGGACCCGTTTCCCCATCTCTTCGCCTCGGACCCGAACGCCACCTGGGAGCTCATTCCGTGCTGGAATCAGCAGACGTGGGGAAGTCCGGCGCGCCTTCGCACAACCCTCGAGCCGCAACTCACCGAGTTCCTGTCCGCCTGCCGCGACCTCGGAATCCACGTCGCCCTGTCGAGCTGGTTTCGCGAGGATACAAGCCGGGTGCGCCACCGCATTCTGAGCCCCGCGGACCTGGCGCAGACGTGGCTCGTGCTACTGCGACATCTAAAGGAGGCGGGCTTCCTCGACCTCATCTACTACGTGGATCTGTGCAATGAATGGCCGATTGACATGTGGGCGCCCTACTTCGACGGAGACGCCGGGGACGGCACCGACTGGACAAGCCCAGACTCCCAGCGGTGGATGCGAGAGAGCATTGCCGCGGTCCGCGCTGAATTTCCTGAGCTGCCGCTTTGTTTTTCCTTTGCCTCCCATCTGCGCGGGTGGAGAAACATCGACCTCTCCTATTTCGACCTGCTGGAGCCGCACATCTGGATGAGTCAGGCAACAAACTTCTACAAACGCCTGGGTGTTACCTCGACGACCTTCGATCCGGACGGCTTGGAACGGATCGCCCTGCACGCGGGAACGCTGTACTACCGGAATCCCGCACACTTTCAGTCCATCCTCACCGAGGCGATCCACGACGCGGCGGCCTGGTCGGAGGCGACCGGGCTTCCCCTGGTGACGAGCGAGTGCTGGGCTTTGGTCGACTACAAGGATGGGCCCATGTTTGACTGGACGTGGGTAAAGGAGCTCTGCGCCCACGGAGTCGCAACGAGCGCGGAGACGGGAAGATGGGCCGCAATTGCCACCAGCAACTTCTGCGGGCCCCAGTTCCCCGGCATGTGGCGCGACACCGAGTGGCACCGCGAAATGACGGAGTTGATTCGCCGGTGACGGCCCACAATCCCATTCTCCCCGGATTTCGCCCCGATCCCTCGATTGTGCGCGTACGTGGTCGCGACGGGGACGAATACATTATTGCGACGAGCACCTTCGAGTGGTTCCCCGGAGTCGAGCTCCACCGCTCCCGCGACTTGCTGCACTGGGAGATCCTCCCCGGACCACTGAGCCGGCAGTCCCAACTCGACATGGTCGGCAATCCAGACTCCGGCGGCGTCTGGGCGCCCTGTCTGAGCCACGATGGACGCCAATTCTACCTGGTCTTCACGGATGTGAAGCACCACGGCTCCATATTCTCCGACACGCACAATTACGTGGTGACCGCCGAATCGATTGAGGGACCGTGGTCCGATCCCGTGCACCTCAACTCCTACGGCGCCGACCCTTCCCTCTTTCACGACGCCGACGGCCGCAAATGGCTTGTGGTCACCAACGCGGAGTACCGCCCGGGGCTCAATCCCTTCGGCGGAATCATCCTTCAGGAGGTCGATGCCGACACCCTCCACCCGAGGGAAGCCGGCCGTCTCATATTTCGCGGTACCGAGCTCGGGTGTACGGAGGGGCCGCATCTCTACCGCCGCGGCGGCTACTACTACCTGCTTACCGCCGAAGGGGGCACCTTCTATGATCACGCCGTCACCGTCGCCAGGAGCCGGCATATCCACGGTCCATACGAGGTGCATCCGCAGAACCCAATACTGACAAGTGCCGACACCCCGGACGCCCTGCTCCAACGCGCCGGTCACGGCGATCTCGTGGAGACGCCGGAGGGAGACTGGTACCTCGTTCATTTGGTAAGCCGGCTCTTGGAGGGGCACCGTCGCAGCATCCTCGGACGGGAAACGGCCATGCAGGAAATCCTCTGGCACCATGATGACTGGCCGCGCCTCCGCGCCGGCGGGCGCTCCCCGCGGCCGGACGTCTCGGTGCCGAGTGTCGAGGATGTCGGCGCGCGACGGGAGCCCGCGGCGCCAAGTTCCCCGCGCGTCGGCGCGCCCATTTCCCCGCGCGTAGGCGCGCCCCTCGTGCGCATCTTCGACGGCGCCGTGCTGCCGCCGGAGCTCAAGACGCTGCGACGCGGCGCCGAACCGTCATGGTGCGATCTCGTCTCCCGCCCCGGCTACCTCCGCCTCCACGGCGGTGAGTCCCTGTCGTCACGCTTTCGCCAGAGCATGGTTGCGCGGCGCCGCGAGCACTTCGAGTGCAGGGCGTGGACCCTCCTCGAGATGCGTCCGGACTCCCCCAAGCACAGCGCCGGCCTTATTTGCTACTACAACACGAGCGCCTACCACTACCTCTACGTCACAAGCGACGACAGCGGTTCCGCCCGCCTCGCCGTGTTGAGCAAGACGGCGGCGGGATTCGCATTTCCGATTGGTGCGGGAGAGCGGAGTCCAGCCGCGGAGGCGGCGCCCACCCCCGGCGCAAGCTCTTCGCCGGAAGGCGCCGTCCGGATGCTCCTCGGGCTCGAAGGCGACCACAGCCGGCTGCAGTTCTACGCCGCGCCGGCGAGCGACACGCAGGTCGCCGACCCACGTCCCCCGGCCGCCGAATGGCGGCCGGTTGGACCGGTATTAGATGCCTCCGACCTGTCGGATGAAGGTGTCCCCGGCGGCGGCTTCACGGGCACTTTCCTCGGCGTCTGTTGCCAGGACCTCCGGCGCCGCGGGGGCCGCGGGAGCCCCGCCGATTTCCGCCTTTTCGGATACAGTCCCGGGAGGTGGACGTGACGAGTTTCGCCCTGCCCGCCGCTGAGGTGCGTCGCGGCCGATTGCTCTTCCGCCGTGTGCAAGCCCTCAACGCGGTGACGGTGGCCTTTCTCGTGGAGCACGTCCTCGTGCTCTACTCGCTGCGGAACGGCCTTGCCGAGTCGACGGTGGCCTTCTTGGCCTCCGTCATGCATCTAGCCATGCCCTTCATGCTCGTCGGGAAAGCAATTGTCGCACGCAGAGGCTTGGCGAGTGCGTGGTGGCTCACCTCGCTGGGGCGCTACGCGGCGGCGGTGCTTCTGCTTCTCGCCGGGTTTTTCCCCGGCCCCGAGTTGCTACAGCTTCGCGCCCTTCTGATTGTGACCGGAAGCACCCTGTTCGCGATCCTCGGGAGCATGGGAAAGGTAAGCCTCAACCCCCTCATGGCCGAACTAGCCGTTGGCGAGGACAGAGGCCGCTACATCTACGGTAACTTCCTCCGCTTCAACCTCGTCTACCTCGTTGCAATGGGCGGAGCCATCATCACCATGCGCGTCACCGACTCTATTGCGGTGTACCAACTCCTCATGGGTGTCGCGATCCTCATTGGCGTCTACACCGCCACCATGATTCGCCGGCTCCCCGAGAGCGGAGCGGGACGCGTGTCCGCCGCAACACCGCTATACCGGGTTGTCGCAACACTGCGGCGAAGTCCCCGCGACCGCAGGCTCCTTGCCGCCTGGTGCGCCGGCTTCGCGACCTTCGTCTCGGTAACCACCTTCGCCGTCATTACGATTAAGAACGGCTACGGCGTGCCCGACTACCTCGCACTGATCTTCCCGCTCTTTCTGGTGGTCGGCCAGATCGCATCATCTCTGGTGAATCGGCGGATTGCCGACCGCATTGGCGCCCGCCCCATGATCATTATCTACGCCTCCGGCTTCGTGCTGGTTGCCGGATTCTGGGCGATGGCGCCGGCGACATTCAGCTTCGTCGCCGTGGCCATTGTCTTCATCGCGACCGGTGTGTTTCAGTCGGGGATCATTGTCGGACTGCAGCACTACTTCGTGGTCGGCTTGAGCCCCGAAGACCGCGTGCCCATGTCACTCCTGGTGGAGATCGGTGGAGGCGCCGCCGCCGGCCTCATGGGCTCGATAATTGGTGCGGCCCTCCTGGACATTCTTCCGACCTGGTTCGAAGGTATGACGGTGTACCGCACCTATTTCCGCATAATCCTGGTCGCGGTGCTTGGCTTCATTCTGGTCATTCGTCGCATTGAACCGATTGAAGATTGGAAGGTAACGGACGTCTTTCGTTTCGCCGTGGCGTTTCTCCGCCGGCGACCGACATCACCGCAGCAACCGAAGGAGTGAACGCCATGTCGAAGACCATGTCGTCTCGCGAGCGCGTCCTGGCAACGCTGGGCCGGAAACCTCCCGACCGCCCCGCGGC
>CAYPTH010000096.1:0-11512 GCA_964413635.1 uncultured Spirochaetaceae bacterium
CCACTCCAGAATCTGTCGAGGCGACTCCGGCGCCTCCCGACACCGCGTACAGCATGATTACTCCCCAGCTGCGAAGCGTTGGTGCAACTCCGGATCGTCGCAGCCCTCGGCATGCGGTATCACAGCATGTCGGAGTGCTTCGCAACGCCGGGCTGCTGCGCCCGCGTCGCCTACGGGGTCACCCGGAAGATTCACCAAACGCTGAACGCGTAACCTCCAGGGAGCCGATCCGGCGCAGCCGCTCAGCGTAGGCGCCGCCCCCACCGACGGACGTTCTCGGTCACCTGCTCAACACCGACGTTTCCACTCACCGTAGTGACGCCTAGCAGCCTCGCCTCAGGGCTCGAGAGGAGGATCATGAGGGCAATGGCATCATCGATGCCGCAGTCCGGGTCCACAATGAAGGATTGGGCGTCCGCCATAGTGATTGGAGGGTAGTACGGCAACTGCGGCGCTTTGAAGCGGTGGGGCCGGTGCCGCAGTGGTAAGTGGCAGAATGAAGGTGCCCAGCCCAACTGTTTTGATGGCAGCCGTTCTGCCCCTTGCCGCATTGATTCCCGCCGTCCACGTGGACGCCGCGGAGCTCCGTCTACCACGACAGTTTCTGGTGAGTGGGTTCTGCGCGGCCGTCCTGGGGGTACTCATCCTCGGGATCGACCGGACGCGAAGCGGCGGCGCTCACGCCGCCCTCGAGCTCCTCCTCGGCCGTGGGCTATCGGGCGCCGGCGCCTACGCGGTCTTCGCCATTGGCGCGCGGGTGTCCACGCGCGGTGGCGGTCGCGCGGACCCGGGCCTCGCCGCGCTCACCGGGCTGGCCCTTGGTCCGCGCTTCGGCTACCTCGCACTCTGTATTGGATGCGTGGCGGCGGCGGCTCCGGCGCTTTGTCGACCTCTGCAGCCGCTGCCCTTCGGTCCGGCCCTGCTTCTAGGCCACGCCCTTGCCGCCGGCACCGCGGTGGCGGGAGGCCTGCATGGCTGAGCGATGCGTGATCCAAGCGGCCCGACGGCGTCGCGTTGTTGCAGCCGTGGCCCTCCTCCTCCTTGCCGCGGCGCGTCTCTCGGCCGAGACCATTCCGGAAATGGAGTTCCGCGACGAGCCGGTCTCGACCATTCTGTTGGTCCTCGGCCACGCCGTGGGGAAGACCGTGCTGGCGGATGCAACCGTTACCGGTACCGCCTCCTACTACTTCCGCAACCGGAGTTTCCAGGACGCCTTGGCCGCCTTCGCCTCGAGTCAGGACCTCCATATCGAGGAGCGGGAGGGTACCATCCACGTCTCCCGGATTCGCCTGCAAGCGCAGCCCGACGGACGCCTCTCGGTTGAAGCGCGGGACGTGCCTCTCCACACACTGGTGCAGGCAGTCGACGAGGCGACGGCGGTGCCGGTCACCCAGTCGGGGATGGCGGGGCGGCGTGCGAGTATCCACGCCGAATCCCTGACGCTTCCCGAGCTCCTCGACGCCTTGGTGGCGGCGTTGCCGGCGGTAGAGGTGCGGGCTGCCGGTGCCGGCTACGTCGTGCGCTCCGTCTCCGCAGCCGAGCAACACCGCGGAATGAACGGCGGCGAGGGAGAAGAGGTCCTCGACATTCACGAAGAGGACGGCGCCTACGATCTCCGTGTACGCAACGCGGACCTTCTATCGGTACTGCGGGAGCTCTTCGCGGGCTCCCGGACCGACTACCTCAACCTCATGGGCGGCACGCCGAGGGTCGGCGAGCTTCGCCTCAGCGGCGTCTCCCTGAATGAGGCCGTCGAGGCGCTGACCCTTGCGGCGGGCGTGCAGGCCGTGCGGAGCGGGGGAAGATGGGTGCTCATTGACCGGTCGCGAGGAGCCGGTGGGGCAAGCGCCGCGGCACTCCTAGCCACGACGGTACTTCTTCACCTCGAGCACGCGGACGCCCAGACCACCTACGACGCGCTACCGCCGGAGATTGCGCAGGGGCTCACGGTCTCGGTCGTCGCGCCTCAGAACGCCCTCCGCGTCACGGGCAGCGCCGTTGCGCTCAGACCGATTCTCGAGTTCGTGCGGCTGGTAGATCGGGCGCCTGCGGGCGTCTCGTATCACCGCTACGAGCTGGTCTACGCGGACGCGCAGGAGATGCTCCAGTCCCTGCCGCGAGAGCTCACGCGCAACGGCGCCCTCATCATTGAGGAGACCAACACGATCCTGCTGCCGCTTACGCAGGCACAGTCACGGCGCGTGACGGAGCTCATCGCGGCGGCGGACCGTGCGCCTGCGGCCGTGCCCATGCGGCTCAACCACCGAAGCGTGGAGGAGCTCATCGACTCGCTCCCCGCCTCCGTTCCCCGGCGCTACATCCACCCGACCGCGGAGCCCGGTCTCTTCCTCTTCACCGGGCCGCCGGCCGTCGAGCCGCGCTTACGAGAGCTGATCCGCATGATCGACGTAGAGGCGCCGCAGATTCGCTACGACCTATTCATTGTCCAGTACCAGGAGGGGAAGAGCGTAGACTACCGCTTGGCCCTGGAGAGCTTTCAACTGGAGCCGATGGATACGGCGCTCATCCTCGGGCGGCTCGGGGACCTACTCTCGATTAGCGCGGACATTGTCTCCCTCTTCGGCCACCGCTTCGCCCTCTCTCTGAGCAGCGCCCTGAGCAACAACGAGGCGCAGGTCCTCGCCGACACCTCCGTGACGGCGGTTTCCGGAACGCCGGTCTCCTTCCGTAACACCGAGACCTATCGCTACCGGGACCTGCCGACCGACACCGAGGAGGAAGGAGGGCGTGTCGGCGTAACACGGGAAATTACCTCAGGCCTCTTCATCGATATCGATGGCGCCGTGACCGAGACCGGCGAAATTGCCCTTGCCATTGCCGCCACCGTCTCCAAGCGCGGCCACGATGTGAGCGACGGCGCCGGAAACCCGCCGGCCACGTCGGAGCGCGTGGTCTCGAGCTCCCTCCGGGCTGAGTCGGGGGAACCCGTGGTCGTGGGAAGCTTTCTCCTCCGGGACCGGACGAAGAGCGTGCGCAAGGTTCCACTCCTCGGAGACATCCCGATTCTCGGCTGGCTGTTTCGCGGCGTGCGCTCCTCCATGGAGGAGTCCGAGCTCGTCGTGTACCTGGTCCCGCACGTGCTCGAGCGGCAGGAGCCGCCGTCGCCGGAAGAGCTGATCGAAGGCATGGCGGAGGGGACTCGTGAATAGTCGGGTAGTCGAATCTCATACACCGCTTTCCGAGTCCGAAGGACAGTATCCGCTCCCCTTCATTGAGCGGCACCGCGCGATACGTCTGGCCTCGGAACCGGCCTCCGACTCGAAGACGCCGGTAGTCGGTGCCTGTGACCCGGTTCCGCGCTATCTTCGGGCCCGTCTGCGACAGCTGCACGGCACGGAGCCGCGGCTCGTCGCCATGGTTCCTGAAGACCTCTACGAGTACATTGCGACGCGCCGTCTGCAGGCCGAAACCCACCGAGGTCTCGGATCGGAGAGCGATGGCGACGCAGGCGCACCGCTTGCGGAGCGAGGCGCCGGTGGAGCGGGGGAGGCGCTTCTGCGAAGCGCCCTCGAGGATGCAGTGGCCGCGAAGGCCTCGGACGTGCATCTGGTACCCGGCCCCACGGATGCGGCAATTTGGCTTCGGGTCGACGGCGCGCTAATTCTGCGACGCCGCGTTTCGCGACAACTCGCCGAGCGCATGTCGGCACGGCTGAAGGCGCTCGCACGAGGAAACGCCGCGCAGCGCCGCCGTCCCCAGGAAGGGCGGTTCGAGCGGGCCATCGGCGGAACAAGCTACGAGCTTCGGCTTTCCCTCCTTCCCGGGATGCACGGGGAGAGTGTTGCCCTTCGGCTTCTCGGCGTTGCCCGCGGCGGAATGCGCATGGAGGAGCTCGGCTTCGGCCCCGACACCGAAGGGTTCCTCCGACGCATCACCGCCCGCAGGGACGGTCTCTTCCTGGTCACCGGACCGACCGGCAGCGGGAAGACCACGACGCTCCACGCCATGGCGCGCCTGATTGTTGCCGGCCGGCGCCGCATCGTAACGATTGAGGACCCCGTGGAGTACGAGCTTCCCGGGGCGCTGCAGCTCCAGACCAACCGCGCACTCAAGCTCGACTTCGATGTGCTCCTGACCAAGGCGCTCCGACACGATCCGGACGTCTTGCTGGTGGGCGAGGTTCGCGACGCCGAGACCGCGACGCTGGCGGTGCGCGCGGCACTGACGGGGCACCTGGTTCTGGCGAGCATGCACACCGCTACGGTCCACACCTCCGTCCTTCGACTAATGAACCTGGGCTGTCCGGAATCCGAGCTCGCCTCCGCCCTGTGCGGCGTGCTCTCGCAGCGCCTGCTCAGGCGCGCCGCCGGCCGAGGCGCCGGACCGCCCAATGGAGTGCTCAGGGAGGCGCCCCGACCGGGCCGTCTCCCCGTTGCCGGCGTCATGGCTGATCCCGCGGATGCACTCCTGGCGACCGACGGTGACTCCACCACGACGCTTGCCGGGCGAAGGTGGTGCACCAGAGAGATTGAGCTCGATGCCCGGCGCCTCGTTGCGGCGGGGTTGGTCGACTGGGAAGGGGCCCGCCGTGAGACGTGAGACGCTCTATCGCAGTCTTGCCGCATCGCTCCGTCTGGGCGCGGAACCTGCGGAGGCGGCGGCGCAGCTGTGGCGTGGCGGCTCTGCCGAGGCAGCGGGCTTGGAGGGCCGTCTGGCCGAGGGGACGGATCTCGCCCACGCCCTCGAGGACGTATTCCCCGCCACCTTCCCAAGGTGGGAGCTCGCGGTCATCTCCGCGGCCGACGGGAGCGGTCACGACGGTGAGGCATTGAGCCTGGCCACGACTCTCGAGGCGCTTGCGGAGAACGCAGACAGGGCGCGGCGCACCTTCGGCCGAATCGGATTCACGCTCGCCTACGCGGGCGCGGTTCTCTGCGCGCTCTGCGCCGCCGCGCTTCTGGCGGCGGAGATCCTCTTGCCGCCGCTCGCCTCCGCCGCGGAAACCGTCACGCGTTCCGAAGCGGCGGGGCTCGACCGCGCGATACGCGCGGCGCGGAGCTTGCCCTTCCTTGTTGGGGGCGGAGTGCTCCTCGGCGCGGGGGTGGTCGTTGCGGCACGGTTTGCCCTTCCCCGCGCCGGGGGTGTTCCCCTCCTGCCGCGGCGTATTCGCGCAGCGCTCTCGGGGCTGCTCCCGGGAACAGCCGCCATGGTGACGGTCATCCGCCTCACCCTCTCCGCCGGGGGCGATCTTGGCGAGGCTCTCCACCTTGCCGGCCGGGCCGGATTGTTGCCGGCAGGGGCTGTGGCACGGGAGCTCCGCCGTCGTGGTGCCACGGGAGAGGCGATTGCGCCGGTCATGCGCGCCGGCGGAGTGCTCCCGGCGGAGCTCGCCGAACGGCTTGATGTAGCCGAGGGTGCCGGGGACCTCGAGATTGCCCTCGAGGCCATTGCACGGGCCCTGGATGCGCGGCGCACCGCCGCGTGGGAGGCGGCGCCCCGCATTGTGGCGGCGGTCACGACGCTATTGCTCGGGGCCGCGGTCCTGTGGTTCGCCCTGGTCGTTGTTGTCCCGGCGTTGACGGCATTTGCAGGTGGTGGCTAAGGAGGCTTGTATGGATGACTCGCGTGACGGCGGGTGGACCTTTCTGGAGACCATCGTGGTCATCTCCATTGTGCTCATCCTCTCGGGAACGGTTGGGGTTGTGGCTGTGGGCCAGCTGAGCCGCGCACGGGTTGCCGTTGCCAGGGCACAGATTGCCGGCTTTACCTTGGCTCTCGAGAGCTACGCCGTGGACTGCGGCACCTATCCGACGGAGGGGCAGGGTCTCGAGGCGCTCTGGCAACAACCGGTGCTGGCGCCGGTTCCGCAGGAGTGGGCGGGGCCCTACCTCACACGAGAGATCGGCGTGGACCCCTGGGGTACGCCGTACGAGTATCGTGTACCGGGTAGCAACGGTCTGCCCTACGAGATCCGCTCTCTCGGCGCCGACGGGCTGCCCGGCGGGTCCGGGACCGCCCGGGACGTGGTCTCTTGGGAGGCTCCGTGAAGTATCTGCTCGTGTTGTGCGCACTGTTGGCTGCGGTTGGTGCAGGCCACATGATCGATGCCATCGCTCGTGAGACGGCGGCCTACGCCCGGTTGGCAGCCGTGGCGATACGGATTGAGGCCCGGGTCCAAGCTCGTGCCGAGGCGAAGATCCGCGGAGGCGTGGAAGGGGGGGATGGTGCGACTGCTCCTTTCTGAGCGGGAAGATGGGACGCTGCGCGTCCATGAGGTCGGCGCCGTGCCGGCGGGTGGTCGCCCGCCGGCACGGCGGGGGAGGATGCGGGAGGTGCTGTGTATGTGTGGGCCGGATGTCGAGTTTCATGCAGCCGTCGGCCGGCCGCGACGGGAGGTCTACGCCGCCGGGGCTGCAGCCAACTTCCCGGGGGCCGGGAAGGTGGTGGTGCGCGTGCGTCGCCATGGAGGAGGGGCGCGCAGCGCCGTCCTGTCGCGAGTCGAGACACTCCGTGAGTATCGCCGTGCTCGGCCCGGCTCGCAGTTGATTGCTCCGGTGACTTTGATCGAGACGCTGACTCGCGCCGGAATCCTGCCACGAAGGCAGTCCGTGCTCATTGTTGCGGCAACCTGGCTCAGCTTGGTTCTCCGTGCCGGTGACCGGGTGGAGGATGTTCGCTCAGATCTCCTGCCTCGTGATCCGTCCGCCCGAGACGCCGCTATTCGCGCCTTCGTCGCGCAGCGATCGTCGGCGGGAGTGGGAGAGAGCCCCCTCGTTCTCAGCGTGGGACCGGATGGCGACGCAGCTGCATCAATCTGGCCGCAGGCGGAGCGCATCACGCTTTCCGGTCTTTCGACGGGCAGGAGGGTCCCGCTGGGCGTGGACTTCGAAAGTCCGCGGCGTCGACTGCTGCGCGGTGTTCGCATCGGTCTTTTCACCGCCACCGCGCTCCCTGTCATCTGGATTCCCCTCATGTCGTCAGCGGCGTCTGAGCCGTCCGGGCCTTCCGAGACCGTCGCGCCGCGGGTGCCGAATCAAGCGAGAGCGGCCGTTGAGAGTGCCGTTGCGGGGCCGATCTCGGAGGCGAAGCGCGTCCCCGAGGCGAAGCCCGTCCCGGACCCGGAAGAAGCCGCGCCGGCGCCCGCCCGCCCCGCGCCTCACCAGACGGTCCCCGCCCGGCCGGCGCCTCCGGAGGCGCGCTTCGCCTTTGCCGGGGCGGGGCGATCCGCGGAGGGAGCGCGGGTTTGGTACTTCATAGACCGCGAGACGCGGCGGGTTGTGACCGTGGGTGATAGGGAGGTGCCTCATGAGTAGGCAAAGGGCCGGGATTGCCCGCGCCGGGAGGTGGCAGCGGGCTCAGGCGGTGGCCACGCTTGCCCTTCTGCTCGGACTGCTGGGGATGCTGATGAGCTGCCGGACCAGCCATCAGTACGTCGGATCATTTCGGAAAGCAGACCTTGCCGGCGCCGTCTACGCACTGGAGATAAGCGGCGCCGGCAGGTCGTCGGTTGCAGGCGCCTCGGTGCGGCTCGACGAATCGGAGCCAATCACCACCGATGCACGCGGTCGCTTCTTGATATCCGGAGTTCGAGCGGGAACACATCGGATTCGCGTGAGCAGAGACGGCTATCTGACGGTAGAGCGGGAGCTGAGCTTTCTCAATCGATCTCAGGTTGTATACGTGCGGCTGCCGAGCATCGAATGGGCCATGCAAGCCATTGCGGAGGCGATTCTCGACGGAGACAATGACGAGGCGCGCGATATCGCGCTTCGCGTGGTTTCCGTTGCTCCCGGCAACCTCGTGGCACGCTACGCCCTGACCATGGTGGAGCTGGAGCGGGGCCAAACGGAGCGTGCGAGATTTCATGTGGCGCAGATTCCGGGAGAATACGCCGACAACCCGCACGTGAGCGCCTTGCGCGCGCGAGTTGCCGGATCGGCGCTCAGGCCGGAAAGGTCCCCATGAGCTGCGATTCGGCAAGGACGTGGCGCTCCATGGCTTCTTCCACGTCGCTGCGGATTGAGCCTTCGGGCAGGCCGAGCTTGCTGTCCAATGCGTAGAGTTTGAAGTAGTAGCGGTGCGTGCCGGAGGGTGGGCACGGCCCACCATAGCCCGATTTGCCGAAGTCGTTTCGTCCCGGCGTGCCGGGCTCGGTTGCCTCCGGTATCTCCGACGTCGCGGGATCAATGTCCCAGACGAGCCAGTGGAGAAAGGTTCTTCCAGGCGCGTCGGGGTCATCGCAGATAAGCGCCAGACTCTGTGCGGTCGGCGGTACGTCTTGGATCCGCAGTGGCGGGCTGACGTTTTTCCCCTTGCACGAGTACTTGGCCGGAATTTCGCCTTCGTGGGTGAATCCTGCGCTTTGGACAATCATCTCGTCCTCCTCTATCTATAGAATGCAAAGATGCGCCGCCGGTGACAAACGCGCCGCAGCGGGGTTCGGCGGCGGCCGGCTGAGGCCGGCCGACGGGCGTAATCCCTTTGGGCTATTTCCCCACCTAACCCATCAACCGTAGCATTTAGGCAAGACACACAGTCCGAACTGTGTCGCGACCCACGGGAGGTTACCCCATGTTTACTGCATTGGCGCTCATTTGGATTCTCCTTTTCGCCATTCCGCTCATTCGAACGCTTCGCGGAATTTCCAAGGACCGGGTGCAGAACCCAAATGCCGCAATGATTCGATCCGTTGCCATACTCGGCGGCGGCGTTGTCCTTTTGATCGTGATCAACGTGCTCTTTGGAATTGCCACCGAGTATTTCTGGTATGAGAGCTTGGGCTTTGCAAGCAGATTCACCACTGAGATCTGGACAAGGATTGGGCTCTTCCTCGGCGCCTTTGTCATTGCATTCGCCTTTCTCGGGTGGAACTACATCCACGGCATCCGCAGCGTTCGCGCCCAGGCCAATCGGATCGTGCCGATAGGTGGCGCATTCATTCTCGCGGTGATCATGGGCTCTTGGGCCGCGGGGTTTTGGGAAGAGCTTCTCCTCTATCTCAACCAGGCGCAGTCATCGGTGACCGAGCCGATTTTCGGGCGCCCCGCAAACTACTATCTCTTTTCCCTGGCCTTCTATCAGGCGATTGTTGGATGGCTCACCTTTCTGATTATCGTGGCCGGTATCGGCGCCCTCGTGGCCGCATCAGCCGGGATTGCGCAACGACAACGAGAGGGCGCCTTTCAGGATCAGCTCCTGCGCCACGCACCCATCCGGCGGCACCTGACCGCGCTCCTGGGAGTCTTCTTTCTCGTCCTGGCGTGGAACGCATACCTGGGCATCTATGAGCTTCTATTCAGCACCCAGGGCGTCGTAACCGGCGCCGGATGGATGGACGTCAACGTCCGGCAGTACGCCTACTACATCACCATGGGTATCTACCTGGCAGCGGCGGTGGTCTCTTTCTGGAGCGTCGTGAGGCCCGGTTTCGGGCGTCGACTCCTGGGAATCCAACGAGACGACAGTGGCGCCATTGCCGCAACCAAACGCACCGTCTGGATTCCCATAGCGGTTGTGGTGGTCCTCTTCACGGCCAACTCCATTGTGCCGGCGGGCTTTGCGAACTTCGTGGTGGATCCAAACCAGATCACTTTGGAGGCGCCCTACATTGAGCATAACATCAACTTCACCCGGCGCGCCTTCAACATAGACGAGGAAACGGTCACGTCGGAGCAGATGCAGGTGAGGCGCGACATTACTCCGGAGGTCCTGCAGAAGAATGAGGCGACGCTGAACAACGTCCGCCTCTGGGATCCGGGGGCCCTCCGCGACAACCTGCAGCAGCAGCAGGAGATCCGTCTCTACTACCAGTTTCACGATGTAGACATCGACCGATACGAGATCGATGGCGAAGAGACGCAGGTCATGCTGAGCGTACGCGAGATGGAGAAGTCGCAGCTCGACCCCAGCTCCCAGACCTGGGTCAGTCGCCACTTGAAGTTTACCCACGGGTATGGTTTGGCTCTGCTGTCGGTTCACGAGTTCCTGCCGCAGGGGGGGCCGAATCTCTTGATCAAGAACATCCCGCCGGAGTCGTCGATTTCCCTCGACGTGACGCGGCCTGAGATCTACTACGGCGAGCGTACGAACGATCACGTCTACGTCAAGACCGATGAGGAAGAGTTCGACTATCCCTCGGGCGATGAGAACGTCTATACGACGTACCAGGGCGCCGGCGGTGTCGAGATTGGTTCTCCTCTTCGCCGGTTCATGTACGCCTGGAAGTACGACGCCCACCGGCAACTCTTCTCGAGCTACTTTGACGAGGACTCCCGCATCATGTTCGATCGAAACATTGTCGACCGAGTTCGGAAGCTCGCCCCCTTCCTCACCTTCGATCGCGATCCCTATCCGGTCATAAGCGAGGACGGACGCGTCAAATATATTATTGATGCATACACGACGGCTCGGAACTATCCCTATTCGGAGCGCTACCAAGGCTCGATTCGGAGCTTCACCGGGCTCAACTACATCAGAAACTCCGTGAAGGCGGTCGTCGATGCATACGACGGCACGGTGCAGTTCTACGTCATGGATCCCGAGGACGTCATCATCGACACTTATCAGGACGTCTTTCCCGGCCTCTTTCGCCCCTTCGATGCCATGCCCGACCATCTGAAAGAGCATATACGCTACCCCGTGGACTACATGACCGCACAGGCGGAGGTGTACAGCACCTATCACATGCAGGACGTGGACGTCTTCTACCAGCGTGAGGACGTATGGCAGTTTGCAACCGAGCGGTATCGCGAGAACTTCCAGTCCGTCGAGCCCTACTACATCATGTTGCAGCTGCCGGGCGGGGACGAGCCTGAGTTTGTGGCCATGCTGCCGTTCACGCCGAAGGACAAGAACGTCATAAACGCCTGGATGGCCGGGAGAAGCGACGTTCCCAATTACGGGAAGATTACGGCGTTCACCTTTCCGAAGGGCGTCGAGGTTCTCGGGCCGCGCCAGATCGAGGCGCGGATCGACCAAGACTCCGAGATGTCTCAGCAGCTCAGCCTCTGGAGTCAGCGCGGCTCGGATGTGATCCGGGGCAATCTCCTGACCATACCGCTCTTCGACGATGACGATCTCTCCGTACTCTTCGTGGAGCCGATCTTCCTTCAGGCGGAGGGCGCGAGTCTTCCGGAGGTCAAGCGTGTGGCCATGGCGGACCAGGACAGCGTGGTCTGGGCGGAGCGCTTCGAGCTCGCCCTCGAGCGTCTGGTAGGCCGGCGCTTCGCCGCGAGCCTCCCCGAGGACGCGCAGGCAGCTGCGGCACAGCCGGGTGCCGCGGAGGCGGCACCAAGCGCCCCCGTCATGAGCGAGCAGATGCGACAACTCATCAACGACGCCGTGTCGGCCTTCACGCAGTACAAACAGAACCTCGCCAATAATAACTTCGGCGCCGCCGGAAACAGCTTGGAAGAGCTCAACTCGCTCCTGCAGCAGATCGATGAGGAGACGTCCGACGAGACCGTGGGGGCCGGCGCCGGCACCAACGGCAGCTAAACAACAGCCCGGCCGACCCGGAGTCGGGTCGGCCGGAGGTTTGCCGTGAAGGCGG
>CAYPTH010000097.1:0-11432 GCA_964413635.1 uncultured Spirochaetaceae bacterium
GGGCTAAGGGCTGTACGCCGCGCGCACGCAGCGGCCACGGGCCGCCCGCAGCGCGTATGCCATGAAGCCCCGCTCGTACGAGCGAAGCTTTTTTGTGGTGCGCCCGGCAGGGCGCACCCTCCGTTCAGGTGACGCCGCGGACGGTATCAAGCATTACGTATGTTGCTTCAAGGAGCGTCTCGGCACCGCCGGCCGGGGCCGAGACGGGGAGGTGCACGAAGCCAGCGCGAGGTATGCCGGGAGGGGACGCCGAGGGGGCGGGTTCGCCGGGCGCGGGGCCGGTCTGGGCGGTGCCCCCCTGCTCATCGCCCGGCGCCGCTACGCGTCCGGCTTCGTCTAGGTAGTGCAGTGTTCGGTACATGAGGTAGTTACATACGAAGGCGCCGGCGCTGTAGGAGACCGCCGCGGGGTGGCCGGCTTGGCACAGTTGCTCAACCATTGCGTGTACCGGGAGCGTGGAGAAGTATGCAGCGGGTCCCTGGTCCGCGATTTGTAATTGTCTGGGTTGCCACCCCTGGTTGTCGGGAATCCGCGCATCCATGTGGTTGATTGCAACGAGCTCCGGGGTAATGACGCTGCGGTCCTCCGCCACTCCCAAGGCCAGAACCACGTCCGGCTGGAACTCCTGGATGGCTTTCACAGCTGGTTGCCATACTGCGGCGAAGCTAACCGGGAGAACCACGGCACGGAGCTCGCAATCCGCCGGGGCTTCGACGCGACGGGCGATTGTCGCGGATACGTTTTCATCCAGGGAGCCGAAGGGCTCGAAGCCGGTAATCAGAATTCGATTCATGAGCTATATATGCTACTGTGCCCCGGCTGTTGGTGAAAAGGTCCGTGAAGGCACTTGCAGTGACAGCCACTTTGCGGTATGCAGGGCGGGTCGTGCACATTGTCGTATTGAATGGAAGTCCCCACAGCCAGGGCATGACCGCCAGTCTATTGCGGGCCTTGGTGCACCCCCTCGAGGAGGAACACGTTGTCGAGTGGGTGGACGTACAGCGCCTCAACATAAAGGCGTGCCGCGGGTGTATGGCGTGCCGCCCCGAGGAGGAGTGCGCACTCCCTCGGGATGACGGTCACCGCGTCGGAGAAAGCCTTCGCAGGGCAGAGGTCCTCGTTGTCGGTACTCCGACATACTGGGGCAACATGCCGGCCCCGCTCAAGCTGCTGTTCGACCGTAACGTTACCGCCTTCGAGAGCTTTGCCGGACGCTTTCCGAGACCGCGAAAACGCGGCGCACTTGGATTCATTTTGGTGGTCGGCGGCCGTGAACACTTTGCCGACCGACGCGAGCGCCTCGAGGCGCATGCCGAGCGGCGCGGTGCACGGTTGGCGGCCCGGTTGCGGCGTTCGAGCCGCCGGCCCCTCCCGGCTCGCAGCTGAGATCCGGGACCCCTTGGTGCTCCGACCGATTCTTGAGTATCCTACCCCCTCGGGGAGTGGTCGAAGTATGTCGAACGCAGAACACGCAAAGGTCGACACGCAGTCATACGGGTCTCACCTCACCTTGCAGGAGGGCGGTCCGCGCTGGGCTGCGGTGGCGTCGGGAATCCTGCACCCCTTCACCTTGCCGCCGGTCGCCTTCCTGCTGCTCTACATGTCCGAAGCTGACCCGGCAACGACCGCCCCGGTCAGTGTCGTGCTCGGCCTCTCGGTCGCCATTGTATTTGCAAGCGCGCTCCCCTTGGCGGCGGTCGTCTACCTGGCGCATCGCGGCATCATCGACTCAATGGATGTCACTGATCGAACCAAGCGGCTCGTGCCCCTTCTTTTGGTGATTGTGAGCTACGCAGTGGGCTTCGCCTTGTTGGAACGCGTTGGCGCTCCAGTCCTCGTGAGCGGCCTCATGCTCGCCTACGGCGTCAGCACGCTGCTAGTCGCGTTCATAACCCTGTGGTGGAAAATCAGCATGCACGCGGTTGGGGTAGCGGGACCCGTGGTCGCCCTCAGCTTTGCATTTGGATGGTGGGTCCTGCCCGCCTTTTTCCTGGTTGCCGTCATTGGCATTGCCCGGGTCGTGCTGCAGCGCCACACGGTCGCGCAGGTCGTGGCTGGTGGAATTCTGGGCACTGTCCTGACGGCGGGATTGCTGGTGCTCGTTGCGCCGGGGGTATAAAGGCTCCAGCGCCGCCCGCGGTTGCGCGCCGGCACCCGGGGCGCCGCCGTGATCCGTGGGCGGCGCGCGCTTCATAGGGAAGGTCGATGTCGACGGTCACCCCTCCAGATACGCAGGCTATCCCACTCTGGATGCATGAGCTTCCCAGGGGCCGAAGCGCGCTCCCGGAGCCCCTCCCGCCGCCAACGGACTACTGGCAGTCCCGTGAGGAGGCTCGGGCCGAGCACGGCCGGCGGGTCGCCGAAGGAAACTACGAGCGCCGCCTCCGCGGGGTGGACGCCCAAGTCCGCGCGCACGAGGCGGCCCACCTGGCGGCTGCCGGGCCCTACGCCACCACCGGCGCCTCCTACAGCTACATGATTGGTCCCGACGGGCAGCGCTACGCCGTGGGCGGCAGCGTCGGCGTCGACTTGAGCCCCATTCCCGGCAACCCCGAAGCCACCGTGCGCAAGATGCGCGCTATCCGCCGCGCCGCCAACGCCCCCGGCCAACCCTCGAGCGCCGACATGCGCGTCGCCGCCAAGGCCTACCGCCTGGAGCAGGAGGCGCAGCAGAAGATCGAGGAGCAGCAGGGCGGGGCTGGCGCCGAGCGCGCGGCGCGCGGTGAAGACCCCGGTGCCATTGGGGAAAACGCCGGCGCCGGGCTCGCCGACCCCGGCGCGATATTCCCAGGCAGGGACGGGCCGGCCCCGCCGCCGGGCTCCCGCGTTGACGTTGCCGCCTGAGGCGGAGTGGGGTAGGCTGACGGCACCATGCCCGTTGTGCCGCGCAGCCAAGACGCCTACGGCGCGGAGATCCGCGCCTATTACGACGCGCCATCCGACCGTCCCGGCGCCACACCCTTCGAGATTGTCGAGCGGGATGACGGCTACATCGGCCTGTCCAGGGGACCGCAGCGCTATTTCAGCCCCTTCGAGCGCTGGCCGCACTACGAGCGGGAGGCCCTAACTCAGGCGCAGGGGCGGGTCCTGGACCTCGGCTGCGGGGCGGGGCGCCACAGCCTCTACCTGAAGTCCCGCGGCCATGAGGTCGTGCCCATGGACAGCTCCCCCGGCGCCGTCAAGGTGTGCCACCTTCGGGGCCTCGACGAGGCGCGCCTCGCCTCGATTGAAGACATCGATCCATCTTGGGGCCGCTTCGATACCTTTCTCATGCTCGGCAACAATTTCGGCCTCTTTCATGATGCCGAAACCTGCCGCACCCTCCTCCGCCGCTTCCGGGAGCTCTCCAACCCGGGCGCGCGCATCCTTGCCGAGAGCATGGATCCCACCGCCACCACCAACCCCGACCACCTCCAGTACCACGAGCGCAACCGCGCCGCCGGCCGGATGCCGGGACAGCTCCGCATCCGCATCCGCTACGAGCGCATTGTCGGCCCGTGGTTCGATTACCTGCTGGTGTCGCAGACTGAGATGCGTGAGCTCGTGGAGTCGGCAGGCTGGAAGCTCGAGCGCGTGATTGAGGGGGTGGGGGGAGCGTTTGTGGGAATAGTTGAGTGTCGCGCTTGACAGAGTGCGCGTAACGATGAACGCTGCTGTGTTGAAACATGGAGGGTTATATGCCTGATGAGTACGAGTATTCGCCGGAACAATGGACCGAGGAAGCTCAGTCGACCGAAGCTGCACAGAGTGGTGACGCACAATCGGGTCCGGCTCCCTTCCAGCTCTCCTTCAGTCCCGCTATTCCCGAGCTATTGCGGAAGCTGAACTGCAGTCTGGCACTCTCAACCTATCAGGCGGGTAAGCTGGTCTTTCTCAGTGCTCCGGATGACAATCGGCTCATTCAGCTTCCCCGGACCTTCTCCCGTGCCATGGCCATCGGCATGCACGGTCCGAATCTCGCGGTGGCGACGCTGGATACCGTCGAGGTGTACGCCAACGATCCACGCTTGGCTCCGAACTACCCCAAGCAGCCGAATACCTACGATGGCTTGTACGCGCCGCGCGCAACCTATTACACGGGCAGGATTGACTGCCATGGACTGAATTGGGCGCCTGACACCAACGAGATCTGGGCGGTGAACACGCGCTTCGGCTGCCTGGCAACGCTTTCTCATCAGTATAGCTTCCTGCCCAAGTGGACTCCGCCATTCGTCTCTGAGATTGTCCCGCAGGACCGCTGCCACCTCAACGGCGTGGCAATGCAGAACGGTCGACCGAAGTACGTCACGTGTTTGTCGACTACGGACGAAGCCGAGGGATGGAGGAAAACCATTCCCGGAGGCGGTGTGCTTGTTGATGTTGAGTCCAATGAAGTCATCATGAGCGATCTTCAGATGCCACACACGCCGCGCATGGTCGGTGACAAGCTCTACATGCTCCTGTCCGCCACCGGCCAGTTGGTGCGGGTCGACCCCAGCGCCGGTACGTACGAGGTGGTCCAGGACCTCGGCGGTTTTGTCCGCGGCATGGAGTACTACCGGGACTATCTCTTTGTTGGTTTCAGCAAGCTCCGTCAGAACTCATCGGTATTTAGAAGTTTGCCGATTGCGGAAAAGGCCACATTCTCCGGCGTGGCCATTGTCCATGAGCCTACTGGAGCGCTGGTTGGTCAGATTCGCTATGGCCAGACGGTCGATGAGATCTTTGACGTCTCGGTGATACCCTCGTTTCTCCGCCCCGGGATTGTGAGCTTGGAAGGCGATATCAAGTCCCACGCCGTAACGATCCCCGACAAGACCTACTGGGCGCGGCCGCGGGAGGAGCAGAGTGCGGGTCAGCAGACCCCACAGCAAGCGCCGTAGTCCCCGGGGCGACAAAGGTCATACCTCGCTGATTGTTGCGAAGAACTTGCCGTTCGGACCGAGGGGAATATCGTCTACGTAGCGAATGGTAAGCCGCTGCGGCACGTAGCCGAAGTGCTTGCGAATAGCCTGCGTGATGTCTGCATCTATAGTTTGATCGGAGATCACCTTCACCGTGAAGCGCTCAACTGAGTGCTGGATAACTTGGTAACGGCGCATTCCGGGAAGCTTGATTTGCCCGCAGGGACATGGTTCGCGAACCACGTAGTCACCTAGCTCGTATCGAATCAGCGGACAACGGTCGTTAAAATAGTCGGTGATAACCACCCGGCCAACCTCGCCGACGGCTGCCGGAGTATTGTCGTCGCGAAGGACCTCCAATTAGCCGCACGAAGCGCGCCAGGTCCTGCGCGCCGAGCCGTATTCGCCCCTTATGCTACTTAGATCTCACTGATGGATGCGTGAAACTTCCCGCTCGGGCCAAGTGGAATATCATCCATATACTCAATGTCTATGTGGCCCGGGAGATAGCCCAAATGCTTGCGGAATGCAGCTCGCACGCCGTCATGCTGACGCACTTTCGAGATCAGTCTCACCTTGAAGTGCTCAAGCGCGTGCTGAACGACTTGGTAGCGCTCCATGCCGGGAAGATCCCGCAACGTGGCCGACAGGCCTGCAAAGTGGAGGCGCTCGCCGCTGCGCAGGAGGAGCGCCTCGCGGATCTTCCCGTCGATGCGTCGAAAGGCGGGAAGCTTGATCTTGCCGCAGGGGCAGGGCTCTCGCACCGCGAAGTCGCCAATCTCGTAACGGATAAAGGGAGACTGGGTGTTGAAATAGTCCGTAATGAGAACGCGACCGCGTTCTCCGATCTCAGTTGGTGTCCCGTCGTCCCGTACCAGCTCTACGCCGAGTCGGTGCGCAACTATGTGGTGGTGCTCCTGTTCGTACGGACAGCGAAAGGCGATCATGCCGAACTCTCTGGAGCTGTAGCTTGTCCAAATCCGGGCGTTCGGAAATGCTCGTTTCACGACCTCAAGGTGTCGGTCTTCCACAGTCTCGGAGAACATGCCGAATCGGACGACGTGAGACATGTCGAGACCCCGATCAATCACCGCATCAGCGAGCCGTTCCGCATTGCTGGGATAGGTCGTGATTGCCTGTACGCCCACTTCCTGCCGCCGCCGTTCCAGAAAAGCAAGCTGCTGGTCGATGGGAGCTTCAATGCTAAGCCGATCCGGCGGGGCCGGGTCCGCGTGCACATGGGCAATGACGGCGCGGGGGAGTAGTCCCCCGAGGAGCTGAGCGAACCGTGCGTTGTCCCGTTCCATCATTCTGGTGAGGCTCTGCGAGTGGGAGATCTTTACGGGCACGCCGGTGGATCCGGACGTTCGCACTGTCACCGGATATCCATTGAGAATCTCATCATTGTGAGCGAGGTAGGTCGCGCGGTCAAGGATCGGCGGCGCTTCCGGCTGCGCGATCCACCGGCGGTAGAAGGGATTATCGCGGCGCGCACGCGCTACGGCGTGTTCGAAATGCTCGTGTGCGTAGCGTGATGGTGGGAGACCGACTGCCATTACCCGAAGGAGCGCGGGGCCGGCAATAGCGAGGTGCCGGCCCTTGTAACTACTATTCGCCTATTGAGGCGTTCTCTGCGTAGAATACTGCTGCGTAGTCATAGTAATAATTGACATGCCCGACAATGTCGGAGTCGCCGTCGCCGTCAAGGTCCGGGAATTGGATGAAGCCGAACTCCGGAGTGTCGTATCCGCCGATATCCAGAATCTTGCGTGCCTCCGCGAACTGCGGATTGTACACGTCGCCGGTGTTTTCGATAAAGCTCACAACTCGTGCTTCCATGTAGTGGCTAAAGTCTTGTGCTCCCGAAGAAACCGCCAGAATATCAAGATCACCGTCCTTGTCGAGGTCAAGAAACTGCGCCTGATGCTCGAATGATCCGGGGCCCTCAATGTAGGTGCCATACAAGGTCAGACCGAATGGATTGTTGACTCCCTCCGAGAAGTCAAACTCCTGCTCGTTCACAGAGCCGGTGTTCTCAAACAAGGTGATTTGGCCGAATCCGCCGACGAGGAGATCGAAATCTCCGTCGTTGTCAATGTCACCGGCGCTGATGGTACGCATGCGATCGACGTTGTTAAATGTCGCCGACTGCTGATCGAAGACCGGGTTTGTCGCCGTCCCGACGTTCTCGTAGTATACGAATCCGTCGAAGCCGATGAAGTATCCGAGCAAGTTACTCCCGATCTCGCTCGAAGCCATCCAGAAGTCTTGATCGCCGTCTCCGTCGAAGTCGGCGAAGGTCATCTGACCTGAGCCGAAAGTGCCCCCGTTTGTTGGCAAGGGCTCGAGATCTCCAAACGACGGTCCGGAGTCACCGCCGGTGTTCTCGCGATAGAAAAGATGAAAGGAATGGTCGGAGCCTTCGCTATAAGACTCCGCATAGTAATTATTATTATAGTAGGCACTCTCATATAAGGAGCTGAACACCGCATCGAGATCCCCGTCCGAGTCGAGGTCTACGAAGCCGACGCCCTGGGCGGTGTATCCGGTGAAGGATCCGGTGTAGTAGCCGTATCCCTCGGTGTAGCTGAGATCGCCACCGTATTTTGGAATCAGGTTGAGGGCCGCGCCTTCCGTATATCCGCCGGTGCCAATACTCACCGTCACGCTGGTCCCGGGGATCGTGATCTGACCGCTCCCGCCTGAGCCTTCTTGATCCCCCTCACTGCCGCCCGACCGAAAGGTGTCTAAGAGGCTTCCCGAGGGCGTTGGGCAGCCGGTGCCTATTACTACCACCGCCGCGGCGGCAAGAATATGGCGTAGCTTTAGGGGAGACAGGGGGCCGAGCAGGCGATTGTAGTACCTCTTCACGCGATGGACGAGGCGTAACCGCTCAATGAAGGAAAGTCGGTAGAAGTCTCCCGTCTCGATCATCTCATTCAACTGCGCCGAATACTTCTTCAGATTTGCCAAGTTGGTTTGATACTGTGCCTGCTTCACCTACAGCCTCCCTTTGCCACGTTCGCATTTCGGAACGCACAATTCGCACGCAAATTCTTGAGTGCCCTACTCCCGAATTGTATGTCAACTCCGCGTCGATATCAATGTTCAGCACGGATATTGTGGGTCTTTATGTGGATGGCTGGAATCCGGGTAAACTCTGGAAAACACCGACGTCCGGAGTTAGAGTATAAGTCATGCTAATCCTCAAGGATTAAAGGAGTGCTACTATGAAGCGTCTGGTAGTTGTAGCCGTTACCGTACTCTTGGTGACGGCGGGTTTCGCGTTTGCGGACTCGGACCCCGTGCCACCGTCGAACACATCGGCAGTGACAGGGAGCATTTTCGAGGAAGCGAACGATAAGTTTTTGAGTCCTACGGACTTCTCCGAATTGGACTCTTCGGTTCTGTTCCTGCAATTTGACATGCCGGGAGGAGGTTCCGGGCCCTACGGTGAACAGGGATTCGAGATCGGTGCCGGCACAACACTCTCCGACATCTACATTGGTGGATACTATGGTGCTGCGATTCCTGGGAAGCAGGGACTGCTTGGTGGGGATGAGTCGACCTACACCAATGTGAACGAAACCTTCCAGCTCGACGGATCGGGAGTTATCACGGGAAGGACAACGACTCGGGATGTGGAAACCCACTATCGCACCGAGTCGCTGAATGAGCTTCGCGCACTTGTCGGCCTCGGCTCGATTGGCGTCGGACTGGAATTCTACCAAGAGTCCGATAGCGAGTTTGGGAGCTTCCAGCCTACGTACACCTTGCCTGGCCCCGGACCCACGGCATGGAACGGGATTACGGTCAATACCGCTTCCCAGGTAGCGACCACCGTCACGAGCGAGAATGACGCCGGAGAGCTCGTGTCCGTGGTGAGCGAAGAGTATGGCCTGGGAGAGGACGCGGACAACGGCATCTACGTGGACTTGAAGGGCGGAACTACGCTGGAAGCAATGGGAATGCAGATTTCCCCGCAGCTCGATCTTGCCACCTTCATTAGCAATGAAAGCGAGACGGCGGCCTTTGAGACCTTCAGTCGAACGGTTGGCGCGGCAACGTCGATTGCCTACACGCCCACTACCTCTCTGACGGACGAGGCGCCGACTGAAATCACGGATCTCACTTCCTACGAATACGCGGAAGCAACCGAGAATAATTCCTTCGTACTGCTGCTTCCCAGTGTCTCCGCGGACGTAGAGATGCCGATGAACGAAGCCCTTACCCTTACCGGTGGTCTTGGCTACGACTTTCAACTACCGTTGTATAGATCCACCTACATGGATAACGCCGGCGCGGAGCAAACCGTCTCCGGGCGAGCCGACTACTACTCGTCCACCGTCGTGAATACCGCGGTGAATGGGACTGATCCAAGCCTCACCGAGGTAACGACAACGACAACCACCGCCTGGGAGACCGAAGAGATCTCCCGCAACCAGCACACCTTCACACCGAGCGTAGGTGTAGAGGTCATGCCGACCGAGCGCTTCCGATTCGGTGTTAGCTACTGGCCACGGATTATGCTTCAGAAGACGACCAATGCGTATGCCGGGGAAGCGGTCGAAGTGCAGACCATCGAAAACGGTGATGGATCGAGCGGCGAAGATGATTCCGTGACGGAAACCACCGTCTCGCGCTCCGGCTACACCGTTGTCGACCGCGACTTCGAGTTCGAGAATCGCGTGAACACCGGTGCCCAGTTCTTCTTGATTCCGGAGAGACTGCGGATCAACCTCGGTGCTGAGGTTACCAACCTCATGATCGACCGACGACAGTCCGAAACCGTCACCGACGGCGTCCTTACACGTGAAGTTCGTGAAGCCGACGACACCACGGAGCCGGCGGAAGAAGATTACGTGGTAACCGACTCGGAGGTATACGACGGTGTCCGGGCCAATCCCGACGCCAGCCGCACAACGAGCGAAGCGGGCAACTCGAGCGTGAACTACGACGCCGGGCTCACCTTCTTCTTTGATGAGAGCATGTTCCTCGACCTTTCCATGAACGGTGGCGGCGGGAACATTTGGGACACTACGACCTGGTCTCTTGAAATGACCATCTTGTTCTAAGCTGACAAGAAAGGAGAGAAGCCATGAAAACCATGACACGACTGCTCGTGCTGGCCGTTGTGGCGGTGTTTGTATTCACCGCCTGCCAGCCGGGAGCATTTGCACCGTTTATTGGCGGTAGCCAAGAAGCGGAAGATACACTGATTAGTGAGACGAACACGGCGGTGGCCGGTGCCGACCCGACCGGTGCACCGTTTCAGCACAATGCGACTACCGCTACTCCATACGACGCAACGGATGAACAGCGAATTGTGCTGGAGTTTGACGACGGCGTCGTTGACGTGAATGACGACGGGTCGATTCCGGGGCTGACGGTGTCGGCGCTCGCGGACACCGCCGACGCCGACGGACTGTACGACCCGACAGGTACCATTGGTTACAGCGCAACCGTGGTGCCTAACGGCAACGGCAATTCGACCGTCACGCTCACCATGGACCTCAGCGGAAGTACCGTTTCCACGGTTTTGGAGGTCCAGATGGACCCCACAACCTTAGCGGCCTATTCGGGTGCAAAGCTTCTAAACCAGGACGGCGATGAGGTTCCCGGTGAGAGCCCGGATGATGCCGTATACCTGTACCCAGCAGTTCCCAACGCCCCGGTTACGGCGGCAGGAGCGCCGCGGGATCCCCGCGCGGGGATAACCCTTCTTTTTCCTGCATTCGCCCCGACGGCCGGCAGCGCCGACTTTCCCCCCGTGATCCCGACCGGAGGCGCTGCGGCAGACTTCAGCCAGAGCAGCTTGTCCGCGGGCATTAGCGTGTGGGAGCTTGGCTCCGACCTGGCGTGGTCTGAAGTGAACGTGTCATACGCGTACGACACGGGCACCGGGAATCTGACCATTAGTCTGCCTGAGAATGCCGAGAACGGAGACATCTACCAGGTTCGGCATAACCAGTACAACATTGCCAGCAGTGAGACGATCTCGGGCTTTGTGCAGCGCGAGTCAACCGACCAGTCCGCGGATGTGCAGAAAAGCGATCTGTACGTGGTGGGTACGACCGGAAGTATCGGCTTCACTACCGACGACAATGGTGACGACCCACCGGTCAGCATCAATGTGGACTTCATTGGATTTGGCGACATTGTTACCAGCACATTGAGCAATGATAGTGTCCGGATCATTTACGACGAGGACAACAACAACCAAGATGAACGCGTGATTGCCTGGGACTACTTCGTTGTAAAGAACGCTTTCGATGGCGCAAATCAGATTGCCTTCGTGCTGCCTTCCGACTTCGATCCGGATGGCGGTGACGGCTGGGAGGTACAGGTCTACCCGGCGGTCCTGGACGACAATGCGACGCCGAACGACGCAGATGACGATTTTCCGATCATTGACACCGGCGCGCAGGAGTTCGGAGCAGATTCCGAGACCGGAACGTTCTAGAAAGACAACTTGCGTGACCGTTCTGTGGAATCAGGGTTTCACGCAATCATGAAAGGCAGCGGGCTGTCCCGGCGTTTGACGCCGGG
>CAYPTH010000098.1:0-11429 GCA_964413635.1 uncultured Spirochaetaceae bacterium
CGCTTCATTCCGGGAGAGCGACCGACGGAGGAGCCCTACGAGATGAATCTGGCGCTCATTGCCGCCGATGAGCCTGTGGAGGCCTTCGCGGCGGTCTTTACGAGGAACGCCTTTCCGGGCGCGCCGGTGATTCTCGGTCGGCGGCAATTGGATGAGCGCACGCTGCAAGGCGTCGTGGTGAACAACAAGATCTCGAACGTCTGTTCTCCGACAGGGCTTGCGGATGCCCGACGGCTTGCCGAAGGCGCGGGAGAGCTCTACGCCACGGCAAGCGCTCCCGCACCCTTCTTGTCGGTTTCCACCGGAATTATCGGGTGGTCGCTGCCGGTTGACGAAATGCTCGCGGCACTGCAGGCGCTGCGCCCGGCGCCGCGATCGGCCGCTCCCGTGGACGTCGCCGAGGCAATCATGACCACCGACTCCTACCCAAAGGTGCGCACCGCCGATGTGCCGGCGTCCGGCGGTACCGGTCGCATCCTGGGGATTGCGAAGGGCGCCGGAATGGTCGAGCCCAATCTGGCGACCATGCTGGTGTTCCTGGTCACCGACATTGATGTGGAGCGGGACGAGCTTCGGGAGGATCTTCGCGGCGTTGTCGACGGTACCTTCAACACAATCTCGATCGACAGCGATCAGAGCACGAGCGACACCGTCCTCGCGTGGAGCTCCAAGCGGGTCACCGGGGTGTCCCGTACCGAGTTCCGTGACGCCCTGCAGGGCGTCTGTGCCGGCCTCTCGGAGGACATCGTGCGGAACGGCGAGGGGGTCGGGCACGTTATTCGGGTGCGGGTGAGCTCGGCGCCGAGCCGTTCCGTGGCTGCGGCGCTGGGAAAGGCGATTGTCAACTCGCCCCTGGTGAAGACCGCCATCTGCGGGAATGATCCTAATGTGGGGCGCATTGTGGCGGCGCTCGGCGACGCGGCGGGAAACAGCGGTCTTGCCCTCGATCCGGAACGTACGCAGGTCACCCTCGGTCCCGAGACGATCTTCGCCGACGGAGCGTTTTATCTCGACCGTGACAAAGAGCAGCGATTGTGCGATTATCTGAAGGACGCCGCAATGGACCCTGGGCTCGAGGGCTTCCCTCAGCACGATCGTATTGTCGACATCGGTGTCGACGTGGCAATGGGCTCCTCCGAGGAAAGGGTCCTCGGGACCGACCTAAGCCACGAATACATTAGAAAGAACGCAGACTACCGCACATGAGTCAGGCAGAACATCAAGATTTTGAAGTCGAGGTCAACAGAGCCTCGAAGATGATATCGCGGGTCCGCCAAGAGATCGGCAAGCAGGTGGTGGGCCAGGATAGCATGATCGACGGCCTCATTACGGGGATACTGGCCGGTGGCCACGTTCTTCTCGAGGGTGTGCCGGGCCTCGCCAAGACATTGGCTATCAAGGCGGTCGCCTCCGTCATCGACTCGAGCTTCAAGCGGATTCAGTTCACCCCGGACCTTCTCCCGGCGGATCTCGTCGGCACCATGATCTTTCGACAGCAGACCGGCGAGTTCGTCCCGCGGAAGGGGCCGATCTTTTCCAACATCATTTTGGCCGACGAAATCAACCGTGCCCCGGCAAAGGTCCAAAGTGCGCTCCTAGAGGCCATGGAGGAGCGGCAGGTCACGATCGGCGACAACACCTACCCCTTGGAAGAGCCCTTCTTCGTCTTGGCCACGCAGAACCCAATCGAGCACGAGGGTACCTATCCGCTTCCGGAGGCACAGCTCGACCGTTTTCTCATCAAGCTTCAGGTTGAGTATCCCTCTCCGGAGGAGGAGCTCGAGATTTTGCGGCGCATCGGTGTGCCGCGGGACATACCGCTGACACCGGTGCTCTTCCGTCCCCACGTTAAGCAGCTCCGGGACGTGGCGTCGCGCGTGGTGGTGGACGAGCGCATTGAGGAGTATATCGTTTCCCTGGTGACCGCTTCCCGCGAGCGCAACCGGAACGTCCACACCTACTCTCGCTACATTGAGTTTGGTGCCTCTCCGAGAGCGACGATCTATCTCTACCGGTGCGCAAAGGTACGGGCCTTGTTGGAAGGCCGTCACTACGTTGTCCCCGAGGACGTGAAGGCCGTGGCGCCGCTGGTGCTGCGGCATCGGATTATCCTCTCGTACGAGGCGGAGTCGGACGAGCTCACCCCCGACGACGTGGTGGGATTCCTTCTTTCGGCGGTACCGGTTCCTTAGAGCCGACATGGACGAGAACCGAATCTATCGGAGTGCCCGAAAGCTCCAACTCATCTCCCACAAGCTCGTAGAGAGTCTCCTTGCGGGAAACTACCGTTCGGTCTTCAAGGGGCAGGGGATAGAGTTCGATGAGGTGCGCGAGTACGTCGAAGGTGACGATGCGCGGCTCATTGATTGGAACGTGAGCTCTCGAATGGGCACGCCCTTCACCAAGATGTTCCGCGAGGAGCGGGAGCTTACCCTTTTTCTCCTGGTGGACATGTCCGCCTCCATGGCGGGCGGGACCGCCGAGGGCACACGGCAGAGCGTGCAGCGTCTCCTCTTCTCCTTGTTGTCACTGGCCGCGGCGCAGAACAACGACAAGATGGGTGCGGTCTTCTATTCGGACGAGATCGAGCACTGGGTCTCGCCGGTCAAGGGGCGGAAGCACGCCCTGCGGCTCATTCAAGACATGGTTCGCTTCGAACCGAAAGGCAAAGGCTCCGACTTAGCGCTGGCTCTTCGAACTGCCGGTGAGGCGCTGAAGAGGCGGGGGATCTGCGTCATTCTGTCCGATTTCAAGACGACCGGGTATTTCAAGGACCTCTCCCTCCTATCCCGGCGTCACGACGTTATCGCCGTTCGCATTGTCGACCCGATAGACGAGCTGTATCCCGAGACAGGGCTGTTTCACTTGGAAGACCCGGAAACCGGGCGGTCGATCCTAGCGCCGGGCAAATCGCGCCGTTTTCGCAAGCAGTATCACGATTACTGGGCGGAGGAGCGGCGGCGTTGGGAACGCGAGTGTCGCCGACGCGGCGTTTCCACCCTCGAGGTCGGTACGGATGAGGACCCCGCCGCGAAGCTCCTGCACTTCTTCCAGAGGCGGCGCTCATGAGGTGGATGGGCAGCCTCATCGCAGTGTCTCTGCTCTTCTGCGCGGGATCCCTTTCGGCTCAGGAGGGAACGGACGCGCAGCAAAGCTACACCGTTCGGGATGCGGTCTTCCTGCCCCAGGTGTTCTACGTTGGGGATAGGGTGGAGCTCCGCCTTCGCCTTCGCCTCGGGCCGGGAATCACGCTTCAACAGAACAGTACGCCACCTCGGGTCGAGTGGGGCACGGTCCACGGCGTCACCGCGGTGCAACAGGGTCAGGACGCAGAGCTGCGCGTTGAGTTCACCGCCTTTCGTCAAGGCACCTTGGCTCTCCCGCCCCTCGACCTGGGCCAGATCACCATTCAAGGCCTCGACGTCTTCGTCGCCAGCATCCTGTCCGACAACCCCGAGCTATCGCCACTTCGCGATCAAGCGATACTGCCGTCAACGGACCTCCTCATTGCGGGCACAGTTGCCGCTCTGGTGCTTGCGCCTCTGGTATGGCTCTTCTTTGCGCGTTTCGGGAAAAAGCGGGTACAACGACTCGTCGAACGCTATCGCGCGAATCAACCTGCCCGGCGGCTGAATCGATCGCTCCGGCAGCTCGACTCGGAAGTTCAGGCCTTGAAGGGGCGTGAGTTCTACATCGCCCTCTTGGAGGATCTGCGCGCGTATGTCTCACAGAAGCTCGGCGTGGACTGCATGTCGGCAACGACCCATGAGCTTCGAGGCTATTTGGATCAACTCATTGAGGATTCCCGGGACAGAGAGGAGCTTGTCGCGCTCTTTCACTACGGTGACCTGGTCAAGTTCGCCCAACGGCGCTCGCCGGTGAAGAAGCGCCGCAAGCATATCCAGGACGTGCAAGAGGTGATTGCAAAGATCGAGCACTCCCAGAGGAAGGGGAAGAGGACACATGTGGGTGTTTCGTGAGCCGCTCTTCCTGGCGCTTTTTGTGCTGCTACCCCTCGGAGTCTTTTTTCGTCACTTTTGGAAGCGTCGAGGCGGCAACATCTTTTTTCCATTCCACGTCTGGGGAGGTGCAGGCTTTCAGCCTCGCTTTCGCGGTCTTCGACTCCTGCGCGGCCTCGGCATTCTGGCCTTCTGGGCGGGTGCGGCAGCTCTTATCTTGGCAACCGCGCGGCCCGCAACGGTGGAACGTCAACGCGTCTTTCTCACCAGAGGCATCGACATCATGATTGTTCTTGACGAGTCCCCGAGTATGGCGGCCCAAGATTTCGCCCCGGTGAATCGCTTCGAGACGGCGCGAGAGGTCATCCGTGAGTTTGTGAACCGTCGGGAGAACGACCCCGTCGGTCTTGTTAGCTTCGGACAGGAGGCTGCGCTCAGGGTGCCGCCAACGACCCACTACGAGGAGGTGCTGCGCGCTCTCGAGGGCTTGCAGATCATGTCCTTAGGCGACGGCACCGCGATAGGTATGGGATTAGCCCTGGCGAGTCTGCACCTGTCGTCCAGCTCCGCCACGGAGAAGGTCGTCATTCTCCTTACCGACGGGGAGAATAACTCAGGAGAGATCTTCCCCGAGACGGCGGCCACGGTGGCGGAGCAACTCGGCATTCGGATCTACGCCATCGGCATTGGCAACACCGAGGAGACTCGCCTGGAGTTCACCGATCCAAACACCGGACAGACCTATCGGGGAACATTCCAAGGCGGATTCGATGAGGAGCTCCTGCAAAGCGTGGCTCAGACCTCGGGTGGCGCGTACTTCTACGCCGGAACCAGCGGAACCCTGGCGAGTGTCTTTGAGGCAATCGACTCCATTGAGACAGTCGAAAAGCGGGTCAGGATCGATGTTCGGACACGGCCGCACCATCGGCCGTTCATTCTCTTTGGTCTTGCGGCAATCGGGCTCGACGTGGTCATTCGCAAATGGCTTCTCCGGGAGGTGCTCTAGTGATTCGCTATCCCGAGACGCTTCTCATCCTCCTGGTCTTGGCGCCCCTGATTCTCTCGCAGCTCAGAGAGTACCGGATGGCCGACCGCGACCTCCGGAATCTTTTCGGCACGCGGCGGCGCGACGTCCATACCGTCCTCCTGGTAAAGTGGTTCTTCTCGTCGCTCTTCCTGGTCCTCTTCGTGGTCTTCGCTGTATTGGCTGCATCCGGAATCACCTGGGGGCAGCGATCGGTCGAGGAAGACCGCCGCGGATTGGATGTTGCGGCTGTCGTGGACGTATCTCGCAGCATGCTTGCCCAAGACATTCGGCCGTCTCGCATGGATCGGGCGAAGGAGCTGCTTCGAAGCATGGTTCAGGACCTTCCGGATGCACGCTTCGCCGTAGTTGTATTCAAGGGAACCGCGTTCACCCTGGTGCCCATGACGGAGGATCGCACCGCAATCGAGTCCTTCATTCGAAGCATAGGTACGGGTCTCATGTCGGCCGGCGGTACGAATCTGGAGACCGGCCTGCAAAGAGCCTTGGATTCCTTCCCGGAGGGCAGTGGCCGCAACCGGGCGATTGTTCTGATTACCGACGGCGAGGCGCTCAACGGCGCGGCTGTTGCGGCTGCGGAGGATGCGCGAGAACGGGGGATTCCAATCTTCACCGTTGCCGCCGGGACCGTCGACGGTTCCACGATTCCGCTGGCCTCAGGGGATCTCGTGACGGACGGCCAGGGTCAACCGGTGATCACCGCCGCGCGTCCGGCGGAGCTACGGGCCTTGGCCCAGGAAACCAAGGGGCGCAGCTACTTTATGACTGAGGCGGACGTCTTCTCAGGCTTGGTTCGCGGTCTCGGCGAGTATCGCTCTCGCCGGGAGGCGGAGGGATTCCGCCTGGTCGCCGTGGAACGCTACCAGGGTTTTCTCCTGGTCGCATTGGCTTTCTTAGTGCTTCACATCGGGGTGCGGGTGGTACGATGGCGAAACGTATTCTGATTGCCGCTGCGGTCGCCGCAGCTGTGCTTCTTGTATCGGCGTGTGACGTCTCCTCTCCGCATATCTCCGTCTTGCGTGGCAACCACGCCTTCGAGCAAGGAAACTATCAGGCCGCGACCGTTCATTACCTCGAGCATTGGGACAACGAAGCCTACGAACCCTGGATTGCCTACAATCTTGGCAATGTCTACCACTTTCTTGGGGAGTTCGACGCAGCGGAGGAGATGTGGCGTAGCGCCGGGGAGGAAGAGGATGAGAGGCTTCGCTTCGCCGTCGCCTTCAATACCGGTGTCATGGCCTACGAGCTCGCGCAGTATACCCGTGCCTACACCCTCTTTCGTGAGGCCCTGGTGCTTGATAGCTCCAGCCTAGCGGCAAAGCGCAACTTGGAGTTGGCTCTTCGGAAGCTGGAGGCGGGAGAGGGGATCGAGGAGCGCGGTGCCCCCAGTCAGGGGGAGGGGGGCCAACAGGAGCTGTCCAGCGACGCGGTTCGCATTCTCGAGTATGTGCGGCGAAAGGAGGGAGCGCAGTGGGTTGCACCGGATCAACAGCAGCCGGCGCAGAGCGGTCGGGATTGGTAAGGTCTCGACGGTGCCGCGGTCACCTCGGCCTCGTTCTCCTGGGGCTTCTGTTCTTCATTGCCTCCGTCGGCACCTCCCAGGAGGAGGATGCCCGGATTATCCGCTCAACCCTCGAGGCGGAGCGGCTCGTGCCCGGCGCGAGTGGCCAACTCGTCCTCTCCCTCTTGCTCCCCTCCGAGGCCGACCCGGAGGTCGCTCCGGAATTGCTGGATCTTCGCATCCCGGAAATGCCGGCCAAGATCGAGCTTCGCCCGGATGAGCAGGTGCGTCGAGTCTCCCGGGAAGCCGGGGTGGGGGACAGGCCGGTCATCCAAATCGAGATTCCATTTGTCCTGCAGTCGGCAGGTCGCGCTGTTCTTCCGCCAATCCGCGTTGAAGCTCCCTGGGGCTCCTACCGAACGGACACGCGGCTTCTCGCAATTCCGATCTCCCCCGGTGACGAGCGGGTGCCCTTTGATGTCTCCTGGACCCTGCCGGACAGGCCCATCTACGTCGGGCAGACGGTGCCGCTGTATCTCGAGGTGTCGAACATAACCGACTTCGTGCTGCCGGAGGACATCCAGGTTGCATCGCAGAGTGGGGCGCTCTTGGAAGAGGTGCGCGGTCTCGGCGCCGTGGAGACGCGTGTCGTAGACGGCACGACTCTGTACCGGTATCCCGCGGCGACCTACTTCTTCACACCCACGCTGGAGGGAGAGGTCGTCATTCCCTCGGGCACCGTGGAAGCAGAGGGATTGCGCCGGGAAGCGTCCCCCGTCGAGATCACGGTCGCATCCCTCCCCGAGGCGGTATCCGCCACGGGGGCGGTGGGAAACTTCGAGGTCAGCGCCTCGCTGGACCCGCTCGAGCTCCCGGTAGGTCAGACGGCCACACTGACGGTCCGGGTCGAAGGAACCGGCAACCTGCACTTCCTCCAGTTTCCCGAGGTTTCGGGTGATGGCTTGGTAATCACTGAAACGGAAACAGAGACGGAGGATTCTCCGACGGAATTCGGCTACCGAGGAACGCGCACCGCTCGCTACCGGGTAACTCCTCGAGAAAGCGGAACGCAGGAGCTCGTTGTTGGAAGGTTCCCACATCTCGATCCACGTACGGGAAGCGTGTCCGTTTCCAATGCGATCTCCTTTCGACTCAACAGTCTGGCTACAAGCAACGAGAGCGAGGAAGGACAACCCGCCTCCGCGTCTTTGGAGTTGCTTTCCATTGAGGAGCTTCAAGGTCTCCAGCCGGCCGATCTCTTTCGTCGACCCTGGCTCTATCTGATCGCCCTCCCACCCATTCTTGCGCTTGTCGTCATTGCCGTGTTGCGGCGACGGGTGTCGCGATTCGCCGCTCTCTTTGGCGCTGCAGTCGTCCTCCTTCTCGGCGCGACAATAGAGCTTCCCGTGGGAGTTCTCGAAGATGGAATTGCGGCGTTTCAGGAGGGCAACTTCCCGGAAGCTCGCAACGCCTTCATGGCAGCCGTCGAGGAGCGGCCGGAGAACCCCGGAGTTCACTACAACCTCGCCATTGCAAGCGCCCGGGCGGGACGTGCCGGAGAGGCGGTGTACCACCTGCGCGAAAGCGTGCGCCTCGCACCGCAGTTTGCGACGGGCTGGCAGGCATTGCGTGCGGTGGAGCGGCGGGCCGGTCTGGAACGGCAGGTGGAGCCGTTTCGCTTTCCCCATCCCGATTATTTCGCTGTTGCCGTGCTTGTACTTGTGTATGCGGCTGCCGGATTGCAGGTGCTCATGTGGCGAACGCGGCGAGGAATCATCGCTATTCTGCTGGCGCTAACCGTCGGGGTGCTTGTATTGACCGGAGGCGCCCTTGGCTACAGTTTGTACACGCGGAGTCGCAACGTTGCCGTCATCTCCGTGACCCAAGCGCCCCTGACGAAAATCCCTGACGCTCAAGCGCAGACGTGGTTATCCTTACCCGCGGGAACCGCGGTCACCCCCGTCGCGCGCTACCAGGACTTCGTGCTCATCCGGACCGGATACGGAGTTGAGGGCTGGACACGTGTCCCCGACATCATTGCCCGAAGCTTGCCGGAGGGACCGTCATGAGTGGATCGAGCTTTGGCGACATTCTGAGCCAGTGGGATCGGCAGCAGCAGAAACGGAGTAGCAAACGACCTCGGGCGCACCGTGCCCTGGAGGAGTTTCTCGATGAGCATCCACCGCCCGTCGATCTCGACCCGGAGCGCAACGGCGTAGTCGGACGCAGTGTTGCCCCGAAGGACCTGCCAATCGAGGACACCTTGGACCTCCACGGCATGACACGAGCCGAAGCCGAGGCTCGTACGGAGTCCTTTATTCAGGATGCGAGTCGCCGCAGCTTGGGAAAGGTCCTGGTCATCTACGGAAAGGGCCTCCATTCCCGGGACGGCGCGGTGCTTCGATCCGCCATTCACCGCATGCTCCAGGACCATGCGCTTACCGGCGCAATGGGTACGCCGGATCGGCGAGATGGAGGAAGCGGTGCTGTCTGGGTGGTGATTCGTCAGCGTTCGCGGTAAATGATGCGCCCGCGGGTGAGATCGTAGGGAGAGAGCGCAACTTTTACCTTGTCACCGGGGACAATACGGATGTAGTACTTCCGCATCTTGCCGGACAGGTGGGCAAGGATTAGGTGGCCGTTCTTGAGTTCGACCCGAAACATGGTATTGGGAAGGGACTCCTTCACAATACCCTCCACTTCTATTGCATCTTCTTTTGCCACGCGTCCTCCTGATTCCACGGGTTTTCCGCCCTCTTTTCCTGCGAGCGTGATAACAATAGGTTCAGCGTCCGCGGCGTGTCAAGCGCAGCGGAATTCTCTAATCAGCTTATTGACTTTTGCAGACCTTTTTCCCATATTTCAGAGCCATTTAGCAATGCAAACCGCAGCTTAAATTGATCTGCCGGTTGCGCAAAGGAGATCTCCATGGACAAGAAATTCGTGGAGCGCATGCGGAAGAAGCTGCTCGCCATGAAGCAAGACATCTTGAGCAATCTCATGGCGGAAGACACCGACTTTCGTGAGCTCGTGGAGTCGGACAACTCCAAAGATCTCGTGGATATTGCGAGTAGCGACATTGACAAGAAGACGCTTGACGCCCTTGGCGCCCAAGAGATGAAGCGGCTACGACTCATTGAGTCCGCCCTGGCACGTATAGACGCCGGACGCTACGGGATATGCCTCAAAAGCGGCAAGGAGATCCCAAAAGAGCGACTGGAAGCAATCCCCTACGCCCTCTACTGCGTGGAGTATCAGACCGAGATAGAACGAAGAAACCGCTAATACACCCTCCCTCGCCTCCGATAATGAAATTGGAGGCTCATGGGAGCATGGAAGCGGGTATTTCCTTTTCCGACATTCAATTGGCCCGGCCCTTGTCACTGCATACAGTGTTGCGGCAACGAAATGGGGTAGGTGGAGTCACCGTCCCGGTAAACCCGAACCTCGGCTATGTGCGCTTCAAGCATGTGCGCGGTATTCCCGCCCAAAACCAAGCCGGGCTCAGCCTGGACAAAGTGAAAATGATCGACAATCTCTTGGAGCGTCTGTCTCAGGATCCGAAGTTCACCAACACTGTAGGGACTGCACCCCTCGACCAGCAAGTCACCGACCTCGCGAAGCAGTTGCACGACAAGGCGGAGCGTTTCAACCCACCGGCCTACGCGCCCATAACACCGAACGATGCGAACCTGCTCTTCAGCATGACCGCGTAACATCCGCTCTTCAGCGAAACTAGATTACCCCTTCATTTCTCAGGGCGATGTTGTTGCGCTTTTCCCGTTCGAGGGTGGAGCTCGGCCCGTGGCCGGGGTAGAGGCGGGTGGCATCCGGGAGCTCGAAGAGCTTCTTCGTAATGCTGTCGATCAATGCCGCATGGTCGCTGTCCTCACCTTCCGTCGGCCCGACCGCTTTGAAGAGCAAGGTATCACCGGAGAACAGTGCCTCGTCCTGCTCGCTGTATAATGAGACGCTGCCCGCCGTATGCCCCGGTGTATGAATGACCGACAGGTCGGTCTCCATAATGCTCGATCCCTCTTCCAAGTAAAAGTCGGGTGGCGGCAAGGCCACGTAGAGGCGCTCGAAGGTCGCGAGGCCGTCCGGGCCTAAAGACTCGAACATTTTTTTGTGTCGCTCAAAGGAGTCCGGCAGGAGAAGATCGGCGTCCTTCTTGTGGATGGCAATCTTGATGTCGTGGTCGTAGTACTCGCGCACCGCCAAAGCCGCCGCGGTGTGATCGAGGTGACCGTGGGTCAGCAAGATGGCCTGCGGCACCATGTTGAGCGCCGTGAGCCGCCGATAGATGGTTTGCGCCTCATCTCCCGGATCAATGAGGATGCACTCCTTGCGTCCGGTTGATACAACGTAGGTATTGGTGTGAAGCGGGCCCACAACGATGCGTTCTACCATGGTCCTTTGAGGGTATCGTAGAATAGTCGCTTCAACAAGAGGACATAGACCTACCGCCACTGTGACGGGTGCGATACAATTGCTGCAAGGATGCAGTTTCTTCTGGTTCTCGCCGTAGCGCTATTATTCTACCTGCTGATTCCGGGCGTCGGCGCCTTCGTTGCCCGCCGGCGGTGGCGCGTTTTCCGTCGACGCATATTGCACGCGTCCCGTTTTGCCACCGCCGGATACCCGGAGGTGCTGATTGGCAGCAGGGCTCGGCGCGAGCGGTACATTGGGTGGTACCGCTTCTTTGGCGGGCTGGAGGCAATTCAAGGTGACGGTCTGGCGTGGCTGACCGACGGTCGCGCAAGTATCGCCGTAGAGATGGCGGATGCACCGGTCTATATGGTGCCCGGCGGCCAGATCGATGCCACTGCGGGCCGAGAGCGGCTTTCACTCCAAGCGGACCAGGGGGAGGTGCCGGCGGCCACGACGTGGCGCAAGGTCGGCTCGCTTCCGGAGGGAACCC
>CAYPTH010000099.1:0-11382 GCA_964413635.1 uncultured Spirochaetaceae bacterium
TGGGCGTTTGTCCCGGGCTCTGTTAGATTTGTGTTAGCGTTTCCCGTCGCCGCGCTGCTCGACGAGGCCGGTGATCAGTTGGAGACCCAGACTCTCCGCAACATTTAGATCGATGTGTTCCGGTATGGTCGAGCCGGTGTTGGCCACCTGCAGTACGAGGTTCGTTGCCGGCTCCTTCACCAAAAGGCCGATTGAGACCGGAGACAACACGCCCGAGACCAATTCGGAGAGATATCCCTTTAGGTTGATCGCATCCTGCCGGGATGTGACGACGTAGAAGCGCATGCAGCTCGCGCTAGAGCGCAGCGAGGCGAAGTTCTACAAGATCTTTCAGGACAGCCCTGAGCCGATCGTGATCAGTACACCGGAGGGCCGCTTCATTGACGTGAACGACACCTTCGTCGGGAGCTTCGGCTACACCAGAAACGATATTTCGGACGAAACCTCGCTGGAGCTCGGCTACGTGCCCGATCCGGTTGCCCGCAACCTCTCCTTGCGGAAACGCGGAACAATCGGGACCCCTACATTGGTGAAATCTTCCGCGGCATCGGCCACGTGTGTGAATCGGATGGGCACTCCGTCACCGGAACGTTCCCTTCGTGACCATCGACGACATTCCGCTGTCACGCCTTCTCGAGCCCGGGCTCACGACCATTTCGCAGCCGGGTTTCCAGAAGGGGGCCGCCGCCGGCGAGCTGCTCTTCCGCCTTCTTCACGGGGAGGAGACCGGCGAGCATCGCCGCTTTGAGGGTAAGCTCGTGGAGCGCGGGTCCGTCGCTTCCCTCGAAAGTGGATAGCGGCGGCAGAATCGAGGCCTAATCGCTTGTCGGACCGTCCTCACCCGCCTCCGCGAGCAATCGCATTGCGTCCTCCGACTCCGGCTCGAGTCGGAGAGCCCGTTTTGCGTCGCGACGGGCGCCGGGATGGTTTCCCATATGCAGGAGAAGCTCCGCTCTCGCCAGGAGTGACTCATACCGGTAGATGTCCAGGGAGACGCATTTGTTGAGGTCCGCCAGTGCCTGGTCCAGCCGTCCGGTGGAGCGATAGATCACCCCCCGGTAGTACAGCGCCTTCCAGTTGTCGTCATCGAGGACCAAGGCGTTCGTGAAGTCTTCGATTGCCGCCTCATACTCACTCCGCGCGAAGTTGGCCATGCCGCGGTGCATGAACACGACGGAGCGCACAAAGGAACGCGTCTCGCCCTTCAAGATCTCCGTGTAGGTCTCCACGGCGCGGTCGAAGTCCTTGGCGTTGTGGTACTGCAAGCCCTTGAGGAGCATGGCGTCGATGTCCTTCGCCCCGGGGATAATCTCTTCCGGGGGAAGCAAGTCCGGCGGAGGATCGACGAGTGTGCCCGCGACGCGATCCATGAAATCTTGCCGCCGTTGCGTGAGTTGCGACTGGAGGCGCCGCTGGCTGTCCCGGATCTCCTCGAAGACCATATCCGCGAGGGTGAGGCTGGCGTTCAGGGCGGCGAGCTTGCGTTTTGCCGGCGCGTTCAAGGGCGTGTCTTCGGATTTGTAGATGAGCTCATGCTCGACCTCGGCCCAGGCATCCTGCAAGATGGTTCGGACCTGGATTTCGAAGGTATCGCAATCCTCCCGCTCCTCGGCGCAACCGCCGGGCTCGCCGCCTGAGAGATCTTCCGGGACCTCGCAGAGGTAGTGGGTGGATGCGTAGCCGAAGGTGCCGCCGTTGCCGGGAACGCCTTTGCGTTCCTTCTCGAGGACGATGAATGCCTCCTCGATAAAGGTCTCCACCCGATCCGCGTCGGAGAGGAAGGGGGATACGATGCGCAGCCCCAAGAGATCGGTAATCTCTACGTAGTCCGGTGAAGCGTGCTGCGGTTCCTCACGGTGATTGTGGTTGTGCACCGGCGCGTGGAGTGGATCCTTTCCGGCACCGCGGAGCTTTCGCAGGAGCTTCTCGTACAGACTGTCGAAGCTCTTTACGCGGCACTTCACGGTTCCGCGAAGTTGGCTAGCTTCGAGGCCCTCCTCCACACGGTCACGCAAGGCCTCCACTACCCGCTGGTATTGCGGAAACTGTTGATGATATTCAGCCTTCAACTCGGTGCGACTTGACAGAGGTAAAGCGTAGCGAATCATGGCGGTTCACTATACCATAGCTTGCTGTGGGAGGCGTGTGTGAGCAACGGAACATCGAGCATTCGCGTATTGGAGCTATTCTTCGTCGTTATTCTCGTCGGCGTTACCTGGGCCTTTTACCGGGTAATGGCTCCCTTCATACTAGATATCTTCCTGGCGGTGGTGCTGAGCAACGTATTCGGCCGCGTCTTCCGCCGCTTCAAACGTTGGTTCGGAGGTCGGCGAATACCGAGTGCGATCGTCACGGTCATTATCGCCTTCGTTTCCATCTCGTTGCCGGTGAGCCTCATCGGGATTCTCGTCTACTCGGAAGCGGTGGCCGGCTACTCGCAGCTCTTGGCGGTGCTTCCGAGCATTGACGTGCCGCTCTCGGAATTGGGGCTCTACCAGTGGTTACGGAGTGTCCCCCTCGTCGGTGAGCGAATCGCGGAGTTCTCCGACTTGCGTCCTGAGCAGCTGATCGAGCAGGGTCTCCGCGCCGGGACCAACTTCGTGTTCAACATCACCCAACGATCCTTCGCAAGCGTGGCCCAGGCCCTCGTGAACTTCGTTGTCGTGCTTCTGCTCATGTTCTTCTTCTTTCTCGACGGCCCGCGAATCGTGAAGTCGATCTACGATGTGGCCCCGATCGAGAACGCCGAGCTCGATGAGATGGTGAAGAAGGGGCTCGCTACCACGAGCGCCACGCTGATCAGCACCGTAATCATCGGTTTCATGGAGGGCGCATATGGGACGGTGCTCTTCCTGTCCTTCGGCGTGCCCTCCCCCTTTCTCTGGGGCGTCGTCATTGTGATTCTTTCGATGCTTCCGATCATCGGTACGAACTTGATCATAACCCCGGCGGGGATTGCCCTGGCGGTGTTGGGACGCCCCTTTGCGGGGATTGCCCTCGTGGCCCTCGGCTATGGCGGCGTTGCGATTACTCAGAACGTGGTGAAACCAAAGCTCACCGGAAACCGCACCGGCCTGCATCCCGCCTTGGTGCTTCTGGCGACAATCGGAGGCATCGCCTGGCTCGGCATCATCGGTTTCATCCTCGGACCGGTCATTGCATCGCTGTTCATTGTGATCTGGCGACAGTTCGCCACACGGTACAGAAAAGTTTAAAACCGCCACTTTCATTATTCTAAACGGTGTGATAACCTTATCATTGTGACTGTGATAGAGCAGAGAACGCAGACACGTCGCGTGCGAATTCTTTACCTCGAAGACTCGGAGACCGACAGCATACTGGTCAATCGTGAGCTCAAGAAGGCGGGCTTCGACGCGGACATTGTCCGCGTAGACAACAAGACCGATTTCATTGGTCAACTCGAGGAGCCCGGGTGGGAGATTATCCTATCCGACTTCGCACTCCCCCAATTCGACGGCTTGGAAGCGCTCGAGATCGTGAATCGGAAGCGCGCCGACAAGTCGATCGATTCGACCATTCCCTTCATCGTCATCTCCGGCCGCATTGGCGAAGAGGCTGCGGTGGAAGTCATGCGCGCCGGCGCGGATGACTACGTCATGAAGGACAACATCAAGCGCCTCCCTCCGGTATTGAATCGGGAGCTTGATGAACGGGCAGTTCGGATTCAGGAGCGCGCTGCCAAGGTGCAGCTCAGACGGAGTGAAGACCGCTACCAGACCTTGATCGATCTCCTGCCACACGGCGTTGTTGAGCTTACTCCTGGAGGCGTGGTCACCTTCGTGAACCGCGCCTGCACCATCATGACCGGCTTCGCGGCGGAGGAGATGATTGGCCGCCACGTTTTGCGCTTCGCCACGCCGGAAAGCGTTGAGGTGGTACGAGCGCGACTGGACGCGTTGGAGGACGGTGAAGACAACGACCGTGGCGTCGAGGCTCAAGTCGCGACACGTAGTGGTGAGCAGACCTTCATCCAGATTGCCTGGCGCTACCGCTTCAGCCCGGAGGGATTCCCGGCAAGCATTGTCGGGGTCATTACGGATGTTACCCAGCGAAAGGCGGCGGAAGAAGCGCTCCGTCACAGTGAGCAGCGGTACCGTGCGATCGTCGAAGACCAGACGGAGCTCATCTGTCGATACAACGCCGACTTCCTCATTACCTACGTCAATCCGGCGGCGTGTCGCGCCTTCCGCGCAGCAGAGGACGAAATTGTTGGTCACAGCCTCTTCGACTTCGAAGCCCCGGACAACTACCGCCACATGGCACGCCATCTTTCCGGCCTCACGCCGGACAAACCGGTTACCGAGTTCGAAAACCGCAACCGGCTTGGCGGCGGCGAATACATCTGGCAGCGTTGGACGGTCCGCGGAATCTTCAGCCCTGGAGGTACCTTGCTGGAGTATCAGGCAGTCGGTCGGGATGTCACAACGCAGAAGCGCATGCAGCTGGAACTGGAACGAAGCGAGGCGAAATTCTACAAGATCTTCCAGGACAGTCCGGAGCCGATCATCATTAGCCGTCCCGACGGGCACCTCATTGATGTGAACGACACCTTCACGGAAAGCTTCGGCTTCACGCGAGAGGAAATTGCATCAAAGACCGCCCATGAACTGGGCATATGGTACGACAGCACGGAGCGACAGGCGGTGATCGAGGAGTTTTTCGAGACAGGCCACGTCTCCAACAGCGAGCACCGCATGGTGACCAAGTCCGGGGAGATACGCACCTTCCTCTGGTCCCTGGACGAGATCATCCTGGAAAACGAGGAGTATCTTCTCTGGCTTGGTCGCGACATGACCGAAACGCGACGTCTAGAAGAGCAGATGCGGACCCGGCGCCGCCTCGAATCCATTGGAACTCTCGCCGGGGGCATTGCCCACGACTTCAACAACATTCTCGCGGTGATCTTCGGCTACGGGGAGATGGCCAAGGCCAAGGCGACCCTCGACCCCTCCCTTCTGCGCTACAGCGAGGAGATTCTCAAAGCTGCCGGACGTGCGAAGGGACTGGTGAAACAGGTCCTGACCTTCAGCAGACAGAACGAGACGGAGCGCCATCCGGTTGAAGTGCGCCTCATCATCAAAGAGACGCTCAAGCTCATGAAGGCCGCGCTCCCCTCTACCATTGACCTCAAGACGGATCTCACGAGCCGTGCTCAGGTGAACGCGGATCCGACACAGCTCCATCAGGTCTTCATGAACCTCTTCACGAACGCCTATCACGCCATGCGGGACACCGGCGGGACGCTATCGACCACAACGCGGGACGTTGAGCTTCCGACGGGGAACAGTTACGGTCTGAATCCCGGATCCTACATGCGAATTGATGTGACCGATACCGGCCACGGAATCGAACCCGAGGTGGCTGAGCGCATCTTCGAACCCTACTTCACCACAAAAGGGGTCGACGAGGGCACGGGCCTCGGCCTTTCGGTTGTCCACGGCATCATCGTCGGCATGGACGGAATTATTGATGTAAGCAGCAAGCCGGAACAGGGAACACGAATGCGCATCCTGCTTCCCACAACCGACTCCGCAGTGCAGGAAAACCTCGAAACCGACGAGGAGATCGCAGAGGCGACCCGCGCCGCTCGAATCCTCTTCGTTGACGATGAGGAGGACATTGCCAACATGACCTCGGAGAGCCTGACCCTCCGTGGGTACGAGGTGGAGGCCTTCGTCGACAGCGAACGCGCCCTCGAGACCTTCCAGAACTATCCTGACTACTACGATGTGATCATTACCGACCAAACCATGCCGAAGCTCACCGGTCTCGAGCTTGGGCGGGCAATTCACAAGGTCAGACCCGGCGCGCCCGTCATAATCTGCACCGGCTACAGCGAGCAGATGAACGAGGAGTCGGCGGCCCGAGAAGGCTTCTCCAACTTCCTCATGAAACCACTGCAGGATCGCGAGCTCCTTGCCGCCATTGAGCACGCCTTGGAACAGAGCACCAATGCGTGAGACCCCCGGGCACGGGGTGCTCCTACTCCTCGCATCCGTCGCGCTTCTCGTCCTTCCGGTGTGCGCCGCGGTCGCTCAGGATCTCGGTTCCAACGTGTCCGACACCATTAAGCCGGTCTCCGGCGAAATCTCTCCGAACGCTCCCGTTCGAGGCACACTCTATCTCCGCAAGGGTCAGGCGAATCTTCTCCGATACCGCTTTTCGGTGCCGGAGGACGCCTTCGCCGTCCGCTTCCACTTGGCGGAGGTAGGGCAGGACCTGGACCTGATCGTTCGTAATCCCGACGGTAGGCTTCTGCACTATAGCGAAGAACCGGACTACAATGAGTCGCTCTTCGTATCGCGCTTGTCCGCGCCGCCGCTGTCCTCGGGAGAACACGTCCTCGAGGTGGCCTACCAGCTCCCGTCTCTCCCCGAACGCGGCGGCAAGACCGTGTCTCAGGTCTCCTTTCGCCTCTCCATGACAACGGTAGAGGCCCGCGTCTCCCAACGACTCCGGCCCAACACCACGCTCCGTGATACCCTGAAGCCGGAGGATGGAATGGCGCGTTTCTACGAGGTCGAGGTTCCCCGAGACGCCAACGCGCTTCGCATTGATATTTCGGATACCGACGGTGACGTGGATCTCTTTGTCACTTCGGGTGAGTCGACTGCCCTCCCCTTTGAAGCGGACCACGTCTCGCAATCGCTCTTAGCGCGGGAGCACCTGGTAATCACGCCGGCCTCGAATCCGCCTTTGCTGGCGGGGGCCTACACGATCACCGTCTTGGACCAAGTGGCAAGCGAATTCGAGACGCCCTTCTCGGTACGTGCCGGCTTCGACGCCACCCCGCCCGAGGCGCTGCGAGCGCTACCGGATTTCGAGCCGCCGGCGAGCACCGGCGAGCGAATGCTGGATTCGACAGTTGAGCTTATCACGGGGAGCGGTAGCCTGGGCTCCGGCGTCTTGGTCAGCCCCGCCGGGCACATCTTGACCAATTGGCACGTCGTCCGCGACCCCGGGGGCGCTAGTGACAAGAGGATCTACGTCGCTGTGACGGAAGACTCGGCACGGCCTCCGACGGAGGCGTTCCGCGCACGCGTCATTGACCACCGCGAAGACCGTGACCTCGCGCTATTGCAGATAGTCGGTGATCTCTACGGCCACCGGCTCCCGGAGGATTATCGTTTTCCCTCGCTTGCCATGGGAGACGACCGCGCGCTGGAGATCGGCGACGCCCTGGGCCTGATCGGGTTCCCCCGCGTCGGCGGGACGGGGTCGCGAGCTTCCGTGACCTACAGCAGCGGTGCCGTCGGCGGCTTCGAGGCGCGCCCCTACGGTCGCGTCATCAAGACGGATGCGGATGCCAATCAGGGCAACTCCGGCGGGGCGGCGGTAAACGCCGCAGGGGAGTTGGTCGGCATTCCGAGTCACGTTGTCGGTCTCGAGTGGGGCCACGTCGGCTACGTACAGCCGGTGAGCGCGGTGCCGGATGAGTGGTTGGCGCAGATCTCCCGCGCAGGCGGTGTGGCACCGCGCGGCGACCGCAGCCCCTAGAACTCTCTCCCCTCGGCGCGCATGAGCGCTTCATTGGTTTCCCGAAAGCGCTTCACGACCATCGGCAAAATCTCCAGGGCCACTTTCGGATGCGCCTCCACGAATGAGTTGAAGGCCCAGGAAGCGAGGACCAGACACTCCGTCGGCTCGAGGGCAATGACATCGGCGGAGCGCACGGCACCGTCGAGAACCGCCATCTCGCCGATAACCTCACCCGGGCCGTGTTGGGCAATCTCGTAGCGTTGGCCTGAGGCGTCAGTCTTTGCTACCTGAACCTTGCCGAAAGTAATGACGAAGAGACCAATGCCCGGGTTGCCCTGGCGCACAATGAAATCCCCCGCTTCGAACCGGCGGCGTGTGGCCGATTCACCGAGCCCCTTGAGGAAGCGGGGACTCAGAGAGGAGAAGAGGGGAGCCTGTTTGAGTATCTCGTGGTTTTCCATATCTCGCCGCCGAGTATAGCTCGACCTCACGTCGAGGGCAATGGCGCTTGGCCCTCGATCTCATGTGCAATTTCGCCGAAGCATCGAAGCCTGAGGAAGTTCTGAAACAGCGCGCCGTTGCCAATGTTGCGCCTCTCGGTTTCCAGGTGCTCCCGGGCACGCGCCCGGTGCTCCTGCGGCGTCGCGTCGAAGCGGGTCTCGGCGGCAAAGTAGTGAAAGAGGATCAGATCCCGGTTGCGCAGGAGCGGTTGAAGCTCTACCAGAAAGGCAGCTTCTTCCAGGAAAAAGCTCGCCGACTCACGGTCGCCCCGCCGGACATTGATCTCCACCAGGAGCAGGAGCAGGGTGAAGGTGGGGAAGTACGCGGAGTGTCGAAGCCCAATGGCCAAGCCCTCTCGGGCCGTCTGTTCCGCCTTATCCACATGTCCAATGATGAGACAGACCTCTGCTATGGTTCGAAGCGCGTCCACTTGGTCGAAGTCATTGCGAATCTGATACGTCTCGAACTCCGCCTGTTGAATTCGATCCGCCACATCCTCGGGATTTCCCAGAAGAAAGCGTGCCCCCGCCGCCTGGGCGATTGCTTGGGCACGATAGCCGTAGTGACGGTGCTTCCCGCGGAAGAGTCGGTCGGATACTCGGGTGACGCTCTCGAAGTCGCACGCGAACCATGACGCCATGAGAGCGAGAAAGAGATGTCCGAGGCGGTAGTTCTCGAGCTCGGCGGAGTCGTCGTCAATGACGTCGCGCAAGATCTCCTGCGCCCGTGCATACTCGCCGGAGAGAATGGAACGCTCACCGTAGGCGCTGATCTGCTCCGCATCGGCCCGCGGGCAGAGCTCGTCCAACTCGCGTACGAAGGAGTGCGAATGCTCGTGGCGGTTTCGCAGCAACTCCGCTTGCGAAAGAAGCTTGAGCACGTTGCGCCGCGCCTGCACGGTGTCGGGAAGCTGCTCGTAGTAGTACAGCGCTTTCCGTCCGCAGAAATACGCCTTCTGCAGGGCGTACGCTTTCGAGTTGTACGCGGTGAGTATGTGGTAGGCGTTCGCAGCCGCTCCGGCCAGACGGTGCGTCGTCGCAACACGGAGGATGTCCTTCAGTATTGAGTCGGCGCGCTCAGAGTTCCCGTTATTGAACAGAATGGTGCACTTTCGGAACAGGAGATAGGTGCGGGCCGCGTGGTCCTCGGCGTCGATGTTCTCCAGGAGCGCATCATAGAAGCCGAGGTAGTCCCTGTTGTATGCACCGTCCGGCGCATCCTGAAGAAGGGATCGAACATCGTCCCACTCCTCCGCCCGACTCAGGTGGTGCAGCAAGCGTCCCGTGTGGGGATTCGCGAAGGCGCGCATGCGGTCGGCAATGACCTTGTGCAGGATACGTTTGTTGTGGTTGAGGATGCTATTGTAGAGCGCCTGCTTGAAGACCTCGTGTTTGAACAGATAGATGCTGTCCTCATGAATGAGGATATCGGCACGCACGAACTCTCCAATTGCCTGGCGCGCTATCTCGGGCTTGGCATCGGCTCGCTCCTGAAGATACTCCGCATCCGCCAATGTAAAGGAGTGTACAAATACGGCAAGCTTTCGCAGGAGCTCCCGGGATTCACGTGGGAAGCGCTGTACCGTCGATAGAAAGATGTTCTGAATGGTTGTGGGAAGGACGGAGTCGCGCTCGCCATTCGCAGCCCCGTTCTTGGCGAGCTTCGCATACTCACGGATGAACAGTGGGTTGCCACCGGCGTTCGATAGCACCTGTTCGATGATTCCTTCCGCTTCGCTCTCCGGTCGCAGCCGGCGAAGCAGATCCGACGAAGCGCGGTGCGCAAGGGGACCCAAGCGGATCGTCTCGAGACCGGCAAAGGTCTCCTGCAAATAGGGATCAACCTCTCTATCGCAGAGGAGAAAGAAGGGCTTCGGCCCCTCGTCCCTGAGCAGATAGCGGAAAAAACTCCGGCTCTCCCGGTCGATCGATTCGTTGTTATCGACGAATATCACCACGCTATAGGGGTCGGACCGGTGCGCCTGCAATATCTGACGGACCAGGTGATAGAGGGTTGGAAAGACACGGGCGCTGTCCTCCAAGGTACCGATGTCAAATAGAATCTCACAGAAGGAGCGCGCAATCGCCTGGTCCACACCGTCGAGAGCACGCGTCTTTTCAATCGTACTCTCCCTACTCTCTTCGCTCGAGAGTCCGAAGTAGTTCACCAGCAGGTCGGTCACCACCGCAAAATTTCGGCGGCGATACTTGCGTGCCCGGGCACGAAGGATTGGCACCGAGAAGTCGGGCAGCTCCTGCACCTTCTCCAGGAAGCGCGCTGCCAGTCGTGTCTTCCCAATGCCTGCAGCCCCAACAATAAAGAACCCGCCGGCCCTCGCCGGGTCGTGGCGCAAATACGCCCGGAGGAGCGTCTCCGTTTCGCCTTCGCGGTCAACGAATACACTCTCCTCGGTGAAGGGCTGGCTGCGCTTACCTTTGACCAGGAACGCGCGAATCTCCTCATCGCGGCCCTTTAGATGCAGCGTCTCCGGCTGGGCAAAGAAAAACTCCTCAACGCACTTATCATGAGTCTCTTCCGAAACATAGACACCATTCATGGGTGCGGCTGCCTGCAGCCTCGCCGCCACGGCCATTGCGTGTCCCGTGACCACGTCGTACTGGCCCCGTTTGCCGGTCGTAATGAGTCCGGTATGGATGCCGATGCGGAATCCGAGATCCGCGCGATCCGTGGGCGCGCCGGAATGATGCGGGCGTTCGAGCAAGTCGAGGGCGGCGTTCACCGCCCGGGCTGGATCATCTTCGTGGATTTCAGGAACTCCGAAGACGGCAACCATGGCGTCGCCAATGTACTTCTCGACGGTACCTTCATGCTGATGGACGATTTCCTCAAAGCCCGAGAAGATTCGGGACATGAGGTTGTCCATCTCCTCGGGATCCATCCGCTGCGAAAGAGAGGTAAAACCCTTCATGTCCGCGAAGAGCACGGTCACGAAGCGTCGTTCCCCTTCCCGGAGCGTTTCCCCCTGACTCACGCGGGAACCACCTGGTGCCGAAGGCGGCTACTTGGAGTTGCTAAAGAGTCTGTCCAGCTCGCCACGAATCTGATCGATTACTCCCTGATACTGCTGCTGGAGCTGTTGCAAGTTTTGTTGCAGCGCATTCTGAAACTCCGGGTCGTTCGCCGGGTCGACACGGACCTGCTGGCCGTACTGGCGCGTGAGCTCTTCCTCCCGCTGCTTGGCGCGCTGGCTGTACTGCTGCCGCAAACTCTCAATGAGTTGCTGCCGGTTCTGCAGGTACTGCGAGAAGATCTGCTCGACCTGATCGAAGAGATGATTCAAGGAACGGGTGTCCCGAATAACCTGATCGAGGGCGGTTCTCACCGTCCGGACTCTCGTTAGCTCGTCTTCAGACGCGGGAA
>CAYPTH010000100.1:0-11317 GCA_964413635.1 uncultured Spirochaetaceae bacterium
TGTCGGTGATTCAGCGCTATTTCCCTGAGTACGAACGGACCATCTCGACGGCGTAACGGAAGGTTCGGGGCGGGCCGCAGCCGGTACGCGCCTAGCCGCGGCCGTAGATGACCATGGGGATGGCGTTGCGCCGGATGAGCAGGCCCTCTCTACCGGGGGTCCCCACGGTGGCGCAGACGGCCACCACATTGTTCACGCAGGTCATGTTCCCAACCGCACCGCCAATGTTCTGCATGGCCACAACGAGAACCGTCGAAAAGCCGAGGGTCTGCGCCGTCTCGAATTGCAGTGACGAAAAGAGAATGTTCGACACGGTGTTCGACCCGGACATGAAGGAGCCGAGCACGCCGATAAAGGGCGAGACGATCGGGTAGACCGCGCCGGCCAAGCCGGCAATGCCCTGGGCCATGACGCTCATCATGCTGTCCAAGTCGGCTCCGTTGGTACCGGACTTCAACAGGACGTGGAACATTGCCACGCCGAAGAACAGCGCTCTTGCCGCCTAATACACGTCGCTTTACTCCGGGGCGGGAAATTGCTATTCTACGAACAAACGAGACAAGCTCAGGAGCCGAAAGAACATATGATCATCCCCTTGGACAAGCTGATTGACGAATCCAGCAACATTTACGAGCTCACCTGCGCTTCTATTCGCCGGGCCTATCAGATCACCGTTACCGGGGATGAGGAGCTCGAAGAGAATCAAGGCAAGGTGGTTTCCACCGCCGTGAAGCAGATTCTCACCGGTAAGGTGCAGTACCAGCTCGAAGAGTAGCGTGGACGCTCGAGATTCCAGCCAGAAAGACGGCCGCAGGGACAAGCCCTCGGTCGTCTTTTTTTTCGGGCCTACTGCCAGCGGCAAGACGGTTCTCCTCATCGATTTGTTTAACAAGCTTCTCGATACAACCGGTGTGCGTGGTGAGGTAATCAGTGCGGACTCCATGCAGGTGTACCGCCACATGGACATCGGTACCGCCAAGCCAACGGCGGAGGAACGCGCCGCGTTGCCGCACCATCTGATCGACCTCAAGGATCCGGACGAGGGCTATCACGTAGGAGAGTTCGTGAAGCGCGCCGAGCGTCTGGTTCGGGAGATCAACGCTCGCGGCGCCGTACCGGTCATTGCCGGCGGTACCGCCTTCTACTTCAACGTTTTTCTCTTTGGGCTTCCCGGGACTCCCGAGGCGAGTGCGGAGACCCGATCCGTCCTCCAAGAGCGGCTCAGGCGCGAAGGCTTGCACACATTGCGCCGGGAGCTCGAGGAGCGCGACCCCGAATCCGCGTCGCGCATTGCCCCCGGCGACACCTATCGCAACGTCCGCGCGCTCGAGGTTCTCTACGAGAGCGGCCGGCCCCGCTCCGCCTTTGCCATTCCAACCGCGCCGCGCGACGACATGCGGATCCTCACCATCGGCCTCTTCCGGGAGCGCCACGAGCTCTACCGGCGCATCAATGCCCGGGTCGAAGAGATGATGGAGGCGGGGCTACCCGGGGAGGTGCGGCGTCTTGCCGCCATGGGATACCGGCCGCCCCATCCGGGAATGCGCGCAATTGGCTACCGGGAGTTTTTCGAGCCGGAGGTGGAAATGCGGTCCCCCCGTGACGGCGCGGATAATGCTGTCGGCAATGGAGACGCCGCCCTTGCCGAGGCGCAGTGGCTTCTGCGCGACCTCGACACCGACGGCGCCGACATTACCGAAGAGATACAGCGCAACTCCCGGCGCTACGCCAAGCGGCAGCTAACCTTCTTCCGGAAGCTTCCGGACGTGCAGTGGTTCGAGCCGGACGAGGCGGACAGGATCGCCGAGGTCGTGCGGGAGTTCCGCGAGAGTGGGTGAGGCCAGGCGCGATGGTGTGCACGACGTGGTCTACGAAGACACCATCCCGGCCCTCCCGCCTCGTGCCGAGATCCGCGCCGCGCTGCGCGACCGCGCCGAGACCCGAATCCGCACCAGCGTCGACGCCGCCGGGTAGGCGCTCGCATCTCGTGCCGATATCGTGATTTGACCGTGGGGCTTGAAGTTACGGGTCTTGACACTGTCGGGAGCAGCAAGTAGCTTAGGCTTTCACACTGCGACAACGAGCATTCCTCGTTCAGCAACACTATCCCAGCAGGAAGGAGCGTCGGTCTAGTGCCAAGCGGACGAAAGCGCAAGCGCAAGAAGATTGCGACTCACAAGCGCAAAAAAAAGCTTCGAAAGAATCGCCACAAGAAGCGCAAGTAAGCTGGGATCGAGCTAAGCTCGCCCCGCCACCCTTCCCTGTCTGACTCCGCAATTCCGGAGATCGGTTTCATGATTAAGCCACTGTTCACTTCCCATGACCGGCGACCGCTGGTCATGGGGATTGTGAATGTTACGCCCGATTCCTTTTACGCAGGAAGCCGTGTGGCCAATGAATCGGCGGGACTGGGCCGTGCCCTGCAAATGGGCCGGAGCGGCGCGGACATCTTGGACATTGGCGGCGAGTCAACTCGCCCCGGCAGTGCTCCCGTTGACGCGGCGGAGGAGCGCTCTCGGGTAGTTCCGGTTATCGAGGCCATTCGCCGGTCCATTGATATCCACATCTCCATAGATACCCGGAAGGCCGAGGTTGCCGAGGCGGCCCTCGACGCCGGCGCCACCATGGTGAACGATGTCTCCGGTCTCACCGACGACGCGGCGCTGATCCACCTCGTTGCGCAGCGGGGTGTGCCGGTGTGCATAATGCACATGCAGGGCAGCCCGGAGACCATGCAGCGCAGTCCAGAGTACGACGACCCGGTCATCGACATTCGAGAGGAGCTTCGGCGCCGCGTGCGCGCCGCCCTCGACGGTGGGGTTGCGCCGGAGCAAATTATCGTAGACCCGGGCATCGGCTTCGGCAAGACCGTTCGGGACAACCTGGAGATCTTGCGACGCCTGCCGGAGCTCAGCCGGCTCGGCTATCCGGTGCTGGTCGGCCTGTCTCGGAAGTCCTTCCTGGGGAAGATCCTTGCATACGGCAGCGGTCCGGACGTGCGCAACCCGGACGCGCAGCCGGGCGCGACGGCCGGCGGCGCAGGCGGGGGTGGACCCGCGACCGAGACAGCGCCGCCGCAGGGCTCGCGTTTCGAGGCGATCGACCGCGTCGAGCCACGTCCCGTGGACGAACGCCTGGCGGGAACCCTCGGCGCCACGGCCTTGGCGATTCAGGGGGGCGCCGACATCCTCCGCGTTCATGATGTGGCCGAAACAGCCGATCTAGTAACCGTAATGGGAGCAATTTCTCACCTTTCGACGGAGGCAGGATCTAACCGGTGAGCGTACTGACGGACATCTGGTTCATGCGAGACATCGTGCTCCCTGTTCTCGATGTCGGTATCATCGCCTTCATCATCTATAAGTCGTACCAGATCCTCGTTCAGACCCGCGCCGTCCAACTCATCAAAGGCGCCTTCGCCGTCGTCCTGGTCTACGCGCTCGCATTTTTCCTCAATCTCGAGACGCTGCTGTGGATCATGAATCAGATCGCCCCGGGCGTCGTGATTGGTATCGCCGTCATTTTCCAACCGGAGCTGCGCAAGATATTCACCCGAATCGGGCAGGGGAGGCTGCTCTCCTTTGCCGGTGCATCGGAGCCGCAGCAGATCGAGGCGGTCCTCTCGGCGGCAAGCGAGCTCGCCGACCGGCGGCGGGGAGCGCTCATTGTCTTTGCCCGGACGGTGGGTTCCCGCGCCCTGTCGGAGACCGGCACCAGACTGGATGCCGATGTTTCCTCCGCCCTTCTGCTTACGATTTTCAGCTACGATACAGCCCTCCACGACGGAGCGGTCATCATTGAGGAGGGCAAGATCGTGACCGCGGGGAGCTTTCTGCCGCTGTCGGAGCAAGTGGACATTCGGCGGAGCTTCGGCTCACGACACCGAGCGGCCCTCGGCCTGGCCGAAGATAGCGATGCCGTCGTTCTCGTCGTTTCCGAAGAGACCGGGGCACTCTCGCTGGCCCATGACGCCAACCTCTCCTACGACATGACCATTGACGAGGCGCGGCAGAGCCTTACCGACCTACTCAACGTTCGCTCCCGAAAAGCAGTGGGCGAGGAGGTGACGGCGTTTGAGAAGTAGGCCGCTCTTCGCTCGCATAGCCCGGAACTGGCCGGCCAAGGTGATCTCCATCGCGGCGGCGGTGGTTCTGGTCGTCTTCTACAATATCTCACGCATGGAGGATCGGTTCTTCAGCGTGCCCCTCGAGGTATCGATTACGAGCGAGTACATTCCCGCTTCGGCGTACCCTGATTCGGTGCGCGTCCATCTCCGGGGCGAGCCCGACGTGATCGAGCGTATTCAGCAGAACGATATCCGCGCAGTGGTGGACTTCACCGACGTCGAGGAGCCGGGGGTATTCGCCGAGCCGGTCCAGATCCGGAAGACCGGGGCCGCCCTCGACACGGAGCCCGTGGAGATTCGCGTCGAACCGGCGCAGGTGGAGATCCAGCTTGCCCGCCGCGTTCAGAAGAGCGTTGAGGTCGAGCCGGCGATCCAGGGCTTCGCTCCGACGGGGTATCGCCTGAGTCAGTACCAGGTCTCTCCCTCGTCCGTCCAAATGGAGGGGCCCGAGGATGTCGTGAGCGATGTCGAGGTCGTGCGGACCGAGGAGATCCAACTCTCCGGGAGGCGAGACGACTTTACCGTTCGGGTGCGACTCGATAAGCCCGACCCGCTCATCCGCTTTCCCGGCGGAAGCATTGTCGAGTTTCGCGGCATCATTGAGGAGACGGTGGTCCTTCGAACCATTGAACCGGTCGAGGTGGTGCTCCTCGATCTCGAGGCCGATCTCCGTCTCGTGTCGGGTCTTCCCACCGGCTTGGTTCGCGTGCAGGCGCGGCAGATCGACCTCGAGGAGGTGACACCTTCCGAAGTGCAGATTGTCGTAGACGCCTCAGCGGTGGATGGTCCGGGAACACACACACTCGACGCGCGCCCCTCGGTACCACAAGGCCTGGTAGTGCTGCGGTACGAGCCAACAACCGTAGAGGTTGAAGTAGCATCGTCAAATGCTCAATGATAGAGTCTATGATTCTCGGTGTTGGCGTGGATGTCGTACAAGTGAGCCGCATGACGGCGTGGCTCGATCAAGAGGACCTTCTCCATCGGTTCTTTCACGATGATGAAGTCGCCGATTCGCTTTCTCGCGGCGGAAATGCGGTAACGCGCTCTCTTGCGGCACGTTTTGCCGCTAAGGAGGCCTACGGAAAGGCAATCGGCACCGGCCTCCGGGAGTTCTCCCTGAAGGACGTCCAGGTCATGAACAACGAGCTCGGCAAGCCCGAGATGAGGCTGCACGGAAACGCCCAGGAGGCGCTTCGTCGCCACGGCGGCGGCCGGGTGCATCTCTCCATGACGCACGAGATCGACAACGCAATTGCGGTGGTGGTCATCGAGGAGGCCTCTGCGTGAGCGATAGCGGGAGTCTTACCTACTTCACCAAACAGCCGATCGAGTGTCCCATTTGCGAGGACACCTTCTACCGGGAAGAGCTGCGCCGCGGGCGCGGTCGTCTGATTGCCGGGGAACTCACCAAGGAGCTGCGCCGGCAGTACGAGCCCTCCCAGAAGTATGGTGAGGTGTACCCGATCGCCTACAGCGTGACCGTCTGTCCGCATTGTTTCTACGCGGCGTTCAGAGAGGACTTCGCCAAGGTACCGGAAAACATCCGACCGAAGCTTCACCAGGAGAGCGAAAACCGCCTCGACAGCATGGGGGAGATCTTTGACTCCCTGGATTTCACCGAACCACGGGACCTTCCCGAAGGCATTGCCGGCTACTTCCTGGCAATCCTTTGCTACGAGCACTTTCCGAAAGAGTTCTCCCCCACGTTCAAGAAGGGCCTTGCCAGCCTGCGAGCAGCGTGGCTCTCCGGGGATCTGCATCGAAAGCAACCAACGGAGAACTTCGACTACCTCTCCAACATTTTCTACCGCAAGGCGCGCTTCTTCTACTCCCTCGCCGTCGAACGGGAGACCACCGGCAAAGAGCCAATTCCCAACGAGACGCACCTCGGACCCGACACGGACAAGAACTACGGCTACGACGGGGTTCTCTATCTGAGCGGCCTCTTGGAGTTCCTCTACGGCCCGAAGAGCGATCCGGAGAAGCGGCGTGTGGCCTTGGACCGCGCCAAGCGCACCGTTGCCAAGATCTTCGGCATGGGCAAGGCCTCCAAGCACAAGCCGCAGGCCATCCTGGACAACGCCCGCGACGTCTACGAGGAAATTGCCAAAGAGCTCGGCGACGAGAACAAGGACCCGGAAAAGCAAGAAGCGGATGCGTAACGTCCGCCTGACGCTCTCCTACGACGGGACCAACTTCAACGGCTGGCAAATCCAGGCTCGCGGCCGCACGGTGCAAGGCGTTCTCGAGTCGGCTCTCGCCGAGATTCACGGTGAGCGCGTGCCCGTCATCGCCGCCGGCCGTACCGATTCCGGCGTCCACGCGGTCGGACAAGTCGTCAGCTTCAAGACCGCGCATCCATCCATTCCCACCGGAAGGTTCCGGGAGGCTCTCAACTCCCTGCTTCCCTTGGACGTTCGGGTCCATGAGAGCCTGGAGGTCGATGCAGAGTTCCACGCCCGGTACTCGGCACGACTCCGCGAGTATCGCTACTACCTGTTGGCCACCCACGCGGCGCCGGGGCACCAACAGCTCTACTGCCACAGGGTGAACGGGCCCCTCGACGTGCGGCTTCTCAACCGCATGTCGGCTGCGCTTCTCGGGGAGCAGGACTTCGCCACATTTGCCGCCGGGAGCGCCGCTGATGAGAATACCGTGCGTGTCGTCCACGCCGCGAGCTTCTATCCCGCAGGCCCCTTCATCTGTTTCCGTATTGTCGCCAACGGCTTTTTGTGGAAAATGGTGAGGTCGATCGTTGGAACGCTCCTGGCAACCGCCGAGCTTGACGGCCCCGACCGCGGGGACCGGGTTCGCGTCTTCCAGAACGCCGTCGCTTCCCGCGACCGGAGCCGCGCCGGCACCACGGCACCCGCCCGTGGGCTCTTCTTGCAGCGGGTGACCTACGACCAGTGAAGCTCCGCGGCCCCGCCGCGGTAGTCGGAGATCGCAGTACCATGACCGAGGATGTCCGTACACGCCTGATCGAGCTCATCCAAGAAGCCGAAGACGCCATTTCCGTCGGGTATCGCCGACATCGACCTCTGCCTAGGGCGCGGCCTGAGGCGCGGCCTCCGGCGGGGCCTGAGGCGCGCCAAGAGGCGCTCTACAATCTCGAGGAAGAGGTGCGTGTCTGCATGCGCTGCCCACTGAACGAGGGGCGCAGCAATGCCGTCCCGGGCATGGGCGTCCTCGACCCCTTGGTCATGGTGATTGGTGAGGGCCCCGGTGCGCAGGAGGATCAGCAGGGGAAACCCTTCGTTGGTCGCGCCGGGCAGTATCTGGACAAGTGGCTTGCCGCCATTGAGCTCTTCCGCGACACGAACGTGTACATCACCAACATTGTGAAATGCCGGCCTCCGGGAAACCGGGATCCGCAGCCCGGGGAGTCGGCGGCCTGCAATCCCTATCTCGAGCGGCAGATCGATATCGTCCGCCCCCGGGTCATCCTCTCCGTGGGCCGTATCAGCTCCAGCATTCTCACCGACCGAGCCGATGGTATTGGCCGCATCCGCGGGAGGGAGTACCGCTATCGGGATATCCCGCTTGTCGCGACCTACCACCCGAGCGGCGTGCTGCGGAACGACCAGTGGCGGCGGCCGGTCTGGGAAGACCTCAAGCTCCTGAAGAGCATCATTGACGGCTTCGAGCAATGAGCGCGCCCCGCTACCTGGAAGTGGTCTTCAACGTGCCCGTGGAGGGCCCCTTCACCTACCGGGCGCCGGACGGATCAACCGGCGCGGGCTCCGGTCCGGCCGCCGGGTCCACCGGAGAGCAGGCGGCGCCTGGGCCCGGCCTCGGCTACCGCGTCATTGCCCCCTTTGGGCGTCGAAGCCTTCAGGGCTTTGTCGTTGGAACGCGGGAGGCGCCGCCGGACCACATCGATACCTTGAAGGAGATTACGCGGTTCATCGATAAGGAGCCGCTCTTCGACGCGGGCTACCTCGAGCTCGCCCGCTGGGTCTCCCGCATGTACTTCGCCACTCTCGGGGAGTGTCTCGCCGCCATGCTTCCCGGCGGTCGTCGGGAGAGCGAGCTTCCCGCCCTCGGCGCCGACGAGGTTGCCTTCCAAGACGCGCCGGTGAGCCTCTCCGAGGAGCAGGTGCAGGCGGTGCGGAGGATCACCGAGGCGCGGTCGGGCCGCTTCTACCTCTACGGCCGCACCGGATCGGGGAAGACCGAAGTGTTTCTGCGTGCCGCCGAAAAGGTGCTCCGGGAGGGCCGGAGCATCATCTACCTGGTTCCCGAAATCTCCCTCACCGGCCAGGTGGTCGAGGCCATTCGGTCGCGCTTTCACGAAGGGGCGGCGGTGCTCCACTCCCGGCTGACTCCCAGCCAGCGTCTCGCGGAGTGGGCGAGGATCCGTCGCGGGGATGCCTCCTTCGTTATTGGCGCGCGGAGCGCGGTCTTTGCTCCGGTTCGCGATCTCGGCCTCATTATTGTCGACGAGGAGCACGAGGGCTCCTACAAGTCGGGATCCTCTCCGCGCTACCACGCTCGGCAAGTCGCCTTCAAGCGCGCAGCAGACGCGGAGGCGCGGGTGCTCATGGGGAGCGCAACGCCCTCCGTCGAAGCGTGGCACCTCATGCGGACCGGCGCCCTCGAAGGTCTTTCCTTGAGCAAGCGTCTCGCCGGCGGCGCCATGCCGATCATGCACACCGTTGACCTTACCGGATCCGATGGGCCGCTCTCTCCGGCCCTCCTGAAGGCGATCGAGCGCACCCACAAGGAGGGGCGGCAGATTGTGCTGTTCCTCAACCGCCGCGGCTTTTCCTACTTCTTTCATTGCCGAAGCTGCGGCTATGTCATGCGCTGTAAGCGCTGCTCCGTCTCCATGACCTACCACAAGAGCCGCAACGCCATGGTCTGCCACTACTGCGGGTACAAGACAAAGCCGATCTCCGTCTGTCCGGATTGCGGCTCCCTCGACGTCGGGTACTCCGGCTTCGGCACCGAGGGGATTGAGGACGAGGTTGCCCGCCGCTTCCCGGATATGACAATTGCGCGCCTGGACACCGATACCGCCCGGAAGAAAGGCCGTCTGGAAGAGGTGATCGCGCAGTTCCGGAACGGCGACATCGACCTCCTCCTCGGCACGCAGATGGTGGCAAAGGGGCTCAACTTCCCCGGCCTTCGGCTGGTCGGCATTATCCACGCCGACGTCGGCCTAGCGCTTCCCGACTTTCGCGCCGCAGAGCGCACCTTCGCCCTGATCACCCAAGTCTCCGGCCGCACCGGCCGCTACAGTCCCGACGGTGAGGTCATTATCCAGACATTCCGTCCCGGCACGCCGGCGGTGAAGATGGCGGCGGACTTCGACATCAACGCCTTCTACGAGGCCGAGCTCGCCGAGCGCGAAGCTCTCGCCTTCCCACCCTTCGCCCGCCTTATCCGGCTGGTCTTCAGAGGCAAGAACAGTGACGATGTTACCGCCGCCGCCGCGGACTTCGCGCAAGCCGCGGAGAAGCACATTGAAGCCGCCGAGGTCATGGGCCCCGCCGAGTGCCCTCTCGGAGTCATCTCCCAGAACCACCGGCACCACATTATCCTGCGCTCGAGCTCATTCTCCGCCACCCACCGCAGCCTCCGCCGCGTTCTTTCCGCTTACCGCGCGCCGCAACGGGTGTACGTGGAGGTCGACGTCGATCCGGTCAGCCTGCTGTGAGGGCGGTCTTTCCGGTCCTCGGAAAACACGCCGATTGCCATCGTCCGACAATTTGGGTAGGTTCAGATGAAACCCATGACAGCATATATCCGCTTTCTCCGGAGGTATCCGGCTCACGTCGGTTTCGGCTTCCTATTAACCTTCTTCTCCAGTCTCGGACAGACCTTCCTGATCTCGCTCTATGTGCCCCATATTCTCGCAGACTTGAGCCTGAGCAACACCGCCTTCGGTACCATGTACGCGGTAGCAACGATCGGCTCTTCGATTCTCCTGATGAACTTCGGAGCTAGAATCGATAATCGTCCGCTGCCTGGATACGTCTACAAGACCATTGTGGTATTGGCTGCCGCCTCACTGGCGCTCGGTCTGACTCGCCACGCCCTCATGCTGCCGGTTGCCCTTCTTGGTCTGCGCTTCGCCGGACAAGGTTTGATGACCCACATCAGCGAGACGGTCCTTGGACGGTACTTCGAACAGAATAGAGGCAAGGCCTTGAGTCTCTCCTCTCTCGGGTTCTCCGTCGGGGAGATGATCTTCCCGCTGCTCATAGCGGTTCTCATACCGCTCATCGGATGGCGGGCGAGCGTAGCCGTGAACTCCGCGATTCTGCTGGCAGTACTGCTTCCCGCGCTTCGGCTGTTCCCGCTGAGCGAGTTTGACCGACATGACGAATCTGCTCCGAAGGAACGGGGAACCGCAGCCCAGTGGCAGCTGCTCAAGAGTCCGCTTTTCTGGACGCTTGTCCCCGCCGTGGTTGTGCTGAGCCTAACCAACACCGGAGTGTTTTTCTATCAGCTCGTGCTGGCCGAATCCCGGGGCTGGCCGGCGGCCTGGTACAGTGTAATGTTCTCAGGGTATGCGGTGTCGCGCTTTGCCTTCGGCCTCTTCGGAGGTCTTCTGGTCGACCGGTTCGGCGCCCGCAAGCTCTTTGCCCTCCACCTCGTTCCGTTGTTGTTCGGCCTGGTCGTTCTTGCCCTCTATCCCATGCGCTGGTCCGCCGTCGTCTTCCTGCTCTCGGCGGGGGTTTCCCTGGGCGCCAGTAGTCCGATCAAGTCGGCGATCTTCGCGGAGCTCCACGGGACCGAGGCGCTCGGCGGTGTGCGTAGTGTGTATACCGCCTTCATGGTCCTGGGAACTGCTCTCGGGCCGATGCTTCTCGGGAGCTTTCTCGACGCCGGCGTGGGCTTTACTCCGATTCTCCTGGGCGCCGCCGCCATGTTGCTACTGGCGGCGCTGCCGACGTTTCGGCTGTACTTCCCCGGCACCGAGGACGGGGAGGCCATGCGACGGAAGGCCGGCTGAAGCGTATTACGTACCTTGTTGAAGAAATGCGCGCAAACTACGGCACCGCAAAATACGTGAAACGCACGTGTAGGACGGACCGAAATCTAGTTGTGCTAAGTACTTGGCCGCTCGCCTTTCAACAAGCTCAGGCATACGCTACGTTGGATGTGATTCGCTTGTCGATCTTGGTCTTCTGGTTCGAGTATAGAGTTAGGAGGTTGAAATGGAACACAACGGAAACA
>CAYPTH010000101.1:0-11207 GCA_964413635.1 uncultured Spirochaetaceae bacterium
ACACCCTCGAATCTCCCTATCTCTTCTACAGCAAGCACGCGCCCTTCACGCAGGGCTGGGACGTTCTTGCCGTCGACTTCGAGTACAGCCGAAACGCTGATTTCGTCCGGTCGGAAGGGAGCGAGCAAGAAGCGTGGTTTCAGGACGATGTCAAAGGCCTCGCCGACTTCTTGACCGGGCAGGAAAGCTACCGGCAGCTAAGCTTCATTGCGAAATCGATCGGCACCACGGCGGTGTACCTCCTCCTCCGGGACCCGGCCCTCCTGGACCAAACGGAATCCGGCGTTTGGCTCACCCCCGCCCAGAAGATGAACGATATCATCGACCTCATTGTAGAGAACGATGTTCTCAGTCTCTTCGTCTATGGAACGAAGGATCGCTACGCCGCCGGGGCCAATCTGGATCGGCTCACGGGGCAGCCGCACGTAACGAATCTCGTCGTTCCCGATGCGGATCACGCACTGGAAACGGGGGATCCACAGACATCGATCTCTTACCTCGAGCAATACGCTGCGCACCTCGAGTCGCTCTATCATCGACGTTAGAAGGCAAGCTGAACACGGATGCACGGGCTGGTACCGCGGCCCGGTTGCGGGTTATCCTCCCAAACATGCACCTACCACGAATTGTGCCTATTGGCGTTTTGGCTACGCTCGTCCTCGCATCGGTCTCCTGTCAGTCTCAGGAGGAGGGCGCCATCTCGGCACCAATGTCGATAGAAGTACGAAGCGCGGCGTTCCAGTCCGAGGCCGCCATCCCGAGCCGTTTCACCTGCGACGGCAACGACACGTCGCCGCCGGTGAGCTGGGCCGGAGCGCCCGAGGGCACCGAGAGCTACGCTTTGGTTGCGGATGACCCGGATGCGCCGGGACGGACCTTTGTCCATTGGGTCTACTACAACATCCCCGCCGACACCACGACCCTGCCCGCAGGCGTATCCACCGCTGAGCAACCCGAGATAGGCGGGGCGCAGGGCCGAAACGGCTTCCGCAACACCGGCTACGGCGGTCCATGTCCTCCCCGAGGCACACACCGCTACTTCTTCAAGATCTACGCCCTCGACACCGAGCTTCCATTGGAACCGGGGGCGACAAAGTCGGATCTCCTCAAAGCCATGTCGGGGCACGTCCTTGCGCAGGGCGAGCTCATGGGGACCTACGAGCGATAGCGGCAGGGGCACAACGCTCCGCGCCTGCAGCCCGACCCGACCGCTACTCGTACAGCGAAATCGACCGGACCCAAATGTCGGCGTCGAACTCCGCCTTTGCCGCAACAACCGCGACGGAGCGGAGGCGGCCGACATCGATCTTGTTTCCGCCAAGCATGTACTCTCCCTCGAAGCGCTCGAAGGGAATCTCAATGCGCCGCCACTCTTCCGTGACGGGGAGCGGCGCGGCGTAGTAGGCCCAGGGGAAGCGCGTCCGCGCGTTGCGCAGGTGGATGTAGTAGTGGTCGCCGGTGCCGCGCGCCTCGATTGCGATACCCGTGTACGGTCGCGCGTCGAAGGTCCCATCCTCGGTGAGCTTCAAACGAACCTGGATGAAGCCGCCGTTGTTCTCCAGAGACACCGTTCCGGTCATGCGTAGAGCAGGGCCCGAGTCGGTGTCTCGAACCCCGGCGGACATGTCGGAACGTCCGCCCATGACACGGTCCGTGAATCCTTCCCACTCGGTTCCGATCAAAGATTGCCCGTCCGAGCGGGAGAAGTTGTCGAGCAGCAAATCCCCGTCACCCAATTCTTGTGCAGACACCATACCTCCCCACAGCAGGGCCACTAGCCATACGATCCATCCGATGCGTCTCATCTTCTTACCTCTCTTCGCGCCTCGCGAAAGAAGATAATCACTAACAATCGTTAGGTGAAGTCCCCGGGGAGTGGAAGACCAACCGCGGACGCTGCGACGTCAATGCCCGAGGGAGCCGATGTTCTGTTATAATGTCGTCATGAGCTCAGAAAGGTCGCGGAAGCAGCGTAGCATCGAAACAATGCTCGAAGACCTGCGCAACGCGCTACAGGAGGGCTCCGCGAACACTCGTGCAGCAGCGGACATGGTCGAGCGTATTCAAGAGACCTACAAGCAGGAACGCCGGACCAATCGGAGTGTAATGGACGCCTTGGCCGACCTTGGAGTCTTTCGCAAGAACTATTCCACGGGCGAGAATCACCCGAACGCGGTGTGGCAGATGGTCGGGCACGATCCGTCTCGGATGACCGGCGATGCATGGCTCGAGCTGGTGCATCCTGAGGACCAGCACCTCCTGTTGCAGGAGGCAACGAAAGGGACGGTAAAGGAGACTGCCGGCAGTGCCAGGGAGTATCGCATTCGAGACTCCGCCGGTCGGTGGCGCTGGCTACTATCCAACGGCCGCGTAGCAACGTGGACGGAGAACAACGAGCCGGAGTGGTTCGTCGGTGTCGATCACGAGATAACGCACAGAAAGCGACTAGAAGAGCAGCTCGCCAACGCAAAGGACGCGGGCTTGCGCCGCGCCGAGGAGGCGGAGACGCTGCTGACGGCGGCTGCCGCGGTCACCAGCACCCTCGACCGAGATCACGCGATTTCCCGCGTTCTCGAGCAAGCGCGGCGTGTCGTACCGTATGAGCGTGCCGCCGTTTTGCTTGTGGACTCGGACTTGATCCACATGGTCGGAGCCGACGGCTTCAACGGTGCCAACTCGGCATTGCCCAATAACGTTCCCATGGATAGCGAGCCGGTCAATTGCCGCGTGCTCTCCGGTGCCATCCTCCACAGCCGCTCGGCCGAAGAGGTGGGGTTTCCCGACAACCGCCTGGGAACGGACAACCTTGGCGGTTGGCTAGCGGTACCCCTTCGCTTCCACGAGGGAATAATCGGAATGCTCACCTTCTCCACCTACGAGGAGGGCGGCTTCACCGCGCGACATCAGCGCCTGGCATCGGCCTTTGCCGACTACGTTGCCATTGCCATTGAGCACGCACGCACCTACGCAAAGGCTGCGGAGCTTGCCGCCACCGACAGCCTGACTGGTGCGGCGACGCGGAGGGAATTCTTCCGGGAGGCCGAGCGTCTCATACGCACCCACGGTCGCACAGGCCGGCCGCTTTCAGTCCTCATGCTCGATCTCGATCACTTCAAACGCGTGAACGATGAACAGGGCCACGCCGCCGGCGATGAGGTGCTTCGGCGCATCGTCCGTCTCCTGAATCGCGAGCTTCGCGGGGGAGACCTCCTGTGCCGCTACGGCGGTGAAGAGTTCGCCATTCTCTTGGCGGAGTCCGATGCGGATTCGGCTCACTCCGTCGCCGAGCGATTGCGGAGCGTAATTCACTCCGAATCCGCGGCCATGGGGACGGTGACCGCCAGCATTGGTGTCGCGTCCGTCCCGGTCGACGACGGCTCAGGGGCGCTCCAGAACGCAATCACCGCCGCGGACGAAGCGCTCTATGAAGCCAAGAATCTCGGTCGCAACCGGGTTGTTCTTGCCGCCGGCAGCCGCGCATAGCTGTTCCGGATCAGACAGGGGTGCTTTCTTGTGGCCCCGTGCGCGGGCGCCGTGGTTTCTCTGAGTCGTCGGGCTCATCCGACGCACCGTCGGTGATCATGCCGCGCCGGGTCTTCGCCAGGAGACGGGGAGAGAGCTTGAGCACGGCGGGTATCACGACCAGCGTGGTCGTTGTTGCCGCAATGAGACCCATGGTTACGACGAAGCCTGCCCTGCCGAGAAGAATGAAGCGCGAGAAGTAGAAGGTCGCGATACCGGCCGATAGGATCAGGGTCGTTTGAATGATGGCCGCCCCGGTCTTGTGAACAGTCACCCTCATGGTCTCGGAGAAACTGCGGTTGGCGTACTCACGGCGAAAGACCAGGACGAAGTAGAGCACGTCGTCGTTCGCAATTCCCATGAGCGCCGCAACCATGAAGACGTGAATGGGGTCATGGAGAAAGCCCGTCACGCCGAGGACGCCGAAATAGACGGTCACGCCGATCGCGGTTGGTAAGAGGGAAAGGAGCGCCCACGGAACCGAGCGGAAGACCAGAATCAGAAAGCCGACAATGATGGGAGCGAAGGCAAGCAGCGAGATGAGCTGGCTTCGCGTGAGATAGGTGATGTGCTGCAGATTCTCCACCGGAACACCGAGGATGGCCGCGTGAGAGAAGCCCTCGGGAGTGAAGCCGACGACCCGGCTCCCATTCTGAGACCGGAGATCAGGTGGGGCGCCGGAGTAGCCGCGAACCCGATCAAGCAAGTCCTCGATCGCCTCCACGCCGGCGGGATCGGTAATGGCGGGAAAACTCGCTTGAAGAAGGATTCGCGTCTGGCCCCAGTCTTGGTCCAGAATTGCATTGAAGCTCAGCCCGATCCCCTCGCCGGAAAGCAACTCCATGGCCTCGCCAATCTCCGCATCAGTCTCGGGGCGGACCGGCTCGATCTTGCCCTCGAGGCGACCGACCATGAACTCTACGAAGTCAACATAGGAGATAACACGGGCGACGGCGGGATCCGCCTCGAGCTCCGCCTGGATCTCGCGGAGGCGATTGTACGCATTTGCGTGGACCAGCCCATACTGCTCCCCTGAATCGATGTAGACCTCCAAGTCGTGGGTCGCGCCGGCGCGCTCCTGGAAGTATGCAACCGCCTGCGCTATTTCCGTGTTGCTACGAAAAGTGTCGCGGGCGCTATAGCCCGCGCGGACGCTGGGAACGAAGGCGGCAATCACAAGGACAATGGCGCCGACAATGAGGAGTCTGCGCACGGGCCGTTTCGGCTCTCGGCGCAACCAGCGCAGATGTCGCGGCGTGGCTGCATCGGCCTCTTCTGCATTCGCCGTGTGCGGTGTGCGCGCCTTGCGTCGAAGTAGGTCCGTGAGGGGCGCAAGCACGGGGGGAAGAAGGAGGAAGGAGGTGACCAGAGAAGCGAAAATGCCGAATATGATCAGCGTCCCAAGCTGGGTGAGGACCTGGCTCGGTGTCACCAGTAGGCTCAAGAAGCCGATCATTGTCGTGAAGCCTGCAGCGACAACAATCTTCCCAACATGCTCGAGCGTATCCGCCATCTTTCCGGACTCGAGGGCGTGGTACCGGTAAATGTGAATGCCGTAGCTCGTCGCCAGCACCAGCACGATCACGGGCACCATCATGGTCGTTGTCTCTACTGCATTTCCGAGAAGCGGAAAGAGCGCAAGCGTCCAGATGGCGGGCACCATCGACACAACGCTCAATACAAAGCCCACAATGAGCGACCGCGACACAAGGATCTCAACAATAAAGATGACGATGAGAGCAAGACTCCCGAGAAGCACGAGCTCCTGCATGACCGCTCTGCTGACGTAGGCCTTCGCTACCGCATCGCCGAAGAAGTGCACGTCCGGCGCGTCCATTGCAGCCACCAGTGATTCGCCGAACTCCGCTGGGATCTGATCAGGCTCGGGAACAACATAGGTGTAGAGCGCCTTCTCATCCTGCGAGACGAAGAAGTCCCGGAACAGGGGCGTTCCGAGTACACGCTCGGTAAGCTGCTCCGCCTGCGGATCCGCATCCGGACGATAGACGGCACGCCGTTCCAGGCTCCCATCCTCGACGTACATGTCTTGGAGGTTGGTCAGACTCACGACCGAGGACGTCCCCTCCACCGACTGCGCCGCGGCAACGAGCTCCTCGATGCGCTGAAGGTCCCCGGGAGCAATGAGCTCCTCGACATCCAAGGCGACGATTACCAACTCGTCCTGACTGAATGTGTGGGCCACCTCCTCCTCGAGAACCCGGTAGGGATCATTTTCGGGGAGGAAGAGGCTAAAACCGGATCGGAAGCGTACCTGCCCCACAAGCACGACCGCGAGGATTGTCAGAAGGATGACCGGGACTACCAGGAGGGCACCAAATCTTTTGTACAGCTTTGCTGGTATTGAGAACACGTTAGCCCACAGTTATACTCATCTGGCTTTGTCCTGACAACCGACCTGGGAGGTTGCCCCGTTGTGTTCAGCGCGCCGATGAGCCCATCCGAGCTTCAAACGAGCCTCGTCTTCTTGTCATTCGCCGTTGGATACACTGTCTACTACTTTGTCTTCCACTCGCACGCTCTCCGGGATTGGTTCCACGGCCGATTCAACGCCGTGTCCGCCGAGCTGTTGCGCAACACCCTCTACCGCGGCGTGCAGGTTCTTGCCATGGGAGTGGTTCCGGCGGTACTGCTTGTCGTGTTCACCGAGAGTGATCTCTCTGAGCTCGGGTTGGTGCTTCAGTGGAGCTGGACGCGGGCCGGGGTGATTGCCGGCCTCTGCCTGGTCGTCGTTGCGGTGATCGGGCTAAACCCGGGAAAGCAGAAACTCACCGCCGCATACCCACAGATCCGCATCTCCGAATGGCGCTGGGGACACATTGCCGTAAACGTTGTCACCTGGGCCGCCTACCTCTTCGCATACGAGCTCATGTTTCGCGGCTTCATGCTCTTCGCGCTGCTCCCCTTCGGGGTGTGGGTCGCGGTCTCCGTGAACATTGCGCTGTACGTCCTCGCTCACATCCCAAAGGGTCTCTCCGAGGCGGTGGGAGCCATTCCCTTTGGTCTCCTGGTGTGCGGTCTGACCCTCGCCTACGGATCCATATGGGCAGCGTTCTGGCTCCACCTCGCCCTGGCGCTCGCCAATAGCTTCGTCGCCTTGTCGGTGAATCCGGACATGCGCGTGGTGCTGCGCCGGGGGTGATTGGGACGTTCCCCGAGCGGTGCGTAGATCCCGGGCCGGATACGTCGCGGCGCCGTTCTACTTCGAGAGTTTCGCAATACGATTGGCGGAGACCCGGAGCCCGAGTCGGATCACCCAGGGCGCGAACCGCGCGAGTGCCGCCAGGGCGCGTCCCGATACGGTGAGCACGGTCGCGGACCGCCTTCTGCGGACCGCGCGGTAGATCGCGGCAGCCACCTTACTCTGTGGCATGGCGCTTGTGCGTTCCGCCAGGGACATGTCGGCGCCATCCGCCGACAGTATTGTCTTATCTTGGTCGTTCTGGGTAATGCCCACGTACACAATCCCGAGGTGCACGCCGGATCCGGTCATCTCCGTACGTAGACTCTCGACCATACCGTCGAGGGCCATTTTGCCGGCGGAGTATGCCGCCACCATCGGGAATCCCCAGATGGCGACCAGACTCGAGACAAAGAGAATGCTACCGCGGGCGCTCCGAATATGCGGTAGCGCGGCGCGGGTTACGTAGGCGCAGCCAAGGACGTTGGTATCCATGACCCGGCGCCAGACCTCGGGGGAGGTCTGATCGAAGCGCCCACGCATGGCAATACCGGCATTGTTGATGAGCACGTCCAAGCCCCCGAGGCGGTTCACGGCCTCGGCGACCATGGCGTCGGCGGACTCGGGATCGGCAACGTCTCCGACAATGGCCTCAACCACCGCTCCCGACGAAGCAAGCTCCTCTCGGGCGCGCTCGAGGGCCTGCGCGTTGCGACCGTTGATCACGACACGATCGCCCTTGGACGCGAAATGAGCCGCCGTCGCGCGACCGATTCCCTTACTCGAGCCTGTAATGAGAACGCGTTGGGACATCAGGCGAGCTTGGGCATGGGGAGGTGGCGGTGCAGCTTGCCGTTCTCGTCATAGACGTAGCCGTTGGCGAGAAACCAGGTGTGCGCTTCCTCAATAGCCTCTTCCACCGGCGTTTGGGGAAGCCCGAGCTCACGCACCGCTTTCTCCGCGGAGTAGTAGAATCCGGTGCAGCTGATCCGCGCCATGGCCGTGGAGAGTTTGGGTTCGCGCCCGAGCAGCTTACCGGTTATCGAGCCCGCTGCGCCCACCAGATGAACGATCCAACTCGGAAAGTGGCGCTGCGGAACGCGCTTCCCGACGACGTCGGCAACGGTGTTAAAGATCTCCGAGTAGTCCATGTTCCGATTGCCAAGAATGTAGGACTCGCCCACGCGACCCATGGTCAAAGCGTTTGCCATGCCGACGGCGACGTCCTTCACGGATACGCAGTTCTTCCCGCCCGGAGCGAAGCCGGGAACTTCGCCGCGACAGACACGCAGTATCATTTTTCCGCCGGCGGGCACCCGGTCGTAGGGTCCCCACATGAAGGTCGGGGTAACCTCGACGACGGGGACTTCTCCCGACTGCGCGGCGTGCATAATGAGTTTGTGCGCCTCGTATTTGGAGTCCATGTAATCCATGCGGAAGCTCTCGCCGTCGTACGCCCCCGTTTCGTCACCGGGCTCTTCCTTTGTGCCTGCGGCAAAGGTATTCGCCGTGCCCACGTGGACCATGCGCTTCACCCCAACACGCCGCGCAGCATCCAAGACGTTCTTCGTCCCGTCCAGGTTCACCCGCCAAATGGCGGGGGACCGGGCCGGCCAGAAGCTCGTAGATGCCGCGGTATGGATCACCGCATCGCAGCCATCCACCCCGCGCAGCGTGGATTCCGGGTCGAGGAGATCGAACTCCACAGTCTCAATGTCCAAGCCGCGAAGCGTGACGGGATCACGATTGGGTTGGATCAAACCGCGCACCTGGTATCCACGGTGTAGCAACTCGCGGACGAGGTTACTGCCTAGAAAGCCGTCGGCACCCGTGAGAGCTACTTTCATACCGTCGTTGCCTCGTTCGGTTTTCTGCCTGCAAAGATGTTGTAGGTGCACACCTTGTTCAGATAGTAGACATGGCGCATGACTTGCAGCTTCACGAAGATCATAATGAGGACCTTTCGGATTGGTCCGCGGAACTTTACCTTCCGGAACCAATGCTTGTTGGTAGCGAAGCCGCGGATGATCGGAGCGGTAATGTCCTCTTCATCGGCAATCGTGAGTCCGGCGTTCTCTAATGCACGCCGGTAGCGGCCCAGCGGCCAGTAGTTCTGCGAAAGGCGCCGTTCCCACCACCGGAGCAGGATGTTTCGCTTGTTCGGCTTCATGAGGATGTCCGCAATGACGTAGGAGCCCCCCGGCTTCAATACGCGGTTGATCTCCCGGAAGAAGGCGGGCTTGTCCGGGTAGTGAAAGGCGCTCTCTACGTTGAGCACGCAGTCGTAGCTGTTGTCCGGGATCGTGGACATGTCCTGCGCGTCTCCGTGGACGAAGTCGATGTTCTCATGTCCGCGTTCCTTCGCAATGCGCGTGGCCAACTCGACGTTGTCTTTGTTGAAGTCGAGCCCGGTCACCCAGGCCATGTTGCCTTTCTCGAGGGTATACATGGACTGCACGCCGTTTCCGCAACCGACCTCGAGCAGCCGCTTTCCCTCGAGGCCGGGAAAATACTGCAGGGACGCCTCCGTCAGGTTCACCTGCCCGTCAATAAGCGAGTCTGTCGGTGACCCGTAGTAGGGGAAGTGGACCATGAAGTGCTCGCCGAGAACCTCCTCATAGAGGTCGTTCATAATCTTGTGGTAACTCGAAAGATTCAATGCACCCTTAATGAGTCCGGCGGTCTTCCTATCCGCAAACGTACTTGTCGACACTCATCCCTCCAACTCGTTTCAGCAATTCAAGGCCACCGCCGGAAGCGGCGTGGCACGATCACCTTACGACACATATGCAGACGCCACAAGGGTTTCGCACGGGAGTCAGAGGGGGTAGAATCCGTCATCATGGATGCAGGACGATCGAGGGAGAATCGACAACCCGGAGCGGTGTGCTGACGCCCGCCGCGGCGTTTGGCCGCGAGCTCGTCAAGCGCGTGACCCGAGCAGGTGTTCGCTTTGTCGAACATACTCCTCACGGGACGACACAGGAAAAGGACGGCAGGTGAACATGGTACAGGCTCATCGTCATTCGCGGCCCCGGACCCGCATCTCCATTGTAGCGCCGGCGCTATTGGCGGCCTTCGTCGGCGCCGTGACCATGACCGGGTGTTCGGTCTTTCGGCCCCTCACAACGGACGCCCTTGGCGCCGCGCGAACAAACGCCACGATCCTCGAGTGGGGCAACCTCTACGTGCCCGCCACTCCGCGTCCCGAGGCCGGCAATCCCGGCGAGGAGGATGGGCCCGTCGGCGCCCTCATCCAATTGTGGGCGGATAAAGACCTTCCGCCGTGGCAGGAGGACGGAAAGGTAGCGGCTCCACGGGTTCTGCTGGCAAAGCTGGCAACGGGGACCGATATCCCGGAAGTCAACGACTACCTCCAACGCGCCACGCCGTGGGCGAACATTGGGTCGACCTGGGGACTTCGCCCCAACGGGGACTACGACTTCAGCCTCCCGCCGCTGACCGCCATTCTCTACCTCTATGGAGACGATGAAGACACCCTCTACCCTGAGACACGGAAACACCTCCTGTCGGTGCTGCTGAACCAAGACGGCGGGGGGTTCTCCACGACGGTGCCGGGGAGTCTGGGCCTCGTCACCGAGACCGAGAACCACATTCTCATGACCGAGGGCTCCCGCTATCTCAAGAACCAATGGCTCAGACGGAACGGCGACGACCGCCGTCGCTACAACAACAGTGCGAACGGCATGGAGGAGAAGCTCATTGCCTTCATTGACGAGATGAACCAGGCCGGTCCCTACGAGTTCAACTCGACGCCCTACCAGGGCTACACGGCCATGGCCTTGCTCACTCTGGAGGCCTTCGCCGATGAGGCCGTCGCTGCACCGGCCCGGCGGCTCATGGACCGTATGAACTTCGAGTACGCGCTGGGGAGTCATGAGCTTCGCCGGTATGCCCCATTCCGGCGGCAGCCCAAGCGGGCGGATCGAACGGATCTGGCGAACCATCCCCACACCGCCATGATGGCGGTGTGGACGGCGCAAACCCTGGAGACTGACGCGCCCGGAACTGAGGCCGCACTTCAACACAATGAGCACCACGCTGTGTACGCCGCGCTCATGTCGTACCGACTCCCGGAACCGATCGCAGCGCGCGCCGCAACCGTAGATAGACGGCACTTCGCGCGCATTGGCCGCGGACCGGATGCATCCCCCGAGATCTACTCCGCAGGGCCCGGATACCTACTCTCCGCCGGCGGCACCGGTCGCCCGGAAGGCAGCCTGTTGGTAGCTCGCCCAACTGCGCTCTTTCTCGACGACGGAGCAGGCGATTTCTCGGAACTCTTCCACCTCGGCACCGCCGGCGAACGCTACGCCTGGAACAATACCGGTGTGGTTGCCGACTTCGCCGTCGGAGCCTCCCCTCTCCAGGTCCCAGAAGACTACCAGGCCGCCGCCGGGGGAGAGACGTGGACGGTGTTCGCCGCGCCGGCGTCGGTGGGCACAAGCGGCTCGGCGCCGGCCGG
>CAYPTH010000102.1:0-9298 GCA_964413635.1 uncultured Spirochaetaceae bacterium
CCCGCCGCCGCGCCGCCGGCCGCCACCTCGCCGCCCCGCTCACACGGCGTTGCGGCTCGCGTTGACCGAGGCTGCCAAGGATTTCACGATTACTCTCTCGTAGAGCTCCTGGGAGCCCGGCTGTTCCTCACCTTCGGAGATGCGCGCGCTCTTGGCTAAGGCCCACTGTTGCAGCATGAGCATGGGCAAGACCATACGCTCGCGAAGATTGATCGAGGAGCGAAGAGCGGGATCCGAGCCGAGGAGCTGCTTCTGTCCCGCAACGCGAACCAAGAGATTCTGCGTTCGGACGGCTTCATCGTAAAGCATGTTCCAGAGTTCCCCGAACTCATTGTCCCGGCTCAAGAATTGCGTGAGGGGAAAGTAGGTCTTGCTGAGACTCTGCATTGCATTCTCCACCAATGTCCGAAAGAAGAGCGAGCGCTGGTAGAGCTCCTGCAGCGCCGTTTCGCGGCCGCGGCGAATCTGGACTTCCATTGCCGTCCCAAAGCCGTAGTATCCGGGAATATTCTGTTTCATCTGACTCCAGGCGCCGACGAAGGGAATGGCCCGCAGATCGTTCAGACTGAGCTTCCCTGTCTTGGAGCGGCTGGTTGGACGGCTTGCAATGTTGGTCTTGCCGTAGTAGCGAAGCGGGGTCAGCCGCTCGAGGTAGCGAATGAACGAGGGGTGCTCCCGCAGTTGCCGGTAGGAGGCGAGGGCCTCCTCGGAGAGCTCGTCCAAGAGCGCGACGTCCTCCTCCCGCAATGTCGCCGTGGACTCCGGAAAGAGGTTGTTCTCGAGGCCGGCACTCACGAGCTGCTCAATGTTGTAGCGCGCGGCGTCCGAGTTGCCGTACTTCGAGCTGATCGTTTGTCCCTGTACGGTGAGATGGATTTCCTCGTTGGCTATGGTTCGGGCCAAGGACCGGTAGAACTTGTGCGTGTTTCCTCCGCCACGACCCGGCGGGCCGCCGCGGCCGTCGAAAAAGGCGACCCGAATATCGTGCTCCATTGAAACGTTGGTGAGTCGCTCCTTGGCCCGGAAGATCTGCCAGTTGGCGGTGACGTATCCGCCGTCCTTGGTCCCGTCGGAGAAGCCGAGCATGATGGTTTGGCGTTTCTCGCGCCGCTCGAGGTGGCGTTGGTAGAGCGGGTTGGTGTAGAGCCGGTCCATGATAGCCGGAGCACCCAGCAGATCGTCGACCGTTTCAAAAAGGGGAACAATGTCCAACTCCAGGGGGTCGTCCTCCATGGCGGCGCACTGCGCTAAGAGCCACACCTCCAGAACGTTCGCAGCGTCGCGGGTGTTGCTGATGATATAGCGGTGGACTGCCCGCTCGCCGTTTGAATCCTGCAAGAGCTTGGCCGCGCGGATCGACAGAATGGTGTCGCGGGCGGTCTCGTTCTCCAATAGCTTTGCGACGTCCTCGGATAGCGGGAGCAGATCGGTGAAGGCTTTGATCATTTCCAGGCGTTCTTGAACCGTGGACGACTCATAGCTTGCGAAGGGGAGCGGCTTCCCGGTCGACTTTCCCAGGGCGCGCATCAGGTCCGCGACGACCGTGCGGTGCACCCGGCTGTCCTGACGAATGTCCATGGTGGCAAAGTGGAAGCCGAAGATCCTCACCCGCGTTACGAGCTCCTCGACTCGCTCGGCGAAGAGGCCGAGGTGATCCCTGATAAGGGTCTCCCGTACCTCGGCGAGATCCGCGGCAAACTGCTCCGCGCTCTGGTAGGCCTGGTCCGAGGCGTCCTCGCAGGCCTGCTCCTCGTAGCCATCGATCCCTTGAATCCGAATTAGTGGATACAGTGTGAAGCGCAGCTTCTCGGCAATCTCCTCCATCCCTTCGACAACGCCGGGAAACGTGAGGCGTCGCGAGAGCTGAGCCAGGTCCGCCTGATAGCGGCGCAGGATGCTGCCGCGCAGGAGGTTGCCGATCTCCACCGTCAGATCCGCCGTGACAAAGGGGTTTCCGTCCCGGTCACCGCCGGGCCAGAAGCCAAGCTCAATGTTGGGCGACTCGTGCATGATCTTGCCGAAGTCGGATGAGGCGGCGTGCCACATCCGCCCCTGAACCTGTGGCACGACGTGATAAAAGACGTTCTCCAAGAACCAGAGGAGGCTTTTTGCCTCGTCGAAGGGCGTGGGCTTCTCCTTGTTCTTGAAGCGCGTCTTGCCCATTTGAAGAAGCAAGTCGTAGATGCCTTGGAGATCGTCGTCCAGAATGGCTTCCCCGAGATCCGTGATGATTGCCAGAACCTCATCGGGATAGAACTGCGTCGGATGTGCCGTGAGGACCATGCGCACCCGGTAACCTTTTAGGAAATCCGCATACGCGCCGTGTCGAGAGCCCCCATCGACCTTGTTCAGGATCTCTTTCAACGATCCGCTGCCGTCGAGGTCGTGGATATCTCCAAAGGTGGCGTCCTCAATTGCATCAAAGAGCACGACTTGCCGTTCAACGATCTGCATGAACTTGAAGACGATGTCTCTGAGCTCGTCGAAAGATGGATCGCCCATCCGCTGACGGAAGAAATCCTCCACGATCTCTTCGGGAGGATCTCCGTTCTCCAGACGATCGCGGCAGTATGAAGTGAAGACCGGCAGCATAATGCCGCTCTGCCGCACCTTGTGGTAGGGCAGATCCAAGAACAGACCGTTGTATATGTGATACTTGAGACCGACGTGCTCCTCAAAGGTGTCAAGGCGCTGCATGGCTCCTCCCGCGAGTGAGTTTGCGTTTAGACCAAGGTAAAGTCCGCTTTGCGGTCCGAGACCGACACGCCGGCAACCGTCACCTCGACGCGATCACCGAGGCGGTACACGTTACCGCTGTTCTTGCCGACGTAGCGGTAGTTCTCCTTGTCGTACTCGTAGTAGTCGTCCTTCAACGACGACAAGGCCACCAAACCCTCGATAAGATAATACGTGAGCTCAACAAAGAGTCCAAAGGACGTCACACCCGAGATGACGCCCTCATAGGTGTTGCCGATCTTCTGCGCCAGAAACTGCAGCGACTTGATCTTGGTATACTCACGTTCCGCTGCCGTCGCGGTGCGCTCCATCTCGCTCGAGTGCACCGCCGTCTTCTCCAGAAATGATTGGAGGGCGCCGGTACGGCCCAAGCGCCGACGCTTGAGGTAGCGCTTGATGAGGCGGTGGATCACGAGATCCGGGTAGCGGCGAATCGGCGAGGTGAAATGGGTGTAGGCGTCGAAGCCCAGCCCGAAATGGCCGTAGTTTTCCGTCGAGTACACCGCCTTGGTCATTGAGTAGAGGGCCAGCTTTTCAACGAAATCCTTGTACTCCAGGTTCTGAATGATGCCAAGAATCTTGCGGTAATCGTGCGGCTCGACCTCTTCGCCGAATCGGTAGGGCAGGCCGAGGCTCTCTAGCACCCCCGCCAGGGATTCTACATCCTCGGAATTGGGTTTCTCGTGGACGCGGTAGAGAAAGGGGACTGTGCGCTTCCACTTCCGCTCCAGCTCGGAGACGTAGCCGGCGACAATCCGGTTGGCAAGCAGCATGAACTCTTCCACCAGGCGGTTGGCCTCCAAGCGCTCCTTCGGTGCAATCATGCGCGGCACACCGTTCTTGTCCAGGGAGATCTGCTTGGCAGTCATGTCAAAGTCGATGCTTCCCTCCGCCTCCCGGCGGCGCCGAAGGGCCTGCGCCAAGAGCTGGAGCAATCCGACCTCTCGCGCGAAATCATGCGTTTCCCCGTGAATGATGGCCTCAGCCTCGTCGTAGGTGAAACGCTTCCGGCTTCGAATGACCGTGTTCTCAATCCGGCTGTCGTGGACCGCGCCGGTTGCGTCCAACACCGCCGTAACGCTCATGGCCAGCTTCTCCTCGTTCGGCCGCAGGCTGCAGAGCTCATTCGACAAGCGTTCCGGCAGCATGGGCAGCACCGTCGTCACGAAGTAGACGCTGGTGCCGCGCTCCTGCGCTTCCTCATCTATCCGGCTGTTCTCCGGAACGAAGTGGCTCACATCCGCAATGTGAACGCCTAGCTCGAACAGGCCGTCTTTCCGTTGTCGGATCGAGAGGGCGTCGTCGAAGTCCTTCGCATCCGGGGGATCAATCGTGAAGCAGGTTTGATCGCGCAGGTCGACTCGCTCCTTGATCTCTCTTCGAAGGTCCGGTTCCGAGATGGCCTCGGCTTCCTGCACCACGTCCTTCGGGAACTCGAGGGGGAGTCCCTTGGTGAGAGCGACCACCTTGACGTCCATTCCCGGCTCGTCCTGGTCGCCGACAACCTGGGTGATTGTCCCAAGGGGTTTCTTGTCCGGGTCCTTCCATTCGACGAGTCGAGCGACGACAACGTGGCCGCTCCGGATGCTCTTGTCGATACCCTGCTGCTTCAAGTCCGATGTGGGGATGAGAAGGGACGACGGCAGGCGCTCATCCTCGGGGTAAACCTTTCCGCCCTGTTTGTTCCGGCGGAAGATCCCGACAATATCGCGGTCGGCCCGCTCCACGACCCGAACGATCCGGCCGGCCGGTTTGCCCTTGCGGGATGAAGGATATACCTCCGCCTCAACGGTGTCGCCGTCAATGGCGGTATGAAGGTTTTCGTAGGCGACGAAGACGTCGGGCTTCTCATCGACTTGCACAAAGCCAAAGCCCTTTGACGTGATTGCCAGTTTTCCGCGTACAGTTTGTCGTTTTTGTGACATGAAATCCTCGTGTGTCTCAGTGTAGTAAAAACAGGGCGCGCTTTACAGTTCACCCGCCCTGTGGCATATTTGGCCGTACAAGTGGCAGGACGAACTAGTCGCAATAGAGGCGGCCGCGGTGGGCGGTCGCGCAGAAACAACCGCACATCCAGCCGACCGGCCCATGTGTACATGCCGCCGGAGCGCCCGAAGCGGGACTATCCTCCCTGCGCGCTTTCGGGTGAGCCCATTCGCGATATTCTGACTGCCATCGCCGACCCCGAGTCCGGCCAGCCCTCCAATCTCGAGAGCGTCATTGAGAAGCTCGAGAAAACCGAGCCCCTCGGGCCGAACGAGCGTCTGGCCTACATTGGCCGGGGAGAGTTCGGCGTAGTCGAAGAGACCGGCGACAAAAAGAAGAACAAGAGCGTCGTGATCAAGCGGCGTATCGAGTACGAGAATCCCAACCACCAACACGAGTGGCGCAAGGAGCTCAGTCCGGGCATCTCGCGCGACTACGTCCCCGATCCTCAGCCCCTCTCCGATCTCTATGACGATGAAGAGGAGCGCTCCTTTCCCCGTTTCGGTCGCATCTCTCGCTAGATCCTCACACCGGCCGGTGCACCCGGCCCTGCTCCTGCTCAAGCACGCCTTGGCTCTCCAGGCGATCGCGGACAATCGTCAGCACTGTGCGGCGCGACTCCGCGTCTCCGAGGGGGAGGCGCTCCGTATCAATCTTGACCTTGTCCGAATGCTCGTATGCGTCGTACCAGGCCAGGTATCGAGAGTTCAAGTTCTCGAGGTAGCTCCGCGGGATCGAGCTCTCCAGGCCACGGTTGCGCTTGGTAATTCGCGCCAATGCGGTATCGACTGAGCAGTCCAGATAGACCAGAAGGGTGGGATTCTGGGCGTGCTCGAGCATGTTGTCAAGCAGAGTGGAGTAGGTCTCGAACTCCTCATCGGACATGTCTCCGTCGTCATGCAGCATTTCGGCAAAGATGCGGTCGCCGAAGATGGATCGGTCCAGCGCTCCGCCGCCGGCGCGGAAGATCTGCTTGATCATGCGGAAGCGTTCGTTCAGAAAGTGCACCTGGAGGGTGAAGGCCCATCGCTGCTTGTCGGCGTAGAACTTGTCCAAGAGACGGTGAGTAGATTCCTGGGTGAGCTCTCGGTAGAGCTTGATGCCGAGCTCCCGCTCGAGAATCTCCCCCATGGTTGTCTTTCCAACGCCGATCTGTCCTTCAATGATGATCACGAGTGGTCTCTCCTTCATGGTCCTTCCGTCTCAGAAAGCCGTGCTATCGCATCTCGCCCCAGGCTCCGCACCGTCTCCGGAATGGTTTCGTCCTCCAGTCCACGTTCATCCACCCAGTAGAACTCGCCGTCTTGCGCCGCGTCGCCAATCCGGTTTGCAGCTTCGGGATCGCGGGGGCCGGCGAAGTAGATAAAGTCGATGTGCTGATGGTCCTCCGCAATGTCTTCGAGTAGCAGCGTCTCAGGCATGACCAAGTGGGCGGCGTCGGCGGCTCGTCGGGGAATCCGTGTCTGGTGGATCACAACTTCGAGGCCGGTCTCTTCCAGCACCTCACGAAGCGCCGCTTCTTCGGGGAGCTCGTTTGCTTCCAAATGGCCCCCCGGCGGGAGGATCTTGTCGAGTTTGGGATGTCTGTGCAGAAGCACCTTCCCCTTGTGGACAACGAAGGTAGTCGCCGTGAAGTCTCGAGTCATGCCGAATTGGTCGCTAGCTTACTTTCGTACGAAAGCGGGTGTTTGCAATGTCGCAGGCAATCTTTATCTTGTCGGTCACGTCACCTTTTGATCTTACCCGGACCAGATTCTGCCGCGGAATGACCCAGACCTGTTCAATCTGAAGTACGGAATCAAGCCCCTTGTGAATGAGTTGGGCGTTTTCCTCCGTCAAACCGTCGATCAGATACTCGTGGATTTTGCTGCGGGCCATGTCAGCCTCCACCTCCGTGTATGGCCGGCCAGTACGACTCCTGCACCGATCTGGCCTGGGCAATGGATGAATCTGCCCGAGTGAGCCGTGCTCCATAGGCATCATCTTCATCATGGAGCTCTTGGTCAATGATGCACGCCATCACCTCGCGAATACTCTCGGTCAATGCGCCCAGATTATACCCGCCCTCGAGAATGAAGCCGATGTTGCCGCCACTCGTCGTGTCGGCCCACTCCATGACGATCTGCGTCAAAACGCCGAAGCCGGCCGCGGAGAGCTCCATATTGGCCAGGGGGTCATTCGTGTGAGCGTCGAAGCCCGCGGAGATCAGGATCAACTCCGGCTCGAAAGACGAGACAATCGGTTCGAATATCCGACGAAACACGCGTACGTACTGGGCATCGTACTGTCCCGCGGGGAGGGGGACGTTTACCGTATACCCGACGCCATCCCCTCGGCCGACCTCTTCGAGGCGCCCGGTCCCGGGAAAAAGGGGATACTCGTGGACCGAGAGGTAGAGCACCGAGGGGTCGGCCTCGAAGAGGTGCTGTGTTCCGTTGCCGTGGTGCACATCCCAATCCACAACGGCGACGCGGGACAGCCCGTGGTGGTGGACTGCGTGAGCCGCCGCGATTGCCACGTTGTTGAAGAAGCAGAAGCCCATCGGGTGGTCGTACTCCGCATGGTGCCCCGGTGGGCGTACCAAGGCGAAGGGCACGGACCCCGCCCTTGGGCCCGCCCCCACCGCGGCGTCAGTCATGGCCAGCGCACCGCCGGCGGCGCGGAGCGCCGCCGGGTAGGAGTCCTCGTTCGCCGAGGTATCCATGTCGAAGACGGCGCGGTCCTGCTCGGCGGTCTGCGCGAAGCGTTCTACGTACGCGGCGTCGTGGACGCGGGTGATCGCTTCCAGGGGGGCGTTTTCCGGCTGCCGCTCGGACAGGGCCTCCGGGTTTGAGAAGGTCTCGATTGCGTGCCGCACCGCATCCAAGCGCTCGGGACGTTCGGGGTGGTGGGAGCCGTTCTCGTGGCCCTTGCAGAGCTCGTCATAGATGATATCGATATGTCTCATGCCGCTCCTCGCCGTCTGAGTACGAAGATGCCGGGATACACGCCGCCGATCTCAATGATTCGGACCTCCAGGAGATCGTAGAGTCCGAGCTCCCGGAGGAGCTTGTTGAATATGCCGCGTTTCTTCCCCACTAAGATCACAATTACGCCGTGCGGGGCCAGAATCGAGTGCGCGGTCTCGAGAAAGCGGCGATAGAGGCGCCGGAAGTCCGCTTCCTTGTGCATCCGGATGCCAAAGGGCGGATTCGTAACGATTGCGTCAATGCTCCCCGGCGCGTAGTGCTCGTCGAGATCCCGGGCATCCGCCGTGCGGACATCAATCCGCCCCGTCGTCCCCACCGCGTCGAGGTTGCGTCGCGCACCGTCTACGGCCTCCTCGTCCCGGTCCGCCGCAACAATGCGTGCATCGGGGAGCAAGAAACTCGCCTCGATCGCAATGGTCCCGGAGCCGCAGAAGGGGTCGAGGAGCGCTCGAACTCTGGCAACGGCGCTATGATCGTCGCCCGCCCCGGAGGCCACCTCTCCCCGAGGCAGGGCCGCTCGCGACGCCGCTTCTCCGAGGGCGCGCCGGGCGAGAGTTACCATGCCATAGGCTAGGGTCGTGCGCAGGGTAACACGTGGGCGGTAGACCCAGGCGTACCGTCGGTCGAGGGACGCCGTGCTCAGCTGGATGCCAATCAGCACGACGTCGGCAATGACATCGATCCGGAGATTGATGTCGTAGCGCTCCAAGTCGACGGGAGAGCCGTAGCGCTCGACGATCACCGCGCCCACCTCCCGCTCGACATCCGGGCTGCGAAACGCGTGCTCGCCGCTTCGGGTGCATGAGACGCGAAAGCTCCGCGTTCCGTCGGCCAATTCGGGGATGTCGAGCTCCCCGAGGGCCGCCGCGAGGTGTGACGCGGTGGAAGCGCGTGACGGCACGGTCATGTAACCGCGATGGCGAATGAGGTGGTACGCCGACCGAAGTTTCATGAGGCGGCCGGCCACGCGGTCGGCGGGCAGGGAAGAGGAGAGGGCGTTGTGGCCTTCCAGCCCGAGGGGCTTGGCTTCAATGGGTGGGTATGGTCCATCCGGCACAATTTCGGCAAGGAGAGCACGCGCCTCGTCGGCACTGACATCCTCGAGGCCCGGAGGGCAGGTCCACCGGAATACCGCATCCGCGGGGTCGATTGTATTGGTCAGCATGGTTGGGGTTTCAGTCGACATGTGCGGAGAGCCTTTGCACGAAGGCTAGATTAGGACTCTGACTCGGCTTGCGTCGCCTTCAAGACGCGCTCAATGTCGCGTCGCATCTTGGGCAGGTCAATGCCGCCGACCTGCTTGGATATTTGCGTCCCGTAGACGTGGATGATGGTGGTGGGCAGCTCGTGGACCACGTGCATGCTTGCCAGGGTGGGGTGCACATCCAGATCAACATAGCGGACCACGTACTCCGAGCGGCGCGCGACGAAGCGCTCCAGGCGTCCGTAGACGTAGTCGCATTCGGGACAGTCCCGCCGGCCAAAGAGCGCAATCACCACGGGGTGTTCGCGGAGGAGGTTGGAGATATCGTGGGGCGTTTGAACGTGTTGCACCGGCTCATGCTGATTGAGAGCGGCGGCACTGTCAATCGTGTCTCATTGCTGCA
>CAYPTH010000102.1:9398-11166 GCA_964413635.1 uncultured Spirochaetaceae bacterium
CCGGCTACTGGTACGCCAGTCGCACGGCCGTGCCCGGATTTCGTTTGAGGAAACTCAACACGTCCTCTTTCGAAATGAAGAACAGCCGCACGTCCTCGTCATGGGAGAATGTGTAGTCGGCCGGCTCCTCGCTCTGCACCTTGTGCATCATGCCGATGACATCTCCCTTCCCGAGCGTTGCCACCGCCCGGCCGGCGGCGGACTGGCGGACCGTACCTTCCCGAATCAGGTAGACGCCGGGGATCTGCTGCCCCTCTTCAACAATGACGTCGGGTCCGGGACGATCCTCCGGGGAGAGGACCGACTCGAGCCACATCTTCTGATAGTCCGTGAGGCGGGAGAAGAAAGGGTTCGAGATCAGCAGATTCCACGTCTCCTCTCGGGGACTCTGAATGAGTCGTTTGAGCACCCGCTCGAATTCAGTACCGGCAATGAAGTTGATGAAGCGGCTCTTCTCAATGGCAAAGAGCTCCACCTCGGTTTCGGCGACAATGTCGGCGGTACGGGTGGCGCGGGTGAGCAGAGCGATCTCTCCGAAGTACTCGTAGGCGCCGAGGTACTTGGAGCGAAGGAGCTCCTCACTATCAATGCGGGCATTACCGCTCTGGATGATGTAGAACTCATCACCCTTCGTACCCTTCTCTATGATCTTCTCTCCCCGGCCGTAATGGCGCTTTTCCACAATGCTCAAGAACTCCTGAATCTTGGTTACCGGCAGGACCCGGAAGAAATCGAGGTGTTTCAGCACGTCGAGTGTGCGGTACGCCTCCTCGTACGGAGTGGGTTCGGTCTCGAAGTACAGGGTGTTCTCGATCCCAAAGGTTGCAAGGGTGAGATGCGTCTCCTCCGGCGGAGGGAAGTCCTTCGCGGCAATGTGGTAGACCACGATTTTCTTCTGGATCTCCGGGTCGAGGGAGTTGAGGTAGGTGATGGGGGTGTGGAGGGGCGGCATGCCCCCTTCGTGGTAGATGACGTCCGAGTCCCAGGGGAACTGCTGCAACTGCTCATAGCGCTCCTTGGAAATGGCGCCCTCGTCGAGCATTCGTTTCTGCACCTCCGGATCCGCCTGATGGTCGGAGGAGTAGACAAAGGTCTTGTCTTGAAACCGCAGTCGGAACCCCATGGTAGGAATGGAGTGCACCGAGTAGGAGACGTGAAACTCGCCACCGTGCAGGTAGAAGGACCGGCCCATGTACACGGGGTGGTAGGTGAAGAGTTTCCGCAGGTATTCGGGGCTCTCACCCGAGAAGGCCGCGTACTTGGTGAGAAAGCTCCCCATCAGGGTCGGCGTGGTGTAGATCGTGACCCGCGACTCTTCGAGGATCTTCTGGAAGGTCCCCGCGTCGTGATCGGCGTGACAGTGGGTCAGGATAATGCTGTCAATGAATTTGGGGTTCACGTTGGAGCGCTCGAGCCACTCCGTCGAGTTAACGGGCGGGTCGATCATGATCCCGTTGCCGTTGAGCCAGATGATGAAGCCGGATGTGTTGTCCTTCGGATCGAAACCGTGGCTGGGACCGAGACAGGTGACGCCGAATCGAGGCGGAATGAAGGGCTCCGGCAGTCGCTCGCCGATATCGTACTTCGGAGTATAGGCGACTCGGCCGGGGATCTCCGCGACGACCCGGCCCTTGTCCTTCACTTCGTAGTTGTTCTCCGGGGTAATGGAGATTTCCACGGATCCGTGCTGCGCGGTGCCGTCGTGAAACTGTTTGAAGGTTACGAGATCTGAAAGCGTCAAGGACCCGCGGAAAAAGGCGAGCTCGCC
>CAYPTH010000103.1:0-11094 GCA_964413635.1 uncultured Spirochaetaceae bacterium
GCGGATAGCCAGTCGCGGGGAATGTAGAGATTCCCATTCTCGTCGCGCAGACCGTGCTGCTCCAGGCTCGGGCCAACCGCTTCCCGGAGCGCCTTGGCGGCAATGTCGGGCCGGTAGCCGTGCAGAGCGCCGGCGGCGTATTGCGAGAATCCGCTGATGTTCTCCCACGCCGACTTGTAGAGGCGGGCGGCAACCTTGTGCAGGTCTCGCACGGCGAATCCAACGCGTTGCAACAGAAGCTGATAGTGATCGCGATCTTGGAAGGTGCTTGCGTTGGGCCGTTCCTGCTTGTCGCGCTTCGCTCCGAGCTCCCTGAGCGTGCGGACGGCGTTGGCAATCTGGGCGCGGTAGAACGGCATGGACTCCGGCGGACGCGACTCGGCCGAAAAGGCGGAGTTGAAGAAGAACCAACCCCCGGGTTTGAGGGCGCGCCTCACGTTCCGCAGAGCTCGCTCTTGAGTCTCCTCATCCAGATAGTGGATGCCGTTGCCCCACATGGCGAGGTCCACGCTGTTCTCCGGCACATCCATATCCTCGATACTGCTTTGAACCAGCTCGAGGCTCGCAACACGCGGGCGCAAGCGCTCACCGGCTATCTCGAGCGCCTCGTGACTCTGATCGACGCAGGTGATCGCCGGCTGCTTCCAGCCGTCGGGTAGGTTGTCCAAGAAGATCTGAACCATGGTGCCGACGCCGGTTGCAAGATCCAGAACTCTCCCGATCTGCTTCGTGCCGGCTTCGACAATGGTGTGGATCCACTGCTGGATTATCGTCTCGTTGACGCGACGGTACTCCTCAGTATCTGCAAATGGCTCATAGATGAACTCGGCCATATCTATCCTCCGTAGGGTTGGAAGGCCAGGCACGAACAGTGCCCGCCAAATCCGAATGAATTGGAAAGAACGGCTCCGCCACCGGTTTGGCGCGGCTGCCCGGCAACCACGTCGATATCACACTCCGGATCCGGCGTGTCGTAGTTGATGGTCGGAGGTATCCACCCCGTTTCCACAACCTTTGCACAAATCAATGCTTCAAGTCCGCCCGCGGCACCTCCGAGGTGGCCGGTCATGGACTTCGTGGAGCTCACCGGCACGGACGAACGGCCGGTGCCGTTTCCGGGGAACATCTGCCTGATGACCGAGCTCTCGACCTTATCGTTGAGCGGCGTCGATGTGCCGTGGGCGTTGATGTAGGCCACGTCGGTGCCGTTGAGGCCGGCATTGCGAAGCGCTCCGGTGATTGCCCGGGCGGCCCCGCGCCCCTCGGGGTCGGGCGCGGTAATGTGATACGCGTCGCTCGCCGCGGCATAACCGGCCAACTCAGCAATGATTGTCGCGCCGCGCTTGAGAGCGTACTCCTCACGTTCCAGTACCAGGACGGCCGCTCCCTCGGAAAGCACGAAGCCATTGCGATTCTTGTCGAAAGGACGCGAGGCCGTTTTTGGCGTCTCGTTGGCAGTGCTGCACAGAGCGTGGGCCTGCTCGAAGCCGGCAACGCAAATGGGTATGATGGCGGCCTCGCTTCCGCCGGCGACCATTACATTCGCGCGGCCGCCTCGAATCATGTCCATTGCGACCCCAACCGCATCCGCGGCGGAGGAGCACGCCGAGACCGTCGCGAAACTCGGGCCCCACGCGCCAAGGTGCATGGAAACCACGCCACTCGCAGCGTTGGGCATGAGCATCGGTACCGTGAAGGGATTCACTCGACGCGGGCCCTTGGTCCGAACCGTGTAGGCCTGATCCACCAGGGTCGTGGCGCCGCCAATCCCGGAAGCGATTACCGTACCGACGTCGAAGCGTGCATCGTCATCCAGCTCTATCCCCGCCTGCTCCCACGCCTCCTGGGCGGCGATGAGGGCCAACTGACTGAAGCGGTCCAGCTTTCGCGCCTCTTTCTTGCCGATGCGCTCGGCCAGGTCTATGCCGGTCACTTCTCCGGCAATGTGGGTCTTCAGTTCCCACGCTTCCGGGTCGAAGGCGGTGATTCGATCTATCCCACTCGTGCCGGCCAGGAGCCGTTCCCACGTTTCCGCTACGTTGTTCCCCACCGGATTGACTGTTCCCAATCCCGTGACGACCACCTTATCGTTCATCTCTGCGATCTCCTCACTCGGCATCGGCTTGCTATCGCTTCACCAGCCCGCCGTCCACATGAATGCTCTGCCCGGTGATCCCGGCGGCTTTATCGGAGGCCAGAAAGGTCACAAGATGCGCAACGTCCGCTCCGCTCACGAATCGGCCCGTGGCCGACTGTGTAGAAACATACTCTTTTACGAGCTCGCTTGCACCCTCTGTGAGCTCGGTTTCCACAAATCCAGGATTGACCGTGTTGACCGTGATACCGCGACGGCCGTACTCCTGTGCCAGGGAGCGCGTCATCCCCTCCAGTCCCGCTTTCGCGGCGGTGTAGTTGACCTGTCCGGCAAGACCGACGGCAGCGGCAATGCTTCCAATGTTGATGATACGGCCCCACGACGCTTTCATCATGATGCGGAGAGCCAGCTGTGCCAGGCGGAACGGCGCCGTGAGATCGAGCTCGACGACCTGGTCCCACTCCTCGCGCATGCGGAGCGCCAGGGTGTCCCGGGTGGCTCCGGCGTTGTTTACCAGGATGTCCAGCGCTCCAAAATGCTCCTGCACCTGGCCAATGAAGCGCTCACGCGCCTCGGCCTCCGTAATATCGGCCTGGACGACCAAGGGTCGCCGACCGATCTCCCCTTCCACCTCGGCGGCGGTCTCTTCCGCCCGCTCCCGCTGCGTACGGTAGCAGAAGGCAACGTCACAGCCCGCCTCAGATAGGGCGGCGACAATCGCTTTCCCAAGCCCACGGCTTCCGCCGGTGACCGCTGCAACTCGGCGGCGAGTGGCGGCGGCGCCTGGGGTCTGCATGTGCATACTATCCCTCTGCATATTCATTTAGCATACATGATACGATCGCTTCGATTCTACCCGGTTCCTGCGAACAACGAAGGAGAGCCCAATGAGCCTACTCGATGGAAAAACCGCACTCATCTTTGGAATTGCCAACGAGCGGTCGATCGCCTGGGGCATCGCAAAGCAACTCTACGGTCAGGGGGCCCGCATTGCCCTATCCTATGCCTCCGAACAGCTCGAGCGACGGGTACTGGCCCTCGCAGAGCAGGTCGAAAGCGATTTCGTGCGCCGCTGCGACTTGTCCGATGATGCCGAAATCGCCGAGCTCTTCGCACAGGCCGAAGCCGAGCTCGGCCGGATCGATGTGTTGGTCCACGCCGTGGCCTACGCTCCACGCGAAGCCCTCGGCGGGGCCTTCAGCGCGACTGCTCGCGACCACTTCGCGGTTGCCATGGATATCAGCGTCTACACCTTGATTGCGGTAACGAGGGCCGCGCTCCCACTCATGGGGGACGAGGGATCAATCATGACCGTCACCTACTACGGCGGAGAGAAGGTGGCTCCAAACTACAACGTAATGGGCGTTGCCAAGGCCGCTCTGGAGTCGACTGTACGCTACTTAGCGGCGGAGCTCGGGGAGCGCGGCATTCGGGTCAACGCCATATCGGCGGGTCCCATTCGGACGCTCTCCGCAGCCGGCGTAAGCGGTTTCAAGCAAGCCTACCGCGACTTCCCCGGCCACGCGCCCTTGCAGCGAAACGTCGCCGCCGAAGACGTGGGCAATGCGGCGGTGTGGCTTGCCGGCGATCTCTCCCGGAACACCACGGGCGACGTGCTGTTCGTCGACGCCGGTGCAAATATCATGGGTGTGTTGTGAAGCTCGCCGTCAGCCCTTGCCCTGCTCCCGCAGAAGCTCCAACTCCTCCCAGCGCTCATAGGCGGCGCTAAGCTCTTGGTCCACCGCTTCGAGCCGCGCGGTGTGCTTCTGCACGGTGCCGCCGTCGTCCCGGCGGTAGAGCTCCGGATCGGCGAGGCTCTCGTGTAGTTCCGTGCGCTCCGTTTCGAGGGCGGTGATCCGATCCGGCAGCGCCTCGAGCTCCCGTTCCTGCTTGTACGTGAGCTTGGGGGGCTTGTCGGTACGCGGCTTGCCCCGGCCCGGCGCTGCACCGCCGTCGGACGCCTCGGCGGCGCGCCCCCCGGACGCCTCGGCGGCGCGCAGCGACTCCTCCCGGGCGCGCCAGTCGGAGTAGCCACCGGAGTACTCACGCACGGTGCCGTCACCGGGAAGCACCAGGCATTCGCTAACTACGTTGTCCAGGAACTCCCGGTCGTGGCTGACAAGGAGAATCGTCCCATCGTAGTCGAGAAGCAGATCCTCCAGCAGCTCCAAGGTCTCGGTGTCCAGGTCGTTGGTCGGCTCGTCCAGCACCAGCAGGTTCGAGGGCCGCGCGAAGAGCTTTGCCAGCAGCAGCCGATTCATCTCGCCACCGGAGACAGCGCCGGCGGGTTTGCGCATCTCCGCCTCGGTAAAGAGAAAATCCTTGAGGTAGCCGATGAGGTGCCGCTCCCGACCGTTCTGTCGCACCCGGTCGTACCCACCGCCGACGTTGTCGTAGATGCTCGCGTTGAGATCGATGTGCCGGCGCAGCTGGTCGAAGTAGACGATTTCCAGATTGGTCCCGTGGCGCACCTGCCCGGCGTCGGGAGCCAAATCGCCGAGGAGAAGCCGTACCAAGGTGGTCTTCCCGCTCCCGTTCGGGCCCACAATCCCGACCCGGTCACCCCGGGCGATCGTGGTCGAGAGCTGTGAAACAATGGGGCGCTCGCCGTAGCCGAAGCGCAGTCCTTTCGTCTCAACGACGAGCTTTCCCGACCGCTCGGCCCCTTCAATGGCCATCCGGGCGGTCCCCTGTCTTTGCCGCCGTTGGCGGTGCTCTTCCCGCATGGCCTCGAGACGACGGACCCGCCCCTCGTTCCGCCTTCGTCTGGCCTTCACGCCTTTGCGGAGCCAGACCTCCTCCTCGGCGAGCTTCCGGTCGAACTCTCGGCGCTGCGATTCCTCGGCGTCGAGCTCCTGCCGGCGCCGTTGCACAAAGCTGTCCCAGTCGGTTTCGGCGTCGTGGAGACGGCCCCGGTCGATCTCAGCAACGCGGGTCGTGAAGCGCCGGGCGAGGGCGCGGTCGTGGGTCACCATGACAATGGCGCGCTTCTCCGATCGGGAGAGACGGACGAGGTAGTCCTCGAGCCAGATCATGGTCTCGATGTCGAGGTGATTCGTCGGCTCGTCGAGAAGGAGCACATCCGCCCCACCGGCGAGGGTCCGGGCAAGCAGCACCCGTCGGAGAACGCCGCCGGAGGCGGTCTCGAGGGGAGTCTCCGGTGGCACGGCGAGACGGGTGAGGAACTGCTCCGCGGCCAAGCGAGGCTCCGCCGATGCGGCGCCGGCGTGAGCCGCGTCTCCGGGATGTGACGGAGTCGCTGCATCGAGGGCCGTCCCGGCGAGCCCTGAGGGCATCGTCTGATGCAGGAAGGAAAGCTGCGCGCCCTTCTGCAGACTCACGCGCCCCGAATCGGGGGTGAGCTCCCCGGCGGCAATACGCATGAGCGTGGACTTACCGCAGCCGTTGCGGCCGACCAGCGTGATGCGGTCGCCGGGGCGGACGTGGAAGGTTACGCCGTCGAGCAGTGCCTCGCCGGCAATGGAATACGAGACGTCATGAATACCGAGTAGTACCAAGCGGGCGTACAACCCGCGCCGGGCCACCGGGACCTCGCGGGTCTTCTCCTTCGTCAATGTGTTTGCCACTTCGCGGACGGAACGGCCTTACTCTCGCACAAAACACCGAAGGATTGAAGGCACCGGCGGCGGCAAAGCCGCCCGACGTGTACGAGGCATCCCGCCGACTGCGCACGGGAAGGCCGGCGCACCTTCACCGCCGTGGGATCCGATCACGTGTACATTGGACACCAAGGACGCCTCGATTAATCACGTGCCTTGTCAGGCGCGCCCGTCAGGGGGATCCAAGGCGCGACTGGTTGTCCTCGATCACCAGGTTGATTCCGAGCCCAACATAGGGTCGCACCGTAAAGACCGACGGCGCGTCATCAACACCGAATCGAAGGAAATCATAGCGCAGGAGCGTACCGGCCGCGAAATGGAGAGCAGAGCCAAGGTCCACCTTGGCACCGAGGTCTCCGCCAAAACCGAGGAGGTAGCCAGTGTCTCCCTCCGGATCTACGCTCACGCCGACGTTTGGCCCGATGCCACCCCGCAAGCTAAATGATTCAGCCAGGTCGTACCGAAGTCCGAGCCCGAGAATCATTGAAACGGTGATAGGGACATCCACCACATCCGTCGTGCCCCCGACCGAGACGGGCGCAAGCGGTCCAAACATCGTGGCGTCCGTAAACCATCCAGCATTGCGCTCGATCCGGAATCGATAGGCGCTCACGCCCACCACGCCGATCCGCACCGGCGGCGTGTCTCTTGTCTCTTGGGACGCCACATGCGCGCGCTGAGACCCGAGCGCAAAGAGCCCCCAACTCTCCTGTTGGCCGAACGCAGCCGCTGCAATAATCAATAACACTCCCGCAAGCGCGATTGTCCTTCGCATTTAAGCCTCCCTCTGCTGTTTCGTTCGTGGTCCCCCGGGCGACCGGCGTCTCTGGGGCGACCGGCCCCATCAGGGACCGGTGTAGTTGACCTTTGTCGGAATGTCGCTGACAAACGAGCGATTGCTCTCACCGGCCAATGGATCACCCTGGAACACGAGGTTTCGGTCATCGCCCGTGTTGGTGACTTCGTAGTTCATCTTCGGCTCCTCGTAGTACCCCTCGAGGGTCGTCGGATCAACCTCGGTGGAGTCGATCATTTCTTTTTTCAGCGTGTTCCAGCCGAAGATGAGGGAATCGATGTCGTAGCCCAGGTCGGCGTAGACTTGCTCGATGTACGCCAAGTACGCCTCTGTGTAGGCCTCGGCAGTTTCTTCGTACTGTTCGGTGAACTCCTTCTCGGTTACCCATTCATCAAAGGTGAACGCGGACTGCGGCGGCACGAAGGGCGTTCCTGAGTACAAGCTCAACAGGTCCGCGGCGGCGGAGATCTCCGAGAAGTCCAGGGACTCCTCGATTGAAGCAAAGTCCTCCTCCTCCAAATACATGAGCGAGGTTTGAAGACGCAAGGTGTTGTTGAAGCCCCGAGTGACGGTACCGGTGGTAACCGGACCCTCCGCCCCTTCGTCGAGAAGGAAGGTGTTGTCTTTGAGCACAAATGTGAGGTTCGCCGATTCGGTGCGCCATTCGTCGGCGTATTCCTGTTCCAGAGTGTCGTTTGCGTACTCGTCGAACTCGAAGTTGCCCCCCAGTAGGTTACAGCCCACAAGGCCGAGTGTGACGAGCAGGAAAACAGAGAACATCATGATATGTCGCTGCATAGATTACCTCCGCTTATCACATGCAATCCTCATGCCGACCGCTCAATTTGCCCACGCTGCGGTGAAACAGATTCGAACCGCGCTAACTCTCCTCCCCGTAGACACAAAGCAAGACGGGGCACTGGGCCGGACGCCGTTGGGAATGCAGTGGCTGCGGACAAGACATACGAAGGGGTTCGGCTTGGCGCTCAGTCTTACACGAAATGTGAAGCTTGGATCACGGTTCGTGTAACGGCGCCGGCCGCGCTATACGTCCATGCGCTTCCGCCGGTTCGCGAATGCCTGTGGCGAAAGACCTATCGCGGAGGCGGCGGCGCTCCTGCTCTCAGGATGCCTCCGGTCGGCCTCGCGAAGCAGCTCGCATACTACTTCATCCGGCGTGGGCAAGATCTCGCCGAACCTCACCGCGGGGGACCGCTGCTCGCCGGCCACGTCGGCTGAGGCTTTGCGATCGGACGTCGTGCCGACTCCCTTGACGTGATCCCAATTGCGCTCAATCAGGGCGCGGAGGACCACCTGCTCGAGCTCTCGAACATTTCCGGAAAGCGGACGGGTGCCGAGCACCTCCACGACGCTTCCGGGAATGGAGAGCGGATCCAATTTGAGCCGATTCGCGTGGAGAGAGACCAATTGTTCCAAGATCGGCCCAATGTCCCGAGGTCGCTCGCGGAGGGAGGGAATGTGCACGCGGTGCGTGGAGATCCGAAAGTACAGATCGCGGCGAAATTGCTTGGCATCAATGGCTTGCTCTAAATCGCGATTCGTGGCGCAGATAATGCGCGCTCGAGAGAACTCCGCCCGATCCTGTCCCAAGGGCCGGTATTCCCCGGAGTCGAGAACCCGCAACAGGCGCACCTGCGACTCCATGGGCATGTCACCAATCTCATCCAGGAATATCGTGCCGCCCGCGGCGGCCTTGATCATGCCGTCGCGATTCGAGTCGGCCCCCGTGTAGGCCCCCTTTCGATGACCAAACAGCGTGTCGGAAAAGGAGTGATCATCGACACCGGCCAGATTCACGGCGACGAAGTCTCCGTCGCAATTCGCGGCGCGGTGAATGCCCCGCGCAATAACTTCCTTTCCCACACCAGTCTCACCGGTAATGAGAATGGGGTCGGGAAGCGTCGAAAGAACCTCTAGATACACCAGGATGCGCCGCACCTCCCCACTTGCAGTGACGAAGTCCGAGAACGATTCCGGATGCACCGGTTCGGGACGGGTGAACGCTGCGTGAAGGAGCGCATTCTCGCGCATTGTCCGGCGATGCTCCAAAGCGTTGCGCACCGCCCCGGGTATGCGCTCGGTGTCGGTCCCCTTGACCAGGTACTCGTGCGCTCCCGCTCGCATACACGCCACCGCCGTCGAGATATCGGATGTGCCCGTCAACACGATCACGACTGTTTCCGGGTAATCCCGCTTGATGTAGTCGAGGAGCACCTCTCCGGAGGCTCCGGAAAGCGTGAGGTCGAGCATGACGAGGGCGGTCTCGTGCCGCTCCAGCAGGCTTTGCGCCTCTTCAATGCTTCGTGCGGCGAGGATCGATGAAAAGCCATTGAGCTCGAGAAGCTTTCGCTGCCCGTCAAGAATGTCCTGCTCGTCGTCCACCAGAAGAATCGTATCCATGCCTATTTCCTTGCAAGAACTGTGCCTGCTTTTGGAGGCCCCTACTTCACGATACGTGAATAGTAGTGCCATTCCGTTCACGGGTCGAGGCACAGTGGCAACTTTGTCGATAGCTTCGTATCATGAAGATGAGAATGACCCGTACAGCGATACACGTGCCGGATCCGGCGGAAGTGCCACCGAGCCGGGCAGCAGCTTTCGACGAACTCTCGGCAATGATCAGCGCGACACGCTCCGGAGCGTTTACCTCGGCTCACATCACCGGGAACGCCGGCATCGGCAAGACCCACCTCTGGCAGACCTTCAGGGAGGTCACGCGACGGGACGACGAGATCTGGGTATATCAGAAGAGCCCACAGGCGGGGTCAGCACCGTATGCTGCATTCGTCTCAGTGCTTACGGAACTGCTCGATCACGTCGCAGCCCGGACCGGTGACTCCCGGGAACCCCTCCTGCGACGTGTCTTGCAACAAGCCGGCATGCATCAACAGGCGGACTCTCTTATTCGCACCCTCGTTCTCAACGATGGCGAATCGTCGCTCGATCATCGGGTCGACTATGTGCAATCGCTGTCCACGCTCCTCTCGGTGGTTGTCCGGTTCGCACCACGACAACCTACCGTGGTTCTGACGCTGGACGACATCCAATGGATCGACCCGGCCACCCTCGAGGTCTTTACCGCGCTGTACCGGCAAATTGCGTCCACAGCGCTCGTCTTCATTGGCCGTCCGGAAGCGGAGACAATGCTCCCCGCCACTCACAAGCGACGTAGGATTTCAGTGGAGCGACTGACGGAAGATGAGAGTCGGACCCTCTTCCACTCACTCGAGCCACCCTACGAAGATGGGGCCGCGCATCGCCACCTTGCAGAATGGGCCGTATCACGCTCGGAGGGAAGTCCGTTCATTCTAGTGGAAGCAGCGCGAACGGCCCGACAGGCGCGCAATATCGGGGCGCACGCCGCAACTTTCGGCGGCGCGCAGTTCGACCACGGTTTGAGCACCCTCTCCCCGAATGCGCGGCGACTCGTGCTCTACGCGTCGCTTCTCATGCCACCGGTCGATCACTCCTTACTCGCCGAGCTCCCCGAAATCCCACCGGACCAAGTGGATACCCTGGTACACGAGGCGACGGAACTCGTGGCCATAGACCCTTCAACTCACGAATTGACATTTCGTCACGACCGTATTGAGGAGGAAACGCGCCGGCACGCGCTCAAAAACGAGAAAGTTCTCGAAGACACCGCCGAAATCTTGCGACGAAAATCGGAAAGCGACCCTCGCGCCGCCTACCTCGTCTCGCACGCTGTATCGTCGGCACACGAAGAGAACGAGCTCGGCCGGCACCTCCGGACGGCAGTCGCCCCTGAACACCTTGTCGACATTCTCATGAGTGGTGCACGGCGCGCGATCTCCGTTGTTGCGGCACGGGACGCCCTGCGCTTTGTTGAGGCAGCTCACGCCATTGCGCACGAAGCCGCAGTCGAGTTTCCAAGCCTCGAGGCCAGCGTCATTGCGCACCGAGCTGCGTTCTTGCTCGACGACGGGGCCGCAATGAGCCGGTACTTCACCCGACTGTCGCCCGTTGCAGATCCGATTACGCGAAATGAGATGCGACTGCTCTGGGTAACGCGCTGCTTCACCCGCTTCTGGATCGAGGGGGCCAGACGAATAGGCTGGAGCATTCTTCGTGAGCTTGACGCGGTTCCGTCACAATTCGGGGTTCCCCACACAGGAGATCCCGCACCGCGAAAAGAGGTCTCTGCGAGAGCGCGAAGGTTTCTCCGTCCAATCGCTGCAGGCGGAATTGCCCGGCACGTACTGGATTCCACACCGAACACCGATAGACGTTCAGTTCTCGCTATCCGCACGGCCTCACGCATGCTCCTGTCCCTCTTGTCCCAGGAGCCCGAGTCCTATTCGGTGACGGCGTGGATTATCCTCGACGAGTCAATCCGGCACGGTATTGCGGCGTCGAGCGGACTGGGCTTCGTGTACTGGGCTATCGCCGTTTCAGACGCAAAGGGTGACGAGCGTTTTCGCCTGCGCCTGCTCGAGTACGCGCGGGCCGTGAATACCCGCGTTGCCGAGCTGAGCCTCGACCCGGTCGACGCACACAACTCACGCGCCTACCTGGCCATTCTCGGAGTGAAATGGGACCGA
>CAYPTH010000104.1:0-7419 GCA_964413635.1 uncultured Spirochaetaceae bacterium
GCGCGTCGACTGCGTCGCTCACGATTTCCCGATTGCCGGGAATGCAGATTTCTCGTCACTGTTGCCCTTGTGGACGAACGGCGCGATCTTGAACTCGTGAGTCAGGTACCGCGGGGCTTCATGAATTCACGCGTTCTCAGGGCGGCGCGAATTTCGTACCGGGAGATGTTCGAGTTCGTGCAAGTACGGAGCGTCCTTCTCCGCGCGTTGTTGGCGCCGCTTTTCCTCGTGCCCTCCTTCCGCTTCGCGCTGCACATTGCAGGTCTCGATCGCCGAATCCGTCGTTCCGGCGTGGTTCCGGCAATGGCCTGGGTTCTTCGACGGTACTATGGCGGTGTGCAACAGATTGGCGAGCCCATTCCCCGACACGGAGCGGTGCTCCTCGTGGGAAATCACCCCGGTCTGGGCGATCTTCCCGCGCTTGCGGTAACTGCGGGACGGGCCGATCTGACGGTAGTGGTAAAGAAACGAGCCCTCATGGCAGACATGACGGGAATTCTCTCGAGGTGCATTGTAATAGACGAATCACTACGGTCTCGTGCGGATGCAGTGCGCGCGATACTCTCGCGCTTACGAGAGGGCAGCGCCGTGGTGATCTATCCGGCTGGAGAGATAGAGCCGGACCCGGCCCTTCTCCCCAAGTCCGCGGAGTTCCTGCGGGAGTGGTCGACCGCGTTGGACGGCATTGTGACTCGCTTGGCCCGGGAAAACCTTCATGTGCCGGTCATCCCCGTGTATACCGAAGGTGTTCACTATGCGCCGAGCGGCATCCACTTCCTTCTATCCTCGCGCGGGGCTGCGGACTCCTTTGAGCGAAGAGCCGCTGTTCTCACCCTGGGCACGCGTCTCGCCCGTTTCCGACGCATTCGCACCGTGGCCGGCGGGCCGGTTACGCCGGCCGCCCTCCTGGCCACACCGTACCGCTCGCCAAGCGATCAGCTCCGCGACCGTTTCCGCCTTTTGCACGCCGGTGCGCGCCGACTCAACACGGAATCGGGGAGCTCTCGCTATTCTGCGCCGGCTCGTTCGGCGGAGCTCGACGCCGGGGTCGTGGCCGCAAGACGTGCGAGCGCTTCCGCGGCAGCCGGCAGCTCCGGGCTTTCCGGATAGAACTCTCGAATAACTGTGTACACCTGTCGGGCGTTTTGCGGTCTCCCGAGACTCTCGTACAGCCCGCCGAGGGTGATGAGTACCTCAGGATCTCGCACGGCAGGCGTGTCCGTGGTCAGCATCCGTCGCACTTCAATCAACCCCGCCTCGCGGAAGGCGGCGTGCGGAGCCTCGGCAAGGAGCCGTATCAGCGCAAGATGCCGGCGGCTCGGCGCGGCGACCTCATGATTATTGCGCGCCAGATTCGCGACACGCTCCAGTGTCTCTTGCCATTCAATTTCCCAGCGCTGTTCGTTGTCTGCAACCACCGCGGAGAGGAGCTCCTGCGCCTGGGGACTCACCACCCGGTCTGGATTCAGCGCCAAGGCCCGGGCCAGGTGAAGCGCTGCACCAACGTGATCGCCCGTCCGAATCCGGTACTCCGCTTCGAGAAAGTCAACCCGCGCCTGCGAATCGCCGTAGGGGTAGCGCTTGAGGTGGCGCGAGAGGGCGCGCTCGTAATCCACGCTCAATCGTTTTTCAGGCTGCTCTCGGAGAGCTTCAATGTAGTGGAGGCTCTTGGATTCCGCCGTTCCCGGGAGAGCTTGCTTGAGTCCGTACTTATAAATGACAAAGTCCTTGTCATTCTTTGCGACATGGAATGCCCACAAGACGTCCAAGCCCCAACCGAATATGTTGATCCCGCTTCCCCCCGCGACCAGGAGAAAGTTGTTTCTCGCCCGCTCGTACTGCAGAGCGTTCAGGTTTTCCCAGTTGACGAGATCGAGGAGATCCGCTCGCTGTCGAACGAGCCCCACCGTAATGAGCCCGTAGCCCACAGCTCGCGCCGCAACGATCGAGGCCCCCGCCACAGGTCGGTCCACGGAGAACAGCCCATAGCCGGGAACGAGCATTGACATTCCCACGGTGAAGAAGTCGATGTTTCGGTTCAGCTTCTGATACTCGTCGAAGGTCATGTCCTCCGGTATCCCCTCTTGGAGCTCAGGAGGGAGATCGCGGAGGAGCTGAGGCATCCAGTCCATTTGGGTGAAGGCGCGCCCTCCGACCACGACGAGAAAGAGTGCGGCGAACAGCAAGCAGCGGGGGCGCGTTCCGAGCAGTGCAGAGGTCATACGTAAAGGCTACCGGGAACGCCTGCTAGGCGCAAGGCGGCGCTTCCGGATGGCTTTCCCTCCGTTCACGTTCCCGGGTATACCACCATCTCCCCCGCCTGCGGGACACGATAGGGCTGTTTGAGCTTCTCGCAGGTCTCGACGAAGAGATCGGGACTCTCGGTGTTGAACTCGAACATGTCGTAGTGGCAGGGCACGACCAGGCCGGCGCGGAGCTTCAGGGCCAACTCGGCGGCCTCGTTCCCCCAGAGGTTGCCGGGGACGCCGCGCTCGGGGCGCCAGCCGTTGATGGGCAGGATGGCAATGTCGATGTCGAAGGGCTCGAGTGCCGGGAGCAGCGTGTCGTGCCACAGGGTGTCGCCGCTGTGGTAGACCGTGAAGAGTCGCCCCTCGGACTCGAAGATCACGACGTAGCCGAGGTACTTGCATCGTCCTGACGCGTCTTTGTCGACCTCGTTGTGGGCGGCCGGAATTCCGTGGATGCGGAAGCCTCCGATCTGAGCGCTTTCCCCGGCATCCAGACCCACGGGGGCGCGGCGGTCGCAGCCGAGGCGCTCGGCAACGAAGTCGCGGTTGGCTTCTGGGATAACAAGCTTCATCTGACGATTGGCGGACATGATGGGGCCGAGGGTCGCGGCATCCAAATGGTCGGTGTGGTTGTGGGTCGAGGTAACCACGTCCACGAAGTCGAGCAATCTGGGGTCCATGGCGCGCTCAGTTATGCGCAGGTGCGGCTTGTTGGTGCCGGCGTACTTCTCCGTCAGGGTATCACTGAGGTAGGGATCGAAGAGGAGGGTGCCGGCGCTGCTGCGAATAAGGAAGCCGCTTTGGCCGAGCCACCAGAGCCCGACTCTGCCCCTCGGCTCCCACTGCATCATTTCGTCGCGAAGCTCCGCATTCTTCTTGAGCGCCTTCTTCAAGCTCATACGCCAAGCTCCTGTCGCACGCGCCGGACGCCGGCGACCATGTTCGCGAGTTTCTTCCGTGCCGCCCATCGCGCCGTCTGGCTCAGACCGCAATCCGGAGCAAAGGAGAGCTTTTCCGCGGGGAGGTGCTCCAGGCAGCGGCGCACCCGCTCGGCAATGTCGTCAACGGTTTCAATGTAGTAGCTCTTCACGTCCACAATGCCTACGGCGACGTCGCGGTTCTTGCCGACGTCGGCAATGATCTCGATCTCGGCAAACTCCCGGTTGGCCATCTCCACGTGGAACTCGTCCACCTTCATGTCCAGGAAGTCCGGAAACATGGGAGCGTACTCGCGCTTGCCCACCGGGTGTCCCTTGAAGTTTCCGAAGCATAGGTGCGTCGAGAGGCGGCACCGGCCGACGATCGGCTCCACGGTGCGGTTGAAGATGTCGACGAAGCGCTTCGTATCGGACTTGTGGGCGTAGCAGCTCATTGAGGGCTCATCCACGGTGATCTCGCGGCACCCTGCAGCAACCAGGCCCTCGAGCTCCGTCCGCACCAAGGGAAGGAGCGACTCCGTTATGGCAAAGCGATCCGGATACTGGTCGTTGGGAAGAAGCCGCCCGGACAGCGTGTACGGGCCCGGGACGGAGGCCTTCAGGGTGGGTAGCTCCGCAGTGCCGCGCAGGTCTCCGGCAATGCGGACCAGCCGCTCGTACTCCGCGACGGCACCGAGGCCGCCGGGCGCGTCGATTGTGCCCGTAATGCGGTGCTTTCCCCGCTGATCGTGTGCTGGGGGGCCGAAGTGGCGCGGCGGCGCCCCTTCCAGCTCGATGCCCCCGAGATAGCCGTAGAAGGAGAGGTTGAAGTCGAAACGCGTCTGCTCGCCGTCGGTCACGACGTCCAAACCCGCCGCGAGCTGGTCGTGAAGTGCCGCGGTGACGGCATCGTCCTGCATTTCGGCAACGTCGTCCGGACCGAACTCGTTCAGGTGGGACGAGCCGAACTCGAGCCAGCCCGGGAAGGGGTAGCTGCCGATGACTGTTGTGCGAAGGGGTCGTTCGTTCATGTGGTCCTCGTGTCACCGAGGATAGGGCATGGAGGGATGGGACGCAACTGCGGCAGAAGCACGGTTCTTATTGACGCGGTGTGCAGGCTGTACTATTGTATGGATTGTACTAATACTTTAGTACAATTCTAGCGGCGGCTGACGGGGCAGAGAAGTCGCCGCCGGGGGAGGGCATATGGTCGAGGTTAAGGGACTCTATCACTCCTACGCGCGCAATGAAAACTACGCCGTGCGCGACGTGAGCTTCAGCATTGAACGGGGGAAGATCTTCGGCTTTCTCGGTCCGAGCGGGGCGGGGAAGTCGACGACACAGGCCATTGTGACCGGCCTTCTCACTCTGCAGAAGGGTGAAATTGTCATTGACGGAGAGCGCCGGGCCGGCCGGCCGGGGAAGGAGTTCTTTAACCGAATCGGCGTCGGCTTTGAGAAGCCCAACGTCTACAAGAAGCTCTCCGGCCTGGACAACCTGCGCTTCCACGCCTCCCTCTACGATGGCGAGACCGAGGATCCCCAACAGCTCCTCGAGATGGTCGGCCTGGGTACGGAGGCCAACAAGAAGGCGGGCGCCTACTCGAAGGGCATGATGCAGCGTCTCGGCTTTGCCCGGTCCATGGTGAACAAGCCGGAGATCTGGTTTCTCGACGAGCCGACCATGGGACTCGACCCCGGAACATCCCAGAGCATCAAGGGCATCATCAAGAGGAAGCGCGCCGAAGGGACGACGATCTTCCTGACCACCCACAACATGTTCGTTGCAGACGAGCTCTGCGACCTGGTCGCCTTCATCGTCGACGGTGCCCTTGTCGCCGTCGACACGCCGAAGAACCTGAAGCTTCGCTTCGGGCAACCGAGTGTAACGGTGGAGTACCGGGACAACGGCGAGCTCGAGAGCGAGCAGTTTCAGTTGAACGATTCCGACAAACCGCGGCTCCAGAAGTTCATAGGGGAACACAATGTGGCAACCATCCACTCCGCGGAGCCAACGCTGGAGGAGATCTTCATGAAGCTCACCGGCCGCGGGCTCGAGTAGGAGGACGCAATGAAGCGATTCCTGGCCATGCTCGAGAAAGACATCTTCCTCGGCGTCAAGGACGTCTTCGTCCTCATGGAGATCGGTTTCGCCGTCTTCATGGTGCTGCTTTTGGTTTTCGTTGTGCCCGAGGAGATCGATACGGAGAACACGGTCTTCATCCACGACTCCACCGGCATGATCGAGCGGGTGGCGGAGAGCGTGGACATGGAGGAGACGCAAGCTCTTGGCGACTTCCTCGTGGACAGCCGGGCAGCCGTCGTGGAGGGCATGATGGAAAACCGCTCCGCCTTGGGCGTTGTCCTCGGCATGACTGCGCAGGGGCGCATGGAAGCTGAGCTCCTCCGACAGCCCTACACACCCCAAGGGGTGGTGGACTACATAGAGCTGGAGATGACCGACCTCTTTTCCATGCTCGCGCCGGGCGCCGCCGGCTATTCGCAGGAGGTAGGCGAGAGCGTCCGGGTGACCGCCCTCGACGGTGAGGGTCGGGGACAGGTGCCATTCAATCAACGGCTCCTGCCAATCGTCCTCTTCTTCATGGTGGGCGTCATTGGACTGTTCTCCATGATCTCGCTGATCGGCCAAGAGCGTGAGGAGCAGACCCTGCAGGCCTACCGCGTGACCCCCGCGGGCCTCTGGAGCTTCTACGCGAGCAAGCAGGTAATGCTGCTCCTCGTCGGGATTGTGACCTTCAGTATTCTCTACATACCGATGATGGGCCTCGCCGGCTACGGAAAGGCGCTTGTAATCATGGGTCTGACCATCCTCATGGGATCATCCCTCGGAGCCATAATCGGGTCCTTCTTTGCCGACCCCATGTCGGCAATCGGTTGGGTCTTCCTGGCGCTCATGGTCCTGGGCCTGCCGTCGGTATCCATTCTGGCGCCGGTGTTCTCGCCGTGGTTCATGCGCCTCATCCCATCCTACTACGCACTCTTCGGGGTGGATGCCGCCATGTTCGCATCCGACGCCCGGCTTGTGTGGCAGTCCGCCCTGTATTTGGCGGGCTTCGTCATCGTCCTCTATCCGCTGTCGGGACTTGTCTTTGCCAATCGGGTGAAGGGGGAGGTGTAGAGATGCGACAGGTACTTCACGTCTTTCTGCTCGATCTGCGCATGAACATGAAGAACTTCACCGGCGTGTACATGCTGGTGGTGCCAATGGCAATTCTCCTGGTTTTGCGGGTCTTTATCCCCACCGTGGAGAGTACGTCGGTCACCCTTGCCGTCGTTTCCGAAGGCGAGCACGCCGTCTCACAAGAGATGATCAATGAGATCGATGCCTACGCGACCGTCCTGACATACGACAGCATTGACGCCATGGAGCAGAAGCTGAAAGGGGCGGGGAGCGCCGAGGGGATCTACTACGATCCGGAAGCGGAGCAGTACGTAAGCGTTCTCGAAGAATCGCCGGAGGCGAACAACGCGTTCTCCTCGGGAGCTACAATCCTTCGGCACGTTACCGCGGCGCAGGAGCAGGGGCAGGCCCCGCAGATCCTGGAGTTCTCCTCCGCCGTGCCGGAGGCGCTCGCCGACCGCACCGAGGTCAGTCCCGTGGCCACCATGGGCGGGTCGGTCTTTATCACACTCATGATGATCATTGCGGCTTTCTTCATTGGCCTCGGCATTGTCTACGACAAGGAGGCGGGCACCGACCAGGCAATCCGCGTGAGTCCGGTGTCGCGTTTCGAGTACTTCGTGGGGAAGAGTCTGCTCCCGCTCATCATCCTCGTCGTGTATCCAGGCATTGCCGTAGGGGTCCTCGGGCTCCTCGGCACCAGCGTACTCCAGGTCTACCTGGTGGTGGCCGCCGCCTTCTTCGTGACGCTCTTTCTCGGCCTCTTGATTGGCGCCCTGGCCAAGAATGAGAACGAGGCAATGGGCGTAGGCAAGACCGTCACCACTATCATGATGCTTGCGATCCTCGGCGGGACGCTCCTTCCCGACGGCTGGCAGTGGATCGTCTATTGGGTGCCGGTGTACTGGGTCTATGACATGCTGGAGGAGATCTTCACCGCTACCGCGCAGTGGAGCGGCCTCGGCTACAAGACGCTCATTCTGCTGGCAACTACGGCGATCTACTTCACGCTAATGCGCGGACGGATTGCGAAGGGTCTGTCGTAAGGTGTCGCAGGGGCGCGGCGGCGTAGAGGGGGCACGCGGGGCCGTGCCGTGCGAGTCTACTCCCCG
>CAYPTH010000104.1:7519-10982 GCA_964413635.1 uncultured Spirochaetaceae bacterium
GGCGCGGCGGCGTAGAGGGGGCACGCGGGGCCGTGCCGTGCGAGTCTACTCCCCGCCGGCGGTGGGGTCCTCACCCATGGCCGCGGCGGCATCCCCCTGTCCGCCGCCGGTGTAATCGAAGTAGGCCTTCGTGCCCAGCACGGTGCCCAGGTTCATCTGCTTCAGCGCGTCCGACGGCACCAGGACCAGTCCGCCCTTCGAGCGAATGCTCTCGTAGATCATGGCCATGGCGCGGAGCTCCAGAGCGGTGGGCGCATCCTTGTAGTTCTCCCCCGCCTTGACGAAGGCCTCCGAGATCTCCTGCTCCGTGCGGCTCAGGATCATCCGGGCGCTGCGCTCGCGAATGGCCTGGGCCTCCCGGGAGAGGGCGTCCTGGAGCTCCTCCGGGACGAGGATCTCCTTGAACTCGACCGAGAGGATGGAGATGCCCCAGGGGTTGGTCTTTGCATCCACGATCTGCTGGATTTCCGCGCCCAGCCGCTCCCGCTCGCTCAGGAGGGCGCTCAAGTCGTTCGCCCCAATGCTGGCGCGGAGCGCCGTCTGGGCGCTCAAGGCGACCGCCTCTTCGAAGTCCTGCACCTCCAGGATGGCGCGCTGCGCGTCCCAGACCATCCAGAAGCAGAGGGCGTCCACGTTCACCGGGACGGTGTCACGTGTGAGGCTCTGCTCCGCGGAGAAGTCGGTGACGCGAATGCGGGTGTCCACGAGCCCGCCGATCGAGTCCAGGATCGGCACAAGGTACATGGGTCCGGGCCCCTTCACCCGGTGAAACTTCCCCAGCCTGAGCACCACGATCTTATCCCACTGCCGGATGATTTCGATGCCGGGGGCAATAAGTAGGCCGATGGAGACGCCCGCGGCGGCGATCGACATGTCCGTCCCGACGTAGGATAGCCCGCCCCACGCCGCGGCAAGGGCCACAATGACGACCGGCCAGTAGGGGAGGAGAATGAGCACCGCCGCCGCGAGAATCACCCCCGCTGCGTAGACTCCGGCGTCATCGGCAGGCGGAACCGGTCCCACGCCGTACTGAACGCCTATCCCGACACCGAGAAAGAGCACCAGGGCAAGAACCGAGAGTGCGTTGAACTTGAAGTGTCCGCGAATGGTGTGGCGCTTCCGGCGTTGCGCGAATATCTGCTCCACTCTCTCCGAGAGTCCGCGCCCTTCGTTTCGTGCCGCCATTATTCACTCCTCTCCGCCCGGATGGTCTCCAGGTAGTCGATTATATCGTCAATGGTAAAGCCGTAGCCCGCCGCGTGACTCAACAGCGGCTGCACGAGTCGCCGGAGTGTCTGTTCCCGTTCGGCGGAGGTGACATCGACTTCTCGGTCACTGATGAAGGTTCCCGTACCTTGCTGGGTTGTGACGATGCCGCGCTGCTCGAGCTCCTGGTATGCGCGAGCCACGGTGTTGGGGTTTATCTCCAGGTTGACCGCGAGCCCGCGGACCGTCGGCAGCCGGCTCCCGGGCCTGAGACGCCCGTCTGCAATGGCCATCTCGACCTGCAGAATGATCTGTCGGTAGTAGGGGACTCCGCCGGCGGGATCCAGCGCGAAGCTCAGCTCGCCGCGTTTCTTGTCTATCGCCATTACGTGCAGCCGCTGTCATCTTACTCCGGAAGGGTGGCGGATGGAAGAGTTACGGACGCCGGAGTGTATTACGGAGCTTGCGGGGTCTCACGCTCGTCGACGGCGACCGTTGCCCGGTGCAGCGTCGCCGTTAAGCCGTCATCATCGAAGTAGGCAAAGACGCCGAAAGACTGGCCCTCGGTGAGCTGTACCGTGGCAACGCCTAGGGAGCCGGCCGTTCGCCCTTCCTGGGGGAGGGAGAGTCGGACCCCCAATGTCACCTCGATTGGGTTGACCGCAATGCGTGATGCTCCGCCCCGCGGCACGGCCTGCAGGGCGGTGATGCCTTGGGGAATAACCGTCAGGTCAAGGGGCCTCCACTCAGTGAGGTTGTAGAGCACCAGCTGGGCAAGCCGCGGAATCTCCTGGGGCGTGTCGTCAAATACGAAGATCGCATTGCGGGTCAGCGCGACCGTGGTGTAGCTGTCTTGGCGAACCTTCACAACGGCGCCTAGTTCCCCGTACGTTATCTCGTGGTCGGCTGTTTCAACCGGGTGATACGCCGTGACCTCTCCCGCCGCGATGGGACCGAAACGGCGACCCCCGATGGTGAGTAGCGCCCCTCCCGAGTCGACGTGCGACGCCGGCAGCGCATTCACCAGCCGCACGAAGCCGGTCCCCTCGGGCGCCGGCCGGCCGAACGCCTTCTCCTGTGAAGTGGACTGCGCGGCCAGCGGCGTGCAGAGCACAATCATGAGTGCAAGAAGCATTGGGACGATGCCGAGGCGCGTGCCCCTTCGGCCGGCCCCGGCGACGGTCTGTGTATCGCGGTGAATCATACTTTAGAGGATACTGCGCCACGCGGCGAGCATGCGCGCGGGGTTGCAACCATTCTCCCGGGCCGATCGTAGCGCTCGCTGCGGTGCTTGCTCGCATTCGCCTTGATATGGGTGCCTCCCACGCGTACCCTTCCCACCTGCAACACGAGGGCTCCATTTCCGCTTCCCACGCCGGTGGGGCCGTCGGACAGGCCTCGTCGGGCTCAGCAGCGGAGCCGCCCCCATAGAGTCGGGCCGAAGCGCCCCCTCACAGAATCACCTCTACCCCGTAGGCGGCAAAATGTGAGTCGGCGGTGACGACCGGGGCGCGCATCTGCTCCGCCGTCGCCACGATAATTCGGTCGACCGGGTCCTTGTGTATGGGCGGCAGCTCGGCGCTACGCAGATAGATGGCCGGCTCCACGAGCAGTACATCCAGAGAGTGATGCTCACACACGGCACGCCACCACTCAGCTGCAGGCATGGGGAGGCGGAGCTTCCCCGCGCGAGTCTTGAGACCGATTTCCAGGGCACTAACGGCCGAAACGGATACCGTCGCTTCCGCATCTATCCTATCGAGGACCTGCTTCGATATGCGGGGACTTCCCTCTGCAAGCCAGAGAAGCGCGCAGGTGTCGAGGAGGATCATGTCACTTCACCCCACTCGTCGGCGGAGAGCTCCTCTACCGGGTCGTAGTCGAGCTGGATCCGCGAAAGAATGGGGTCTGTTTCCGTCCGCCTGGGTGGCCGGCGTTTCCGTAGCTCCGCAATGGGCTTCCCGTTGCGACTGATAATGTAGACTTCCCCGGATTCCACTTCTTCGAGTATCCGGGAGAGGTGCGTCTTGGCCTCGTGCGTGTTGACCTCTTTCATTGAGATTAGTTTAATAAACTAAGTTTTGTAAATCAACACTCTGGTGCGCCGTAGGCAGGCAGCCGGATCCGGCATGTGATATCCTTGGAACATGAGCATTCAAGAGGAAGAAGAGCGCCTCCAGTTCGATCACTTTGATCACGACCTGGTGGTCTCGGTTCTCGAGCAATTCATCTGAGATCCGGGAGGACCACCATGCCG
>CAYPTH010000105.1:0-10881 GCA_964413635.1 uncultured Spirochaetaceae bacterium
CGCTCGAGGAAATCCGCGCGCTGCTCTCGGTTTACGATCGCCCCGACATTTCGTGTGCGGAGGTCGACAGGCTCGTTGATGAACATCTCGCGGACGTAGAGTCGCGAATCGAGCAGCTGAACGAGCTGCGGGATTCGCTTGTCGGGCTGCGCTCAAAGTGTCACGGTGATTCGGACAGTCGCTCCTGCGGTATTCTCAGTACGCTTGCCGGGCCGAGCTAACACGTCCACACAACGTTGAGCCGACCGCTACGCGAGCCCTTCTCTAGACCTTTTTGGCCTCGCGGTATACCACGTGTCGCCTCACAACCGGATCGTATTTACGCAGCTCAAGCTTCTCCTGATGAGTCCTGCGATTCTTTGTCGTGTAATAGCTGTGCGGGCTGGCTGTGCTCTGGAGCCGAATAATTGTTACTGCTTCCCTCTTCTTCGCCATAACGCCTCCTTGTTCCTGAGTATTATATAGTATTACTCTAAATGGCAAGAGGACGACTCGTACGCGGACCGTCGGCTCGGTCGTCGAGCTACTCCGCTATTCGGCATCGTTTACCTCCTCCAAAATGTGCTCGGCGAATGGGTCCGCCTTTCCAGCCCATTCCTGTTGCATTGTCTCCGGCGGACCACCAATACCCGGCCGTCTCGATTCTTATCTGTCGACCTGCCTGAGAGAGAAATAGTGCGAGCTCGTGATGCGGGGCGACCCAGAAAAAGCCCTTTGCACGGACGACGCCTTCGATCGGCTGCTCCAACCATTCATACAGACGCGCGGGATGAAACGGGCGCCGACTCCGCCCGGTCCAGATCAAAGGCCTTCGCATTTACAATCGCTTCCAGCGGGACGTCCGCATACGTCGCGTCGACAATCCGACAACGCGGATTCATAGACGTGATCAGCTGTCGCACCTTTCCCCTCGTCGCCTCATCGACAAGATCGGTTTTGTTGACTACCACCACGTCCGCGAACTCCAGCTGATCGATAAGGAGATGAGCAATAGTGCGCTCATCGTCTTCCGAGACTTCTTCCCCGCGGTCAAGCAGCAAATCCTCCGACTGGAACTGCTCGAGGATAGTGGAGGCATCGACAACCGTTACCATGGTATCAATCCGCGCCAGTCGCCGAAGGCTTGCGCCGTCGGGATCGTCGAACACAAAGGTCTGGGCTATCGGCAACGGCTCGGAAATACCCGAGGACTCGATCAAGAGCTAGTCGAAGCGCCCTTCTCGGGCTATTCGGCTCACTTCTACGAGAAGATCTTCCCGAAGAGTGCAGCAAATGCACCCGTTGGTCATCTCTACAAGGGTCTCCTCCGTGTGGCTTAGTGTGGAGTACTCATGAGATTGGAGTATTACGAAATAATACTACTTCCGTCAAGAGACGCCCACCGCGCGGCGTCCCAATATACACTTTGGGACGACTCCCTCTCCCATACGCGATATACGTGTATCTATACCAATACGGGAGGGCGGAATATGAGCCGTTCAAGACTGCTGTGGGGTGTGGTGAGCATCCTGATTGTCGTCCTTGTCGTTGCGCTCGCCGGCTGTCCTTTGTTTCCCGGCGACGACGATACGGATGATACCGGAGACGAGGAGCAGGAGGAGCAGGACGACGGGACTGATGACGGCGCCGAGCCCACCGACGGCACGGTGACGGTGAGCTTATCCGGCGCTACGGCTGCAAACGGCGAGTATCTGGTGGCGTACGCGTATGACGCCGGGGAAACCACCGTTGGCGATCCCTCACGCGTCCGGGGTATCGACTATGTGGAGATCTCCGGTGGATCGGCCTCGGCGGTGCTGAAGGAAAGCGACGGAGCGTGGATGCCGACCTCGACTGACTGGACTGCGACGGCGGGGGAGAGCTATGATGTCTACGCCTACACAACCTCCGACGATACGAATCTGGCCTACGCCTCCGGTAGCCGCGTCGCCGCGGACTACCCCATTGTAGCTACGATCGACGGGGATCAAACGGTCAGCCTTGCCTACGGAGACATGGCGGTTAACTTCTTTGCCGCCGACCTGTACTCGGCGACCGACCACGCCGGTGAGGACTTCGTAGTTGGCGTGTTTCCACGTGATGAGGACCCCGGATCGGAGCCGGATCCAATGCTGGCCATGGCAACCTGTACGGTCGCACCCGACGGTGGGGCCTACGTGGTCGTCCAGGACGTCGACGGCGGCGTCTGGGAAGGTACCACCGGCGAAGAGTACGACGTCTACATGTTCATTGACCTCGACTCTAACGAGTGGCCGGGTCCCGAGGATTGGCACTACGACTCCGGCAACCAAAATCCAGAAGATCCCTACCAGTACGAACAGAGCGGGAATGAGTATGTCCTAACCGACTACGGGGAGGGGGATTACACCCTGCTCGAGTAGAGAAGCCGTCGCCCGCCGGGTCCAGAGCGCGGCAGCGGCGGCCTCTCCGGTCCGCGGCAGGCTTCATCGCACGGCTCTTCTGAGCCGTGCTATTATATCCTCGTGCATTTCGTGGAGTTGCTTGCTGCCCTCGGCGCGGTGCAGGGGGTGTTACTGCTTGTGCTCATCTCCCTCCGCTTTCGGCACCACAAGAATGTGCCCTTTGCGCTTCTGCTGTTGGTGTATTCACTGCGCCTCGGCACCATCCCCTCCTGGAATCCGCTCGCGCTCCTCGCCCACCCGTGGCTCTTGCCGGCAACGGCTCCGCTTCCCTTCCTCTTCGGTCCGCTTCTCTGGTGGTACGTGCGAGAGCTGACGACAGAGGGCAACGCGACGCCGCGGCGCCTTCCGCTCCATTTTCTGCCCTACCTGCTGGAGACCGTCCTGGTAGTCACGACCGTTGTGGGCATGTCGGCGGGAGAGTATGCAGCCTTTGTGCGCGAGGTGTTTGCGGGAAACCCGCCCGCCTGGATGCCGGTGCGCAACGCGCTCAAGGTTGGGGTAAATCTCGCATACCTTGTCTTGGCAGTGAGAATGGCATTCCGTTTCGGTGCGCCGACAAGCACGGTGCGCGCGGCCGCCGGCGTGGCGCTGGGTGCGACCCTTCGCCACCGGCGCCTCTGGGTTCGTGCCGTCTCGGTTGTACCGATCGCTTCGCTCATCCCCTTCGCCTTCGTAGCGGTATATCCCCTTGCCTCCGCCCGGCTCGCCGCGGGAGAGGCGCTCCCCTTCACAATTCTTGCCGCGGCCATGGCGGGACTCATCTACACCTTCTCGATCCTCATTCTCCTGGCGCCGGATGTTCCCGCCCTCGGGTGCTCCGATACGGTCCGGTACGCTGAGGCGACACGCTCGGGATTGCCGTGCCACGACGAACAGTCACTGTGGATCGCCGAAAAGCTGCGATCCAAACTTATTGCGGGTGCCTATCGAGATCCCGAGGTGTCACTTCATTCTCTGGCCACCGAATTGCACGTAACTCCGAATCGACTCTCTCTGGTTGTGAACCACATCTACGGGCAGACCTTCCGAGAGCTGGTAAACCGATGCCGCATTGACTACTTCATCCGCCGCGTACTCAACCACGCTCTCGACGAGCAGTGTATTCTCAACCTCGCCTTTGAGGCGGGATTCTCCTCCAAGAGCACCTTCAATCGGGTGTTCAAAGAGCACATTGGAATGTCGCCCTCCTGCTACGCCGCAGGTGTCGAGACGCGGGGGTGCGGCGAGGTGGGGGCTGCGTTCAAGAATTGAAGCGTTTGCGCCGGCGGGTTTGCACCGGAGGTGGCATTGGGCAGTCGCGATTGTGCATGCTCTATCTGCAGAAGGCGCACATCGGTGAGATTCAGGCCGGCATATGGCCCGACGATATGGTGCAGACCTGCGCCGCAAACGGAATCACGCTACTCTAAGAGGAGGCACGCATGGCAACAGTCAATCGTCAGCGCCGTAGACTTGAATCCTTCCTCGAAGGTTCCGACGTGAAGATCGACGGAGACCGGCCCTGGGATGTCCGTGTTCACGACGAGCGCTTCTTCCGTCGCATCTTGGCGCAGGGCACGCTGGGGCTCGGCGAAGCGTACATGGAGGGGTGGTGGGACTGTGATCAGATCGATGAAATGATCACACGCGTCCTGAAGGCGCGCGTCGACCGGAAGATGCGATCCTGGCCGCTCCTTGTCGATGCCGCTGTTGCCCGGATTACAAACAGGCAGACAAAGCGGCGCGCCACACAGGTTGGAAAACAACACTACGACATTGGCAACGACCTCTACTCCCGCATGCTCGACCGGCGCATGCTTTACAGCTGTGGGTATTGGAAGGACGCCTCCACGTTAGATGAGGCGCAGGAGGCCAAGCTCGAGCTCTCCGCGCGGAAACTCGGCCTGCAGCCGGGCATGCGCGTCCTCGACATCGGCTGCGGGTGGGGCGGTACGGCGCAGTATTTCGCCGAGCGCCACGGCTGCGAGGTGGTCGGGGTCACCATCTCGAAGGAGCAGGTCGACTACGGCCGCGAGCTCTGCAAGGACCTGCCCGTGGACATCCGTCTCCAGGACTACCGGGATGTTCGCGAACGCTTCGATCGCATTATCTCCATCGGCATGTTCGAGCACGTGGGCTATCGCAACTACCGGACCTTCATGGAAGTCGCCCGGCGCAACCTGGCCGATGACGGGCTCTTCCTCCTCCACACCATAGGCGGCGTCCGTTCGGTCCGACAGAACGAGCCCTGGCTCAACCGCTACATCTTTCCGAACTCAATGCTTCCCTCGGCCAAGCAGATCGCGCGGGCCAAGGAGGGCGTCTTTGTCCTCGAGGACTGGCACAACTTCGGTGCGTACTACGACACAACGCTCCAGGCGTGGTACCGCAACTTCGAGGAGGCGTGGCCGGAGCTCCTCGCCACCGGCAAGTACGACGAACGCTTCCGCCGCATGTGGCACTTCTACCTCCTCACCTCGGCCGGTGGCTTTCGGGCGCGGAAGAATCAGCTCTGGCAGATCGTTCTCTCCCCGAGGGGCGTGCCGGGCGGATACGAGTCGGTGAGGTAGGCTCAGCTTCTCGTACAACGATCCCGAGGTCATTGCGGAAGGGGCGCGGCGGCTCCTGTCGGCCAGCTCCCGTAATGGCCGCTAAAAGTCCAGCCAGGGGTGCGGCTCCGGCAGGCGGAAGTACGCATCCAGGGCGTCGATGGTCTGAGTATCTGCGTGGAGCTTGCCCTGCATGGCCAGAGAGCGGGCGGTGGCGGAGCCAATCCAGAGGCGGCTGAAGCTCCCGACGTCGCATCGAAGCGCCGGCTCAGTGGCGCTCCCCCGATCTCCTATGCGCTTCGCCTCGGACGTGCTTCCCAGATGGAGCTTCCAGACGCCGGCGACGCCGCGCCAGTCCTCATCGTCCTCCAGAAACTCTGCCACCGGATCGCTCAGCTCCACGGTCAGGTCCAATTCCGTGCTGCCGCGACACGCCGCGATCGCGGACTCCATGTCGAGGATGCGCAGCTGCCAGAAGGCGACCGCGTTGTGGCTCGCCTCGAAGGCGCCTTTGCTTGTTTGGCGCCGCTGCTTGAAGGGTTGGCGAACGAAGTCTTGCAGCATGATGCCGGGGGGTTCCTTCATGCGAACGGCGTGGACCTGGTCGCCGAGGGACTTGATGACACGGAGTAACTCCAAGAGCTCCTCATCGTCGCGATAGGAGTAGAAGTAGATCTGGTAGGGGCCGTGCTCCCCCTTCGCCTCGCCCCAGATGGAGTGGGTCAGAGCGGAGCCGTCGTCGGAGAAGTAGCCGAGACCGAATGGATTCTTGGTCCAGCCCATTTCGGCGCGGATGGTGTTTGGCTCCTCGAACCAGCTCGCTCCGTGGTCGTGGCGCGCCGAGAGAAGGCCCCGGTGGAGTTGCTCGTAGTGGCCGGCGTCGAAGCGCTGCGGCGGGCGGGGAGCACCGGTCACCGTAAGGCTGGCGGGATCGAAGGAGATGAAGCGCTCGTAACTCCCGGTGCCGAAACCGACGCGGTCGTAGAAGCCTTGGTCGAACATGCCGAGCATGGCGAGGGTGCAGCCTCGCCGCGCGCCCTCCGCCAGACTCCGGGCCGTGAGCGTTCCGGCGAGACCCTGCTTCCGGGCAACGCGGCTGACGGTGACGCTGGTAACGCCCCACATCGGCAGATCCGTCTGGAGGTAGCGGGTGCGCCCCTTGTGTCCGGTAACAGACACCTCGGGTTCTCCTCTGATCTCCGCAACCAGGCCGAAGGCGTCCTTCAGGAAATGCTCAAACTGCTTCTCGTGTTCATCTTCATCGATCCAGCCAACCTCCCGCCAAATGCGCGCGATCGCCTGCTGGTCTTTCGCGGCATCCGTTCGGCGAATGCGACTTCCCTCCGCGGCCATGTTGTGATCCTCTCTCGTGTACGCAGTGTTCCGGGGATATTAGCGCGAAACTGCGTTGCGCGTCTCGTCCGATTCCGCGCGCCTGCGGCGCAGCGTAAGCACGGCCGCCCAGAGCAGGGACAGGACGCCGACAGCGACAAAGAGCGACCAGCGTCGCGCCGGCCCGGCCACCTCGAGAAGGGCGCCGACGAGGAGGTAGCTCACGGGAGCCACCATGGCGCTGGCTGCCTCGAGAACCGCAAAGAATCTTCCGTGGAGCTCGGCTGGAGTCCGGCGCTGAATGTAGGTCGTGACATAGAGGTAGACGGTGGCCGCCGCCGCGCCGGATACAACGGCGACCACGGCAAGGACCACGATACCAACGTGGAAGGCGAGGGCGCTGAAGCCGGCTCCGAGGGCGAGGTAGGACAGCGCAATGAGGGGCTCAGACAACATGCGACCGTGAGGCCGATTCCGGAGCACCGCGAAGGCGGCTATCCCGCCGCCAAGGGCGAGGGCGAAGAAGTAGCCGAGCGCTCCTTCGGCGAGTCCGAGCTCGTCTATGACAATGAAGGGCAGCGCGAGAACGACTACCGGCGAGACCACGAAGAGCCCCGCCTGGGAGGCCATGAGGACCAGCATCCGGGTGTCCCGAAGCGTGGAGCTGAGCCCGACGCGCGCGGTGGTGAGAAGCGACTCCCCCTGCTTCTGTGTCGGTGCGCGGCGCCCGCCCCGTATAAAGGTCTCCTGGAATGCCGAGAGGAGGAAACTGGCCCCGTTTATGACAAAGAGGATCGGTGCGCCAAGGAGCGCAAAGATGAGACCGCCGACCGCATTCCCGCCGAGATTCGCCGCTTGGCTGCTTGCGGCGCGCAGCGCGGTGGCCCGCTGGAGCCGCTCAGGGGGGACCAAGGAGGGGAGCAGCGCGTGAGCGGCGGGAACAAAGAGGGCGTGGCCAATGCCCGCCAGGAAGGCGACGGGCAGTATCAGCGTTGGAGTGCGCATTGCCGGAACGGTGAGGGCGAGTCCCGTTGCCACCATGAGGATCCCGCGGTAGAGGTCGGTGAGAATGACAACGCGCCGCCGCGATACCCGGTCAATGAGCGCTCCGGTAAGGGGACTGAGCAGGAAGCCGGGGGAAAGGGCGAGGAACTGGAACACGCCGAGGACCAAGGCGGACTGCGTCAGATCCTTCAGCAGGAGGGTGACGGCCAGAATGTAGACGGCGTTGCCGAAGGTCGACACCACGTTTCCCCCAACCAGAAGTCCGAGGTCACGTGTGTTGTGCGAAGCCGTCGTCCCGTCCTCGGTCACACCTTCCTGCGCTCCCTCGCAAATGGGCGCACTTGCAGCGCGATCTCCCAGCCGAAGGAGATGAGCTGCATGAACAGGACGATGCCCAAGCTCACCGCACGTAGGGCATCGGTGATCGGCGGCGCCATGACCACAATGAGGGTGGTGGCCAGCACCGCCGTCGTGGTCTTGGCGTACAGTACGTGGGTCCGGGACGTCGCGGCTCGCGTGCCCTCATAGTGCCAGAGGAGCACGTAGAGGTAGCGCATGAGACCAATGAGAAGAACGTAGAAGTCGACGGCAAAGATGTGCCGGACCGCTAGACTGAGGGCGAGGGTGTAGATGGCATCGCTCTCCATGTCCCAGGTCGCGCCGAAGGGTCCGGACTGGTGCTTCCGCGCCATGCGCCCGTCCGCAAAGTCCGTGATCTCGACTAGGAAAAGCGTTCCCACGAGGACCCATCCGCCGCTTGAGCGAAGGAACGCGCCGATTGCCGGGATGAGACTGTTCGCCGCGGTCAGCAGGAAAACGGCCACCGCGGCACCCACGCGGAAACTCGTGAGGACGTTGGCAATGGTTGCCCCGGTGCCGTCGGGGTGCTTATGGCGCGCCGTGACGTAGAGGGCGGTCAACGCCGCCGTGCTCCACACGGCCATGAATGCGCCGGCCGCAGCAGTGGCCATGGCAAGCTCGGCCGCCAGAGCTCCGAGTACCACCAGCGAGGCGTGCAGATACCCCCACCGTTCGTAGCTTCGATCAAAGCTCATATATACACACGCTTTTACCATTTCGCCCGATCAATCTCGCCCGATCAATCATCGGCACCGCCTACGTTCGCCACCCCCGGTGTGGTTCGGGCAAGCTCAGCGAACATGGGGAAGAAGTCGCTCATGTCCATGTGTGGTGGAGGTGCGGTGCTGCGCATACCGGGCTGGAAACCGCGCTCTTCGAAGAGGGCCAAAACGCCGGGGTCGCGAGAGGCGACGTGAATGGGCACCGACAGCGCCGCGTTGGGTGACCGGATTGGGCGCTGAGCCTGGTGATCCCCAAAGACGACTATGATCGGACTCCGATCGTGGTCCAAGAGCTCATCAATGTATTTCGTGAGGACCTCGAAGACGTAGTTTTGTGCGGCAACGTAACCTTCCACGAGCTCCGTTCCGCCTGTCCAACTGTTGTTGAAGCCTTGGATCTCGTCCGATCGCCGGTTATACACATCCCCATTTCCCAGCTCCTGCCAATCCTCAATGATCGGCGGAATCTTGTTGAAGGGGGTGTGGCTGCTCACGAGCTGGTAGTAGGCAAGGAGCGGCGTGTCGGCGGCCGGACCGCCCGGGGCGGTGAGCTCCTCGATCCGCTTGTGCCCGGTCCAGATGGCGTACTGGTCGGTCACCGGCACGTAGGAGAACCACGGTCCGACGTAGTTGAAGTCCCCGTCGTGCGCAACGATCGCCTCTTCGAAGCGGTAGAGCTCCCACGCCTCGGGCCAAGATGCATGCACCGTTCCCGGGCGCACCGTAAAGGTGTAGTACCCGCCCTCATGGAGCGTGCCGGTGAGGGTGGGCAAATCCGCCTCGGAGAGTTGCAAGAAGCGCTCTTGGCTGTCGATCCACTGTCCCGATAGCAACGTGGCCTCGGCGAGCCAGGAGTATCCGCCGGCAACTGGGGAGCGCATGTAACTGGAGCGGATTTCGTAGCCCTTCTCACGCAGCGCTTCCGCAAAGGCTTGACGCGTCGGCTCGAGTTGTTCCGATATGTGCTCCCGGTGGAAGGCTGCGTAACCGTAAGCCTCGACCGCAAACATGTAGATGTCCCGGTCGCGCAGGCCGGGGAAGGTGTAGCGTTCGGCCGGCGGATCGTCGCCGCCGGCCGCCGTGCTCGTCTCCGGGTCACCGGTCCCCTGGGGCGGAACATCCGGCCCCGCACTCACGAAGCTCGCATCCGCCCGGTCGAACCACGACCCCGCCGTCATGCCGGCAAGTGACTGCGGCAGTCCTGCGGCCACGGCAAGCGGAACCGCCGCCACCGTAACAACCGCAGCCAGTACCACCGGCCGTCGTAGACGTCCAACAATGGCGCCGAAGCCGGCAACAATGGCCGTGCCCACCCCGGCGAGAAGTATCAAAGTCAAAACGAACACAATCGGCGATAGGATGTCGGCGACCGGCCCAATGTCGCCGAAGAACAGAAAGAGCGCACCCCGAATCATGCCGATGTCGGAGCGCGGCAGGAAGTGCCGGGCGTAGTAGAACTGAAAAAAGGCCTCCGCTGCGGAGAAGCCCAGCATGAGTCCGGTGATTCCGCCCAGCGCGACAGTGCCGATCCTGCGGCGTCTGCTGCGCACCGAGCTCTTCCAGGCCAAACCGCGGTGGATCAGCACTGAGAGCCACAGGAGCACGAGCGTCTCGGCCAGCGGAACCAGGGCCGAAAGAGGTGCGGCGTTCGGTGCCCACACGTAGAGCGACAGGAGCGCGTTTATCCCAAGGAGAGAGCCGATTGCTGCGAGGCCCAGGGCGAGTTGCCGCATGCGTGATACAGAAAGTAGAGAAAGCGCCCGGTTCTGGCAAGTGAGTCGTCGTGCTGGTACAATCACCCCAATGAAGAGATCACTGGTGAGGAGACCTTCGTGGCCCGAATAGAGACGGAGCTATTCGCCTCTCTCGTAGGCAAGATCTCCGAGGGAGTCATTGTTACCGATACCGAGCTCGACAAGCCGGGGCCTCGAATTCTCTATGTGAACACGGCATTCGAGGAGATGACCGGATACGCCTTCGAGGAGGTCGAAGGGCAAAGTCCGCGTATTCTCCAGGGGCGCCACACGGATCGAGCCGTCTTGGACGAGCTTCGCGAGTCTCTCGAAGCGGCGCGGCCCTTTCGCGGTCGCACGACGAACTACCGCAAGGACGGGACGCCCTTCGAGGTGGAATGGCGGGTCGAGCCCTATGGAGGTACCCCGGACAGGCCTCAGTACTACGTCGTCATCCTCACCGACGTGACCGACGAAGCCGAGCTGCACCGGCGCGCGGATCGAATGGAGCTTCTGCACCGCATCTACACGGATGTCTCCGCCCGCGGTCTCTCGCTCGACGGGGTCCGGCGCGGAGTCGCGGAAGTGGCAATGGAGATCACGGATGCGGAGGCGGCCGTCGTGGAGGAGCCGGACGGCAGCGAGATGGTTTACCGCGCGGCCCTCGGAACGGCGGAGACGCACCTCGGTCTACGCCTCCCGATCCATGAGAGCATCTCCGGTCTCTGCTACCGTCAGCGGGAGACACTGATCGTCGAGGACGCGGAGACCGATGAGC
>CAYPTH010000106.1:0-2229 GCA_964413635.1 uncultured Spirochaetaceae bacterium
CCAGCTTAGCATGCCGCAAAGCTACCGGCTCCGTGGAGATTCGGCAAGCCCGCCGCGGCCGCGCTTCGCCCCGCCTTAGAATGAGACGGCTGCTCTACGTGACCCGCGTCACCCTACGCTTTGACTCCGATCACCGCGCGTCGGGGTCGGGCGCATTCGAGGACATTGATGAGCTCGCAGCAGAGTGCAAGTTCCGCGACGGCCGAATCACCCAGGAGCGCTACGGTCCCTCGCAGACCAATGCCGCAGCGGCGTAACCACAGCAGTCTATGGGCCGCTAACACAGAACCGTGTATACTGAAGGTGGAGGTTCCCATGGACGAAAGGCGCCGCTCACCGCGCGTGAGGCTGAGTCAACTCGTCGAAGTCGGCTACGGTAGGGAGTACTACCTGCAGGCCGCCGGGGTGGACCTAAGCGACCACGGACTGCTCTGCGAGACCGCCGAGGCCCCGGAGATCGGTACTCGCGTCTTCGTCATGCTCGAGGTCAGAGGAGATGGTCCTCGCAACGCCGACGGCGCCCCGCAGAACATTGAGCTCGAAGGGGTGGTCGCCCGGACCGAAGAGGTCGACGGTGGCTATCACGTCGGTATTGAGTTCGCCGCAATCCGGGACGAAGAGACCAAACACGCGCTCGACACGATCATCGATCACCTACAGACGGGGACGCCCTAAATCCATTCCGACTCAACGGCAATCTTGGGTCGGTGGGTCTCCGCCTGTACCGTCTCCTCATCAATCACCGAGAACTGCCGCCACTTCCCCGATTGAAAGCGCAGGAAGATCGAGAGGCCCAGTACAATGACGAAGCCGATGAAGAAGCCCCAGATCGCAAGGGGTGGCAACTCGAGAACGCGAACAAGGACTACCACCGTGACGGCCATGATCCAGTGAATGATCACTGAGATGAACATGACGGCCTTTGTATCCCCAGCGCCGCGCAAGGCCCCCGCAAAGACGAGCTGTGTGATATCCGCAAGGGTATAGATTGCCGCGAGACGCAGCATTGCCTCCGAGAGCTCGAGGAGCGCGGCGTCCTCCCCACTCATGCCGCCGGCGAACACGCGCACCAACAGCGGTGCGCCGAACACAAAGAGCAGCATCATGATGAGGGCGTAGCTGTAGCCTACGCGCAGCGCAAGCATGGTCGACTTCCGCGCCCCCTCCTGATCCCCGGCTCCCATGTGCTGACCAACCATTGCCGTCACAGCCACGCCAAGGCCGATCATTGGGATGAAGGCCACCATGTCGTAGTTGAAGGTAATGGTAACCGCCGCCGCCACGTCCTCCCCCATTGAGTGAATGACCTGAATGAAGGCGTTAAAGGCGAATACGTTCAGAAAGAGCTCGGTTCCGGCGGGAAGCCCGAAACGCCCCAAACGACGCATCAGGTCGCCGCGCCATCGAAACCCGCCGCGCCGGCCATAGGTCTTGAAGAGCTCGTGCCGGAGGTAGCTCACCAGCAGCACGGCAAAAATGGTTGCACTCCCGATGACAGTCCCAATTGCCGCGCCCTCAATGCCCAACGCGGGAAAGCCCAAGTGGCCAAAGATCAGAACGTAATTGAGGGGCACATTGACGATCATGCCGGCGAGATTGGCAAACATGACAATCCGCGTCTCGCCGATACCGAGGAAGAACCCTACCAAGACCTGCCGGAGGAGCAGGAATATGGACCCCGCCATGAGGATTCGAAAGTAGGAGGACTCCAAGGCAATCTGATCCGGGGTGTGCCCAGCCACGCCGAAGGTCCACTGCACGACGGGAATGAGGAGGATGAGGAATGGCAAGAACAGCATCGACAGGTAGAGCCCCTGACTTACCGTCTGCACCGTCTTCTCCTCGCGGCCCGCACCGTAGTACTGCGCGACAATGGCGTTTGTGTACCCGACGATCCCCGCGAAGAATGATGAGAACACAAAGGCCGACAGGCCCCCGCTCATTGAGGCGGCAATGTGCAGCTTCCCCAACTGCGCCAAGAAGAGTCGATCCACGAAGCGCATAATCGTCTCCGAGGCGTGGCTCACGATCATTGGCGCGGCGAAGGCAAAGAGGCGTTTGAGCGTTGGGGCTTCTACTCGTGCCTGGGACATGGATTGGCACTATACGCGAAAGAACTCGGAAGGGGGAAGCCGCGTGGCGCGGCGGAGCGCGGCGGAGCGCGGGGTGGACGCGGGGCGTCCGCAACGTTGACGTCCCCGCCGCTCAAGCCAAAGAACGTGTTCAACG
>CAYPTH010000106.1:2329-6329 GCA_964413635.1 uncultured Spirochaetaceae bacterium
GGGGCGTCCGCAACGTTGACGTCCCCGCCGCTCAAGCCAAAGAACGTGTTCAACGCGGAAACCGTTTCGGCGTCGTTCCCGTCTTCAGCGTAGTCGTCGTAAACGTTGGTAAAGGTACAGTCCTTGCAGAAGAAGCTGTTATCCGCCATCGCCTCCGGGGTGGAGTTCGGTCCTCTCGAAACTCCATACCGCCGCTGTCCGGATGAAACATACAGAATGTTATTGTACACCTCCGGCTTGCCACCGTCGTAGAGCCACAGCGCTTCGGCGGCTGTGTCATCTTGAAAGGCCAGGGCGCCGCCGCCATGGATGATGTTGTTAGCTATGGTTGCGGTGGCATCGGTGACAATGACTCCGGACGTGCTCAGCCCCGTACCGGCATCAATGAGGTTGTTGCAGAGCAGAACGCCCGTGGTACTCCGGATCTCGACTCCGGCAACAAGATCGCTGCTGTTTCCGCCGTAGACCTCGCTGCGGCACACAGAACCGCTAGCGCGGGTGAAGGAGACGCCGACACTGTTGGTCCCTTTGCCGCCGTGGACAACGGAATCTCGAATGTCGATGCCTGCGTCGGCGGCGTACACTCCGTGGCCGGAGCCGAACTTCCCCGATCTGACGTCGGAACGCTCTACGGTAACCGAACCACCGGTGACGGCCAGGCCAATGCTGTTTTCGCTCCCGGCTCCTCCGTCCACCCGGACGGACTCGAACTGCACGCTACCTGATCCAATGAATACTCCCGCGGTGGAGACACCGGAGGGACCGGTAATGTCCATGAATCTGACCGTGACATCATGCTCGACAGCGTTCACGAACAGCGTATACGGCTCCTCGCCGGAGACGCCCGTAGAGGTGTAGATTGACTCGACAGTGGTCGGATACGACATGGTGCCGTCGGCCCCACGTGCCCTCAGCCACACGAACCTCCGCCTCGTCGAAGACCCGCTCCGCCGTCGTTACCGCCGCTTGAATGCTCGCCTTGGGGTGATCGGGCGTGCCGGGACCGGCGTCGCTCCCGTCTTCCGCGTGCACGTAGACCACCCCGTCCAGAACGCCATATTCCACCTGCAGGGGCAGAATCTCGTAGGTGTCCAGATCGGCTGCGGCAATGGTCAGAGTCTTGCCGCTGCCAACGCTCCACGAATCGGCCGGGGAGATTGTCAGTGTGTCGTTCGTTGCGGAGCCCTCGCTCCAGGCGCCGCCATCGCTCTCATCGGCCAAGCTCCCCCCAAGGACGAGTGAGGCGGGGTCCATGCCCTCGTCGAAGGTAAGGGTGATCTGGGTGTCGGGAGCGATGCCGGCGCCGTCTTGGAAGTCCACCGTCGCCGTCGGGCGGGAGCCTTCCTCGACGACCGACTCAACGGTCACGCGCATGGGATTGCTGCAGGAGCCGGCAAAGCCCGCCGCCGCAAAAAGGGCCACTGCGAGACCTGCTGCGGTGCGCCGCGTCCGGCTGACGAGCCCTCCGTCCCTACCACGTCTCATTGGATCTCATCCTCCCAGAGCACACGAACGCGAGCGGCATCGAGACTGTCGGCACGCGCCGATCCATCGGCCGGCACCTCGGCAATGTTCGAGAGGTAGCCAAACTGGTCGCTCACCTCAGGATCAACGCGTTGGAGCCGGTTGTAGTTAGTCCGCAAGCCGGCAACGTCGCCGAGCTCGTAGCTGACCTTGGCCAGGCCGACCAGCACCGCCGGGTTGTCCGGCATCTGCTGCGCCGCTCGAGCGTAGAGGTCACGCGCCTCCTCGTAACGACCGTTGAGAAAACGGATGTTTGCCAGATTGATCAGAGCCGGCGGGTAGTCTTCTTGGCGCGCGACCTCCTCGAGCACCTCGACTGCGCGGTCAAGAAGCCCGTAGCGGGCGTAGAGCGCGCCAAGCCGGTTCTGGTAGCGGACCGGGTTACCGCTGCGCCGGATTTGCTCCTCGAGGCGTGCAATCTGAGGCGCGAGCTGGAGATCAACCAGATTGTCTACGGCGTCCCGGTAGGAGAGGCGGATGGTTTGGCGGTCCATGGCAACCGATTCACCGATATCCGGAGGCGAGCCGGAAGGGGGATAGACCTCCCAGCTTTCGCGCATTGGATAGAACCCGACGCCGGACTCCCCGCCTTCGACGTCTATACCTTCACGAGACCGGGTGCGCCACTGGTCGGCCGCAATGCGCCACGACTCACGGAAGGTCCGCCCAATCGCCGTCATCTCGACGGGAATCCACGCGGACCCTCCCCGGTCAATGACCAGCGAGGCGTCACCAAAGGTGCGCGCAGCCTCCTCGACACTCAGCCCGGTGTCAAAGGCCATAAACAGGTGACCGGGAATGGTCAGAAAGGCCGTTGGAATACCCACAGCCTCCAAGAGTGAGGTGTAGAGGATGGACAGGTCATCGCAATCGCCGCCGTGAAAGGAGAGCGTCTGCCCCGGAAACTGGAGAAAATCGACGACGGTGGTGTCCGTAGATGCCTCAATGTACGCGGGCGTGTCCGGATCAACGACGTAGCCGAGGCCGTGAATGGCCAAGGCCTCGTACAGGCCCATGGCAATTCGCAGGTTGAGGTTCATGGCCGCCGGCCCTTCGGAGCGGACCAGACCCGCAACGGAGCTCGCGAAACGTTGCAGCTCGGCGTCTCGCGGCATCACGAAGGCGGCGGCGTTGCGGTTGTAGAGGCGCAGCGCAACGTGTCGGGTGCTCTCGCGAGTGCGGCCGTTCAAGCGGTAGCGCACGGTGATGCCGGCGGATGTGCGTTGCGCCTCGAGCACCTTCAGGACCTCTTGGCTGAAAAGCGTCGGCACCGCGGTTCGCACGGATTCGCCGGGCAGAATCTCGTCCGCCACCGGCAGCGCAACTGCTTGCGCCGTCAGTCCCGGAACGGTCACCTCAATTTCCACGTTTTGGATGGGAAAGCGCTCTCCGTTGGTCACCGTTGCCGAGCCGACACTTGCATCTCCATAGTACTGCACCAGCACCGGGTAGATTGGCTCGATATCCACGGGGTCAATGCGGATCTTGCGTTCGAAGCCATCGACGTGAAGAGTGAGTGAGAGCGATGCCGATGCGCTCTGATAGAGACCCAACTGATTGCCGTAGGAGCCACTCATGCCGGCACTCAGGAAGGGGGTCAGAAAGAACGATGCCCCAATTCCTCCGCCCACGTAGCCGGCGACACCGGCTTGGTCGGCGTACTGATTGCCCTCGGCATCGCGCGCCGTCCGGTTGAACAGGCTCACATAGCCCCCGCCGAGGGCGTGGCCGAAGACGCGAAACCGGTACCCGAGGTCCACGCTCAAGCGCGGTCCGACGCCGAAACGTATCACGGAGATCGACGTTCCGGCGCGAACCGGCATGTAGCTGTAGGAGAGGCTCAGTGCAGGTGAGACGAGCGCAATGTTCTCCAAGGGCAGATGCGCGACAATGTCGCCGCCGTAGCCGAGGCTGAACAGGGGGCGCACATCCGGCTCAATCGGTATCTCGACGCGGGGCGTCGCATCGATCTCTAGCAGTGATGCGGCGCTGTCTTCACCGGCCTTTTCATCCTGAGCCCAGGCGGCAAGGACCGCTACAACCAGGATCGTGACGATCAACCATCCCCGACGTCCCACGCTACATCTCCCCCGACTACCGGCTTCTGTGCGCACCATGTGTGGATACCATTAAGAGTAGTGTACTGAGCACGGCAATTCCACCATTAATAATAGATAAGACTGTCGTGCTAGAGGTGGCGCAGGTCGGTCGCCCGCCTGGTTCAGGGGCAACGTGTCGCGCCCGTTTTCTCACGGCCCCGGAGTCGATACAATGCACACCATATGGACAAGGATCACTCCTGGGTCAGCTGGAACGGCAACATCGTTCACCGCTACGAGCACGTGCACCGGCCGCGAAGCGAGGAAGAGCTGGCCGCCGCTCTGGAGAACGCCGGGTCAGTCCGCGTCTTCGGCAACAAGCAGTCCTCGGCCGACATTGCTGCCGGGACCGAGACGCTGATCGACCTCCGTGACTA
>CAYPTH010000106.1:6429-10823 GCA_964413635.1 uncultured Spirochaetaceae bacterium
TACTATCTCCGTGTCGACGAGCAGGCCATTCGTGACGAGGAGTGGCTTGCCCACTTCCGCAGCTGGCTCAGGGAATACGAGTTCCTCCGCATCATCTGGCTACCCCACACCGGCTACGGCTGGGTGGTCCGGGGTGAGCGAATAGGGCCCGACACCGCCGTCGAGGAACGTGGCGCACCGCGCTTCGTGCGGCATCGCCGCGAGGTGTCGAAGTTCCTCTACAAGCGCACGGTGCGCTTTCCTCGCTTCACCCGGCCGGCCAATCGGCTACTGCGACGACTCTTCTTCAACCACCGCACAGTGAAGAAGGGTACGCTCTACGGGGCAACCGTCACGAAGGCCCGAGGCTCCTCGCTGGAGCTTGCCGAATGGAGCGTTACCCTGGATCGCTTCGAGGAGCTATTCCTCGACTTGAACGGCCGTCCGCACTGGGCCAAACGCTTCAAGGCGAAGGCGGCGGAGCTGCGGCCCCTCTATCCGCGCTGGGATGACTTCATTAATCTGCGGCGCAGGATGGACCCGGAGAACAAGCTCCTCAATCCCTACTTGCGGCAGCTCCTGGGGTAGCCGCCGCCGGCCGCTGTTGAGTCCGCCCGCTTGACCGCCCGCCTCGCCGAGCATACCCTCGAACCACCGTGGCCAACACAGACAGCGCCGGTGGCGCAGCTCGCGCCGCCGGGGACGACATCAACACCATCTCGAGCTCCTACCGAATTGAAGAGAAGCCCTTCTATCTTTCCATCAAGGACGAGGTCGAGATCTTCGAACGCGCCTGGATCGAGCAAATACCGGTGCTCCTCAAAGGGCCGACCGGCTGCGGCAAGACGCGCTTCGTGGAGTACATGACCTGGCACCTGGGGCAGAAGGTGTACCGGGCGGCCGGCGCCGGCACCGCCGGCGGCGCAGCCGGCGCCGGCCCCTTCGCCCACGGCGTCGGCAGCCTCTACACCGTCGCCTGCCACGAGGACATGACCGCCCGGGACCTGACGGGCCGCTACATCATGAAGGGAGGCGAAGCGGTCTGGATCGACGGGCCGGCCACCATGGCGGTCAAGGAGGGAGCCATCCTCTACCTCGACGAGGTCGTCGAGGCGCGCAAGGACGTCACCGTGGTCATCCATCCCCTCACCGACTACCGTCGTCTCCTGCCCATTGAGACCTTGGGGATTCAGATCGAGGCGCCGCCGAGCTTCATGGTCGTCGTCTCATACAACCCCGGCTATCAGAGCATCCGCAAGAACCTCAAGCCGTCGACCAAGCAGCGCTTCGTCGCAATCGACTTCTCCTACCCGCCGGCCGACAAGGAGACGACAATCGTGCAGACCGAAAGCGGCATCGATCACGCCCTCGCGGAACGGCTCGTGCTCCTCGGCAACGATATTCGCAACATCACTACCATTGACTTGGAGGAGGGGGTAAGCACCCGCAGTCTCGTACACGCCGGCAAGCTCATCCGTCGCGGCATTCGCGCAAAGCGCGCCTGCTCTCTGGCAATCGCACAGGCCGTCACGGATGAGAAGGACGAGATTGCGGCAATCGAGCTGATTGTCGACAAGATCTTCAGATAGAGGCCCTGCCGGGCCGATGCCCACGCCCCCCGGCCGCGGGCGGCCGCTACCAGGTGCAGTAACCTCCGTCGATCACGAGGTCACTACCGGTCATGTAGTCCGAGACACCTGACGCGAGATAGACCACGGCCCCCTGGAGGTCCTCCGTTTCTGCCATCCGCTGCATGGGAATGCGCTCGAGCCACTTGGGCAACATGCTCTTTCCTTCCGGCGTCTCCAACAGCTTCTCGACCAGGGCCGTCTTGGTATAGCCCGGGCTAATACTGTTCACCCGGATTCCCCGCGGCGCCCACTCGGCGGCAAGGCTCCGAGTCAGGTGCAGTACGCCGGCCTTCGAGCTGTTGTAGGCGCTCTGATTCTGCGGCGTATTGGAAATGTGCGCGGACATGGATGCGGTGTTGATAATCTTTCCGTATCCGGCCTCGAGCATGACGCGGGCTTCCGCCTGGGCACAGAGGAAGACGGAGTTCAGATTCAAGTCGATGAGCTTCTTCCACTCCTGATAGTCCATGGTCTCGGCGTCCCGCCACAGTCCCATGCCTGCGTTATTCACACCAATGGTCAACCCACCCCACGCATCGACGACCGATTGCACCATCCGGGATACCGCTTCCGGATCGGTCACATCTGCATGAATCGCCGTGGCCTCGATCCCCTTCGAGGTGAGCTCGCCGACCGCGGACTCGGCGAGGGATACATCAATATCCACCACTGCGACCTTTGCGCCGGCTTCGCCGAGGGCGTGGCAGTAGGCGAGCCCGATCCCTTGCGCGCCGCCCGTCACCAACGCGGTCCGCCCATCCAGGCGAAATCTGTCGAGAATCGATTCCTGTTCCTCTCTCATGTCTCCAACCCCTTATTGGCCCGGCAAGACAAGGGCTCAGGCTTGTAGCTCTTCATCGAATACGACCGCAACCTTTCCACACTTCCCACCCGCCATAAGCGCATAGGCTTCATCGGCGCGGTCCAGGGAAAAGCGGTCGGTCACCAGATCGTGGGGATGGATACCCCAGGAGACCAGCCGTTCCACCAGCTCTTCCATGAGCCAGATGCTGGTGACCCAGGAGCCGTAGACGGTCTTCTGCCCGTGGATCATGTCGGGGCTGGGTTCCAGGTGAACGTCTCCGCCCTCGCCGACAAAGGCAATATCTCCCCAGGACGAGGCGGCGCGAACGGCGAGGCGGCGGGCCGCACCGTTCCCGGAACAGTCCACCGTCTTTTCGAAGCCCTGCGGAGCGACTTCCTCGAATAGGCGGGATTCGAGATCGTCGGAGAAGCGATACACCTGATCCGCCAAACCGAGGCGGCGGACGAGATCCAGACGCTCCTGCACGACGTCGACGCCCACCAGATGCCGGGCGCCCATGGCGCGAGCCAGCATGAGGGTCGCCATGCCCACCGGTCCGAGACCGGTGACCAGGACGCGGTCGTTGCCGGAGACACCGAGCTTCACGAGCGCCTCGTATGAGGTTCCAAAGCCGCAGGCCACTTGGGCACCGTCGACGTAGGATAGTGGCTCCGGCAGCGGTACGAGATCTTTCTCGTCGGCCAGAAGATACTCGGCCATGCCGCCGTCGCGCTGCCAGCCGTAAGCTTGTCGGTACTCGCTGCGGCAGCTGATCATGTAGCCCCGCCGGCAGTCGTAGCACACCCCGCACCCGGAGATGTGGTAGACGATCACCCGATCTCCCTCGCCGAAGCGTTTCAAACCACTACCGGCTTTGATAATCCGGCCGCAGGGCTCGTGCCCGGCAATGACACCCTGGTATGCTTCCGGCCCCTTCCCGAGGTGTTCCCGGTAGATGGCCCGAATGTCACTCCCGCAGATGGTTGAGGCCTTCGTTTTTAGGAGCACCTGACCGGGCCCCGGCTCGGGTACATCGAACTCTTTCAAAACCGCCGTGCTGTTTCCCGGTAGAACTGCACCCTTCATCTTCTGTGCCATGTGTCCTGGTTCTCCTTTCTGTGTGCCGCACTCCGCCGAACGATCAGAGAATACCACCGGATATCGGCACGTTTACGCCGGTGATATAGCTGGCATCATCGCTCATGAGAAACGCAACCGCGCCGGGAATCTCCTCAATGCCGCCGACGCGTCTCATGGGGACCGCCCCGATCATTTCCTCGGCGACTTTCGCCGGATCTGAGGAGAAGTACTGCGTCCCGGCCTCCGCCTGGAGATTCACCTGCCGATCCCACATGTACCCCGGTCCCATGAAGGCCGGACTGATGGAGTTCACTCTGATCCCGTAGGGGGCGAGGTCCTTGGATGCGGTCTGCGTGAGCCCAATGACGGCGAACTTGGAAGCGCCGTAGGCAGCCATGTTGGGCGGCCCCTCGACGCCGGCCATGCTTGCGGTATTGACGATTGCGCCGCCCCCGGCCTCCACCATGTGTGTGGAGACCGCCTTGAGGACGTAGAAGAAGCCGTTGACGTTGATGTCTATAACCTTGACGAAGTCGTCCTCCGGGTAGCGATGCATCGGCTGAAATAGCCCCTGATATCCGGCATTGTTGAAGAGGAGATCGATGCGACCGAAATCCCGCACAATCGCTTGCACCGTCTCGTCGACGGCGCTTCGGTTCGTCACATCGCAGCGATAGGCCCGAACTTCGCTCGCGACAGCGCGTAGATCCGCTGCGGCTTGTTCCAGCTTCTCTGCGACCACATCCAACAGGGCGATTCGCGCTCCCTCACGGGCCAGGCGTCGCGCCGTTTCCAGCCCAATGTTCCCGGCGCCGCCCGTAACCACGAGCGTCCGCCCTTCGAAGCGTCTTTCTGCTTCCACGAGTTTCCCCTTCTCTTCTTACGCTGCCGGGTAGGAC
>CAYPTH010000107.1:0-10682 GCA_964413635.1 uncultured Spirochaetaceae bacterium
ACGAGATCGTTTCACGTGACTGGAGTTCAGACGTGTGCTCTTCCGATCTGTACGGGCACCGCCGAGCGCCGTCAGCCGCCGGAGACTGCGCGTCGTTTCGAGGGTGCCGGCGATGCTGCCGGACAGGAGGGACCGCACCCGGCGGCGCACGAGAAGAGAGGGATGTACGAGTCCCCGTGATACAAGAAGAACCTCAGCTGCCATGTGAAACCTCAGCCATGATATCACGCCTCACGCGAGGGGCGGTACGTCAATGACGCGCCGCTCGCGGCCGCTTTGCGCTCCGAGCTCGGCGAGCTGCACACCCTTGGCGCCCTCGAGAAGCGTCCAGGGGAAGGGCGCTCCGGTAACAACGTGGGCAAGAAAGCGCTCCCACTGCGCGCGAAAGGCGTTCTTCGCCGGCTCCCGCGTTGGAACCACAGCCCAGTCCCGGTAGTAGTCGATTGGGCTCGGAATATCGGGATTCCACACAGGTTTGGGCGTCTGGGCGTCGCTCTGAATCCAGCACTCCCGCAAGCCTGCGACGGCGGATCCTTCGGTGCCGTCCACCTGCAGGGTCAACAGGTCGTCCCGGCGGACACGGACGGCCCAACTCGAGTTGAATTGACAGATGACATCGTTCTCGAGCTCAAAGATTCCGTAGGCGGCGTCGTCGGCGCTACAGTGGTAGCGACGTCCTGCCTCGTCCACGCGTTCCGGAATGTGGGTGCGGGCGACGGCGTTGACCGAGCGAACCGCGGCAAAGAGATTGTCCATGACGTAGCGCCAGTGGCAGAACATGTCGATCATGAGACCGCCGCCGTCCTCCCTGCGATAGTTCCACGACGGGCGTTGCGCCTCCTGGTGGAAGCCGTCGAAGACCCAGTAGCCGAACTCACCGCGAACCGAGAGGATGCGGCCAAAGAAGCCGGTGTCAATGAGGTACTTCAGCTTCAGCACGCCGGGCAGCCAAAGCTTGTCTTGCACCACCCCGTTCTTGACGCCGGCCTCTGTTGCCTGTGAATGAAGCCGGAGCGCCGTCGCGGTATCCAGAGCGATCGGTTTCTCGCAGTAGACCGCCTTTCCGGCACGGATGGCCGCCGTGAGCCCCGCCTCCCGCGCCTGAGTGGAAGTGGCATCGAAATAGACCTCGTTGGCCGGGTCCGCCAGGGCGGTCTCGAGATCGGTGGTGTACTCGAGCTCTCCGTGCTCCGGGCCGAGGTCGGCCACGAGGCGCTGGAGCTTCTCCTGGCTGCGGCCGACCAGGATGGGCACCGGCATGATGGTGGTGCCGGCGGTTGCGTGCAGCCCCCCGCCGGGGTCGGTCTCCGCGCCGGCGTTCTCGGCCGGGGCGGCGGTTTCGGCCGGGGCGGCCGGAACCACCACCCCGCCGTCTTTGCGGATTGCCAGTATGCTGCGCAGGAGGTGCTGGTTCTTGCCCATCCGCCCGGTAACACCGTTCATGAGAATGCGAACTTCGCGCATCTGCCTTACTCCTTCCGACACGCTTCGGCCACCATGCCGAGCCATTCGTGCTGATCCATGCTCCAGTACCTGCTCGAGAAGATCTCAACCTCCGTAAAGCCCTTAAAGCCCGCCTCGGCTACCCAGTGGGATATCTGCGGGATGTCGATGCAGCCCTCCCCCATGAGCCCACGGTCGAGAAGCATGTCTTGCGTCGGCACATTCCAGTCGGAGATGTGGTAGGCGCCAAAGAGCCCCTCTTCCGCGGCAAATTGGATTTCCTCCTCCAGGCGCGGATCCCACCACAGGTGATAGATGTCGATGACGCTGCAAACCGTGGACGGCGGTGTGATCGCCGAGGTCGTCGGGAATCCCACCGGCCCGTGAGCGGCGGGCCTCGGCGACGAGGCTGCGGACGAGGAGGTCCCAACCTCCCGAGCCACGCGGCGTGTTACTTCCCCCGCTCCGCGGCGCTCTACGTCCCTCAGTACGCGCAGGGCCAGATCGTTCGACTGGGTGAGGGTGTTCACGGCACTTCGCTCACCGGCGTACATGGGGTGGAGCGCCTCAATGCCCAGGCGCACACCTGCCGCTTCCGCCTCGGGCACGAGCTCGATCAAGGCGTGAGTGATCTGAGTTCGGCTTTCGGAAAGGCTTTGCCGCGGATCGGCGCCGCAGACCAGAACAAGGAGAGGGAGGCCGATTTCATGTGCTTCACCGATGCACCGCCGATTTTCCTGCAGCGCCTTACGACGCATGGACGCCTCGGCACTGGCAAAGAAGCCGCCCCGCACCAGGCTGACACCGGTCAGCCCCGCATCTCGCAGGCGGCGGCGTACCGTTACCGGGTCGCGGTCCGCGACCGTGTCACGCCAGATGGAGATGCCGCCGAAGCCGGCACGAGCGTAGGCGTCGATGGCGGTTTCCAGGGGCCAGGGTTTGGTGGTGACGGTGTGGACCGCGTAGCCTCGTAGCGTCTCGACGGGGCGGAGTTTCACGATGTCCCCTCCGCTTCGCCAATGTCGTAGAAGCGCTGCGCTCGCCCCCCTTCGTTCTCCCGCTTCAGCATGACCGCAAGCTCTAAGAGGTGATAGTCGCCCCACATACAGCTCTCTCCGTGCGGAGCCGCGCTCCCCGGGGGAACGTAGTCCCAGCCGTTGGGGCGATGGTAGACGGTGTGGAGGAGGATGCCCTGGTGGTCCGCCGCGCTACTCAGGTAGGGCTCGTCGAAGAGCGTGTTTGCGCACACCACGGCGGCGCAGCGGTAGTCGCGAGCGCGCTCGCAAATGAGCTCCGGCGCGTAGCGTGTGGGCCCCAGTCCGTCGAGATCCAGCTCACGCAGCGACAGCCGCTCGGCATGATGGTCGAGGTAGCGTCCGAGGCGCCACAAGCCCTGCGCCGTGATGGCCGCCGCGGAGCTGTCCACCGGCTCGTGCTGGTTGAAGGGATCCGCGGGACGATCCATATAGTCACCGAGCTCCCGCAGGCCGGGCGCACCGGTGTCCCAATAGGGAATGCCGTCGGTGGGCGTGTGGGCAATGAAGAAGTCGGCGGCAGCGCAGGCGGCGCGTAAGAACGTGGCTTCAATCTGGTCCCGACTCGGGGCCGGCTGAGGGGAGGCGCCCGTCTCGGTGCCGCCGGCGGGGCCACCGGCGGGGCCACTGGCTGGACCACCGGCGGGGCCACTGGCGAAGCCGAACTCCTCCTCTGGGCGTGAAGCCACCCACTCGAGCTCCTCGGCGAATCCGGAGACGACCCAGGAGAGGCCGCGCGTCCAGGTAGAGAACGGGGAATAGCCCTGCTGGGTATTGGGGCAGCGGTAGACGCCGTTTGTGACGTTGAAGACCGCCTCGTGGAGGGAGCGCCCACGAAGGTCATAGGCGTCGCGGCCCTCGCCGTAGAAGACGTTGTACCGCGCGGTGGCGGTTGCGTGGAGGATGAGCCGGCGCAGGAGGGAGATCCGCTGGTCCTGCTCCCCCATGAGGATGTGCCCAAGCTGGTGACCCAGGGCCAGGACGCGCATGGAGCGGATGGTATCCACAAAGAGGGAGTGCGGTCCGTTGAAACTCGGGACAAATCCCAGCCCCCCGGCAGTCCGTGTCCAGCGCTGCGCCTGAATGGCGCCGCTCTGCTTCAAGGCGAGCCGGTAGAACTCCGCCTCCCATGGCTCGTAGCGGATGCGCCCCTCATGCATGAGCCGTAGCAGATTGCCGTAGGTGCTCACGTTGTTGAAGCCGTGGTCGTGGACTCCCACGTGACTCACGTGACTTGCCATGTGACGCAGCGTTCCGTCCCGTCCGTAGGCGAGCATGGCTTCATCGCCGGTAGCTTCAAAGAGATAGAGGGCGTTGCCGAACTGAAAACCTTGGGTCCATTCGGTCCAGCCTCTGGTAGAGTAAATCCCCGCTCGCGTGTAGACCGGGGCGCCCTGTTCAGGCGACCACGCACGGCGAAGGAGGTTCGTAGCGCGCAGACCAGACTCGAAGACCCGAGGAAGCTTGGCGGCCACCGTGGTGAGATCCGGGGCGTTCTTGATATCGATCATTCCTACCCTCCTTCGACCGGTTCAAAGCCGGGAGATGTGGAAGCCGCCATCCGCGTAGATCACGGCACCGGTCGAGAACGGAAAATCTCCGCTCATGAGACTGCGAACCATGCGGCCGACGTCGGCTCCCTGTCCCCATCGCCGCTGCGGGACCAAACCCTCGCGGATGAGGCGGCTGTACTTCTGGTGAACGCCCGACGTCATGTCGGTCTCCATGATTCCCGGCCGCACCTCGTAGACGTTGATTCCCTCGGGCGCCAACCGCGTTGCCCAGAGCTCCGCGGCCATGGCGAGGCCCGCCTTGGAGACGCAATACTCCCCGCGGTTGATGCTTGCGGTTGCCGCGCTGATGGAGCCGACAAAGACAATGTGGTGGTGAGGCTCCCGGAAGGGCGGCGCCTGCGGAGTCCCGCCGGGGGCCCCCGGTCCGGCCGGCACACCGCGGTCATCCCTGAGCCAGCGCTGCACGACAAGTTGCGTGAGGAAGTAGGGCGCGGTGAGATTGGTGCCAAGCACCTCGGTAAAGGAGTCGACGGATGCCTCAACAATGTCGGCCCGCTCCCGCGGCGAGATGCCGGCGTTGTTCACAAGGCCGTAGAGGCCTCCGAAGTCCGCGAACACCCGGTCCACTAGGCGTTCCCGGTCTTCAGCGCGGGAGATATCGCCCTGAATAGGAACGAACGCCGGGGGTGCGGTGTCCCCAGCCGGCGGGGTGCCGGCCGCCGGGGTGCCGGTTCCACCTTCCAATGCCGCTTGGCGGCAGAGCTCGGCGGTCTCCTCCGCGGCGGCGGTGTTGCTTCGGTAATTGATTGCCACGCTGAAACCCGCTGAGGCGAGCTCTAGGGCAATGCCGCGCCCGAGACCACGACTCCCACCGGTCACGAGGACCGCCCCGCCATGCGGTGCCCAATTCGAGTTCATGGAACAGATGCTACACCCGGCCAGCTTATCCATCTTTGCACATTAGGTCCGGACGGATTTGCATATTGGGCAATGCGCGGTAGAATTGCAGCCGTGCCGGCTTCACGTCCCGTCGACATCACCCTCCCCGCCTCAGGGATTCGCGCCGCCGAGAGCCTCCACGCCACGACCTTCCACATGCGTCGCCAAGCCCACGAGTTCCACGAGATCTTCCTGGTGCTTCGCGGCAAGACCCGGGTTGAGATAGCAGCGTCGATGGAGCAGGCTCACGCCGCGCCCAGGAGAGCCGAGCCCGGGAGTGTGATCCTTGTCCCCCGAGGAGTCGCGCACCGCTTCGCCGATGAGCGCGCTACGAATCTGGTCGTAGTGGCCATTGCAGATACAGCTCTCGACAATTGCCCCGGTCGGCGGACGCTGTGGGCCCGGATCATGAGCGCACAGGCAGACTGCCCCGGCAGAATCTGCGGACCAATCACCGAGCACCGGCCGTGGCGAGATCTTCTGGCCTTCGAGCGCCGTGCGGCGACTCCGGACAATCGCCTTGAGCAAGAAACCATGTTGAACCGGCTGCTCTGTGAGTTAGCCGGCGGCCTGGAAGAACCGCGGAGCGAGCGACCGTCGGAACGAGTGCGAGCGTTCCTGGAGGAACTGCCGCGTCGTGTCCACGAGCCGTGGACCTTGGACCGGGCGGCCGCCGGCGTGGGAATCTCGCGGCGACGCTTCTCAGAGCTCTTTCGCGATGCCGCCGGAAACTCCTTTGTCACAACCGTGCAGAGACTCCGCGTGAAGGCGGTGCAGGATCTCTTGGCGACGGGAGCCCACTCGATCGTTGGCGCCGCCTACGCCTGCGGTTTTGAGGACTTGGCACACTTCTATCGTGTTTTCCGCCGCCACAGCGGGCTGGCTCCCGGCGCGTGGCTGGAGGCGCGGGTGCATCCCGAAGACTAGCGTTGCACGCGCCCGGAAGCTTCCCCTCCGGCCAAGGCGGCTACCTCGGCCACCGAGAGCAGCGCAAAGTCCCCCGGTACGGAGTGCTTCAAGCAGGAGGCGGCGGTGGCGAACTCCAAGGCGTCTTCATCGGTCTCCAAGCTGGTCAGGCCGTAGATGAGCCCGGCGGCGAAGGAGTCCCCCGCGCCGACACGGTCGACAATGTGGGTAATCTCGTAGGTTTTCGAGAAACGCACTCCCTCCCGGCCTGCGAGCATGGCGGACCATCCGTTGTGGGAGGCGGAGTGACTCTCCCGGAGCGTAACGGCGACACGCGTGAGAGAGGGCGTGTCCTCGAGAACCCGCTCAGCCATGTCGGCGTAGCGGTCGCGGTCCAGTGATCCACCTTCCACATCGGCCTCGAGCTCTACTCCCAGGGACTTCTGATAATCCTCTTCATTGCCAATGGCCACGTCCACATACGGGATAATCTGCGTCATGACCTCCGCGGGCCCTTTGCCGTAGTTCCAAAGCTTCTTCCGGTAGTTTAGATCGCAAGAAACGGTGAGGCCGCGCTGCTTGGCCGTTTTCACCGCCTCGATGGAAAGCTCGGCGGCACCTTGGCTCAAGGCGGGAGTAATCCCGCTGACGTGAAACCAGCCGGCACCGTCAAAGGCGTCGTCCCAGTCGATGTCTCCGGTCTGCGCCTGAGAGATGGCGGAGCCGGTGCGATCGTACACGACCTTGGATGGGCGCTGATTGGCGCCTGCCTCGAGGAAGTAGACGCCGAGGCGGTCGCCGTTGCGACGGATGCACCGAGTGTCGACGTTTCTCCGGCGCAGCTCAGCAAGACAGGCGTCCCCAATGGGGTTTGCCGGAACCACCGTGACGAAGCGCGCGTCCAAGCCGTAGGAAGCCAGGCTGACGGCGACGTTCGCTTCTCCGCCTCCGAAGGTCGCCTCCAGCATGGGGCTCTGCAGAAGCCGCTCAAAGGCGGGAGCCTTCAGGCGGAGCATGATCTCACCAAATGTTGCGACTGTCGTGCTCATGCGAAAGAGGGTATCACGAGGACGCAGGCGTGTTTATCCCTCCTTCGACACCAGGCTTGACGCTCTGTATACCGATCGGTATATTTCGTGGGTGGCATCACATCGAGCCGGCGCCCGGCAGGCGCTCCACGAGACAGCACTCGACCTCTTCACGCGCTTCGGCTACGACGCGGTTGGTATCCAGCAGATTGTTGCTGCCGCCGGCCTGAGCAAGCCGACGCTCTACCACTACTTCGGGAGCAAGCGGGGACTGCTCGAGGAGATCTGCGCGAACAGTGAGGCGGCGCTCTTTTCCGAGCTGTCGGATGTGTTCGACTACCAGGGTGATCTGCCGGTCACGCTTGCGAACTTCGTCGGACGCATCCTGCGCTTCGCGACACGCCACCCGGGGGAGACGCGCCTCATTCTGGCGCTCCAGCACGGCCCGGTCGAGAGCGAGGCGCGGGGCGTGATTCGTCCCACGGTGGAGCGCCTCGCCGCTCGCACCGCTGAGCTCTTCACCGCGGCGGCGGCGCAGCACGGCAACATGCGCGGTCGCGAGGCGCCGTACACGGCGAGCTTCTTAGGGCTGTGCTTCACCTACGCAGAGCTTCTCTTAGACGGCGACGTTGGGCCCTCGGAGGACCTGCCCTACCGAATCATGCATCAATTCAGTTACGGCATCTACTCATAAGATTGACGGAAGGAGTACCATTCATGTCTAGACCCACACGCCCCTGGTGGCACGACGCGCAGTTTTACCACATCTATCCCCTCGGCTACTGCGGCGCTCCGCGCGACAATCCGGCGCCCGGGACGGACCACGCAGGAGCTGCCCCGGAGGAGCGTCTCACCGCAGTACGCGAGGCGCTCCCGGATCTCGCGGATCACGGCTATAACGCCCTCTACCTCGGCCCCCTCTTTGAGGCGAGCAGCCACGGATACGACACCGCGGACTACTTTGCGGTGGACCGGCGACTCGGTACGAATGACACGTTGACACGCCTGGTCGCCCGCGCCCACGAGCTCGACATTCGCGTGGTGCTCGATGGCGTGTTCAACCACGTGGGCCGCGACTTCTGGGCCTTCCGGGATCTCCGGAAACGCGGCGCCGAATCCCCCTACGCAGATTGGTTTCGCGGTGTGGACTTCTCCCGAAACAACGGCTTCGGCGACGGATTCGTCTACGAGGGATGGGAAGGAACCGACACACTGGTGGCGCTCAATCTGGACAACCGGGAGGTGCGAGAGCACCTCTTCGATGCGGTACGGACGATGGTCGGCACCTTTGGCGTAGACGGTCTTCGCCTCGACGTTGCCTACCTCCTCCCGCTGGATTTCCTGGAGCAACTCCGTCGAACAACGGACGAGGCTGCGGCAGCGCGCCCCGCCGACGAGGGGAGCCGCGACTTCTGGCTCATGGGGGAGATGATTCACGGCGACTACGCAGCGCTTACCGCGCCGGGACGGCTTCACAGCGTGACCAACTACGAGTGTTACAAGGGACTGTGGTCCTCACACAACGACCGCAACTACTTCGAAATCGCCCACAGCCTGGAGCGCCTCTTTGGAGCCGGCGGGCTGTTGACCGTCGACGGTGACCGTGGCGGCGACCGCCGTGCGGAGCCGGTACCGACCTACAACTTCGCCGACAACCACGACGTGGATCGCGTCGTGTCGTCTCTGTCCGATCCCGACCACATCTTCCCCCTCTACGCCTTGCTGTGGACCGTGCCGGGCCTTCCGTCTGTGTACTACGGCAGCGAATGGATGATTCACGGTAGAAAGAGTGAGGGCGATGCAGCCCTCCGTCCCGCGTGGCCGGATATACCGAAGGACGATGATCGATTGATCCGCTTTCTCGACGAGCTCTCTCGCATCCGAAAGGAGCAGCCGGCTCTCCGATACGGGACGTATCGACAAGTCCACGTTGCGAACGAGACCTTCGCCTTTGCGCGGGAGCACGACGGCGCGACGGTTCTTGTTGCCGTAAACGCCGGGGACGAACCATGCACCATTCAACTCGAGGATCAAAAGGATGCCGACGGCTCCTACATCGATCTATTTGCCGGAACCACGCAATCACCAGGCACCGGGATCCCGGTCCCGGCCAAGGGCAGTGCCGTGCTTCGCCGAAGCGAATAAACCGTGGGCGTGATCTCTGGCGAGATTCACCGGTCAATGCGATACTGCGGGCATGCAACAGGACGCAGCAGTCTCAGATGCGCTTTCGCGACTCCTCGCCCCTCGGGCAGTCGCCGTGGTGGGCGCCACCGAGACGGCGGGGCGGCCGGGCCGTCTGGTCACGGAGCAACTCACCGCCGCCGGTTTGACCGTCTATCCCGTAAACCCGAAACGGTCCGCCATCCTCGGCCTTCCCGCCTACGCGACTGTCGGTGACGTGCCGGACGGCGTGGACCTGGCGGTGGTGGCCGTAGCAGCCGAAGCCGCGGTTGAGGCGACCGAGGCGTGCGTCGCGCGGCGCCTTCCCTACGTGGTGGTCCTTGCCGGCGGCTTCGGGGAGGCGGGGCCCGATGGGGAAGCGCTGCAAGCGCGCTTGGAGCGCGCCATTGCCGGCTCCCCGACGCGCCTCCTGGGTCCCAACACCTTGGGTCTGCAGGTCCCCGCCTCGGGTCTGGACACGGTCTTCGTGGAGCACGCCGGGACGGCGGACAGTCTGGACAGCGTTGGCATCGCCCTCATTAGCCAGAGCGGTTCGGTCGCCGTCGAAGCGGTTCGCCGCGCCGCCGTGACCAGCTTTCCCCTACGCGCCTTCATTGGTCTGGGCAACGCCGCCGACCTATCAACCGTCGACTTTCTCCCCCATTTTTCCGCGGAGAAACAGACAAGCGGGATCTGCCTCTACCTGGAGCACCTCGGGGAAGGTCGGCGGCTCTTGGAGTCCGCGGCGCGGGCCTCCGCGAGCAAGCCGGTGTTTCTCCTGAAGGCGGGCCGTACCGCCGGCGGCGCGGCGGCGGTCTCCTCCCACACCGGTCGTCTGGCCGGGTCGGACCGGGTCGTAGCCGGCGCCCTCCGGCAGTACGGTATCCAGCGCGTCACGGATGACGAGGAGCTCACGGATGCCGCGTGCGCGGTTTCCTATGCACCCCTTCCCAGCGGCAACCGTGTCGCCGTGGTGACACCGGCCGGAGGCTACGGCGTCATGGCAACGGACTTCATTGAGTCTGACGAGCCCCGCGCTCTTCTACAACTCGCCGAGCTCTCGCCCGACACGGAGGAGCAGCTCAAGGGCGTGCTCTTGCCCTTCGCCTCCACGCACAATCCCGTCGACCTCACCGCCGGCGTAGACACCGAGGGCTTTGCCCGCTCCGTCGAGCTCGTGGTTGGGGACGGTGCGGTAGATCTCGTTATTGTCGTTGCCTTCTTCTCCCCCGCCGGGATCGGGGACAATCTCATTCCCCGCCTCGGCGAGGTGGCGGCAGCAACGGAGAAGCCTATCATCGTCTTCGCCCAAGACGGGCCTCGCACGGATACACGCGCTCGCGCCTTTACGGAAGCCGGTATGGCCACCTTTACGTCCCTTCCCCGCGCCATCCGCGCCGCTCGCATTTTGGTTGAGCGAGCCGAGATTCAGTCGAAGTCAAGCGGCGCGGGGTATGCGCGGGGCACGCGGGCTGCCGGCGGCGCGGCAGATTGGATCGCCGACCTTCCCGACGCCGACGGTCCCTCGGAGGCCGACACCAAGGCGCTCCTCGAGCGCTACGGCATTGCCGTGCCACGGCGGCTCTTGCTTTGCGGCGCGGCCGGGGAAGGCGCGGCCGGCGCCGGGGGCCGTGCGGCCGGTGGCGGGGGCGCCG
>CAYPTH010000108.1:0-10561 GCA_964413635.1 uncultured Spirochaetaceae bacterium
GCTAAACGACGGCTCCTGCCTTGGCAGCATTCAGGTCATCTTTGATCGAGCCGGCGCAGGCGCGCCGGAGGGGGCGCCGGCCTCAGACGGCGCGAGCCTGCTCTCCACCCTCGACAAAGTCCAAACCGGCGCCGCGGTTGCCGTCGAAGGAAGGCTGGTCGCCTCTCCGGGCACGGGACAGTCGGTTGAGCTCCACGGCGCCAAACTCACCGTCATCGGTCCGGCCCCCGCCGACAGCTATCCGCTTCAGAAGAAGCGACACTCCTTCGAATATCTCCGGGAAATCGCCCACCTCAGACCGCGCACCAACACCTTCGGCGCCGTTGCACGAGTACGAAACACCCTGAGCTTCGCCGTTCACCGCTTCCTCAACGAGCGCGGCTTCGTCTACGTTCACACACCCCTGATCACCTCCAGCGATGCCGAGGGCGCAGGCGAGCTGTTCCGCGTGACCACGCTTCCCGCCGAGGAAAAACACGCGGACCTTTCCGGTGATTTTTTCGGCAAGCCCGGCTTTCTCACGGTGAGTGGACAGCTCAACGTGGAGGCCTACGCCGCCGCCTTGGAGCGGGTCTACACCTTTGGCCCGGCCTTCCGCGCCGAGAACTCCAACACAACCCGCCACTTGGCCGAGCTCTGGATGATCGAGCCGGAGATCGCCTTCTGCGACCTGGACTGCTGCATTGACCTGGCCGAGGAGTTCATTAGCGATATTCTCCGCACGGTCCTGTCCGAGTGCCAAGAAGACATGGCATTCTTCGACAAGCGCATTCGGCCGGGCATTATCGAAGAGCTCTCCCACGTGGTCGAGCAGCCCTTCAAGCGCGTCCCCTACACCGAAGCGGTGGAGATTCTCGAGGCGTCGGGACAGGCATTCGAGTTCCCCGTCTCATGGGGGAGCGACCTGCAGTCGGAGCACGAGCGCTACTTAGCGGAAACGCACTTCAACGGCCCCATTGTGATCACCGACTACCCGAAGGAGATCAAAGCCTTCTACATGAGGCAGAACGATGATGGCCGCACCGTTGCGGCAATGGACATTCTGGTACCGCATCTGGGCGAGATCATCGGCGGCAGCCAACGCGAGGAGAGACTCGATCGTTTGGAGAGCAGAATCGATGAGCTCGGCCTGCCCAAGGATGCGTACTGGTGGTACTTGGACTTGCGACGTTTCGGTACGGTGCCTCACGCCGGCTTCGGCCTGGGACTGGATCGCCTGGTGCAGTACGTAACGGGCATGCAGAATATTCGCGACGTCATCCCCTTTCCTCGAACGGTGGGGAACCTCAAGTTCTAGGGGCTTCTCGGGGGCTGCGGTCAATCGCTCCGGTTCGAGTCGCCTCGCTCTCCGGGTCGGCGCTTTGCCAGCTCGCGGTCGAGGGCGTTCGCAAAGGCCTGCGTCTCGCGTTTCCCGCGAGTGCCACCTCGCTCTCCGTGCACGCCGGAGGCGCGGAGCTCATACATGAAATCGCGGATTGACCGACGCTCCGCAATGTTCTCCGTGGTGTACACCTCGCCGGAGTCGTTCAATACCGCAATTCCGCTCTTCGTGAGGCGCTCGGCGAAGGGAAGGTCCCGCGTAACTACCACGTCTTGCGGCGCCACGTGCTCCTCTATGTAACGGTCCGCAGCGTCCGCCCCTTGTGACACCACCACCTCCTCCACGCCCTGATTTTTCCCTTCGGGTACGCGGCGGTCACCTACCAGCGTGACCGAAACACCGGGTCGCGAGGCGGCGCGGACGGCGACGGCGCGGGCGTCTCGGGCGCAGGAGTCCGAATCGATCCAGAGCGTCACTGCGCGGCTCCGCCTCCAGCCGTCGCCCCCTCGCTTGCACCCTCGATCGGCGGTACACCGGCAACGTAGGCGACGCCCTCCCCCTGCATGCGAATTTCTCCGACGTTCGCGGGGGCAAAGAGTGAAGCACCCCGCTGAAAGGAATGGGCGGTACCCGCTCCCCCATGCGCAGAGGCGGTCGCCGACAGCGCCCCATCGACACAGAGCAGGATCCGCGGGGATGCGACATTGGGCAGGGCGCAGGTATCACCCTCGCTCACCTCCACCCGGAAGAGCTCGAACTCGACGGCGGGTGTTGCAAAGCGGCTCACGCAGGGCGTCTCACGCGCTTCGGGCTGCAGAATAGGGGGCTCGTCGTCGCTGAATTCGACGCAGGAGAGGAGCTCCTGCACGTCGATGTGTTTGTTCGTCAGTCCGCCGCGAAGGACGTTGTCGGAGTTTGCCATGATCTCGACACCGATGCCCGAGAGGTAGGCGTGAAGGGTCTGCGCCGGCAGATAGAGTCCCTGCCCCGGTTCGAGGCGAATGCAGTTGAGATAGAGCGAAGCGAGGACACCGACGTCCTCGCCGTATTGCTCGAAGAGGATCGTAGTCCAGCGATACCGCGCCTCCCCGGAGCCCGCCGCTTTTCGCTCCGCCAGCGCCACCGCCGCCCGAACCGTCTCGGAGCGCTCCTCGGCGGGCAGGGACATGAGCGTTCGAAAGAAGCACAAAAGCCCGTCGGGTGTCGGTTGGCCCGCGAGGGCACGCGCGGCGTCCCGCAATCCCCGGATTTCCGTGAACTCATGCACGATCTCGCGAATCGGTCGAAATCCCCGGAGTGCCCAGAACTCGGAGAGCGCACAGATCAGTTCCGGCTTGTGATTGTCGTCGCGGTAGTTTCGGTGTGCGGCGTCACGGGGTATCCCGGCGGCATCTTCTCGCTCAAAGCCCCGCTCGGCCTGGTCCTTCCGCGGATGCGCCTGAATCGAGAGCGCCCGTTCAGCTGCAAGCACTTTGAAGAGGAATGGAAGACGCGCACCGAAGCGATCCGTAACGTCGCCGCCGAGGACGCGCCGCGGATCCTCTTCGATCAGCGACAAGAGGCTGCGAGTGCCGGCTCCCCCCGACTGCACCACCGACGGCGCCTTGGGATGAGCTCCCATCCACAGCTCCGCGCAGGGCCTTCCCTCCAAGTCGTGACGCCCGAGGAGCTCGGGAATAGCCGAACGCGAGCCCCAGGCGTAGTGTTGAATCGGATTCGTGAGGGGGAGCAAATCCATGGTGCGGAAGTGTAGCCGTCGTCCACACGAGGGGTCAACGCGCGACGTTGATTCTCCTGGGGCGCGCACGCTAAGATCCACGTGGATCAAGCACTTTCACAGACCGTCAAAGGAGCCCGATATGGAACGCTCAGTCCTGCAAGAAGCGCGCTATGAATACAAACCAAATCTCCCCTCCGCTCTCACCAAGCCGGTGGCCTCGATTACGGTAAGCCTCGGCGAGGCGACCGAGTCGCTTGCCGACCAAGCGGAGCTCAAGAAGCTATTCGAGCACAGCTATGGGGTGCCGATTGCAGAGATCACCGAAGGGGACAACCCGGATGCAACACAGAAGCTCACGGTCGGTGTCGTCCTTTCCGGTGGTCAAGCCGCCGGCGGTCACAATGTGATCCTCGGGCTCCTCGAGGGTCTCAAGGCGGGCAACGCCGAGTCTAAGCTCCTTGGCTTCCTCAACGGTCCCGCCGGAATACTGGAAGACGACTGCATCGAGTTGACACCGAAGTTTGTTTCCGAGTTTCGCAACACCGGTGGCTTCGACATGATCGGCTCAGGCCGCACCAAGATCGAATCCGAAGACCAATTCGGGACCGCGTTGCAGGTGTGCGAGAAACGGGGGGTGAACGCCCTTGTCATCATTGGCGGCGATGACTCAAACACCAACGCGGCCCTGCTCGCCGAGTATTTCCAGGCGAAGGGAAGCGATGTTCGGGTCATCGGTGTTCCCAAGACCATCGATGGAGATCTGAAAAGCTCCTACATCGAGGCCTCCTTCGGCTTCGACACCGCCGCGAAGACCTATTCAGAGCTCATTGGAAACATTGCCCGGGACGCAAACTCCGCACGGAAGTACTGGCACTTCATAAAGCTCATGGGTCGCTCCGCCTCGCACATCGCTCTCGAGTGCGCCTTACAAACGCGTCCCAACGCCTGCATCATCAGCGAGGAGGTCGCCGCAAAGAACCAGACCCTTGACCAGATCGTAGACGCCATTGTGCAAACCGTTGTGACGCGAAGCGAGAACGGCTACAGCTACGGTGTGGTTCTCGTGCCGGAAGGCCTCATTGAAGCGATACCGGAAATGAAGTCGATGATCGGCGAGATGAACGACATTCTCGCAAACGAGGCGCAGTACTTCGAGACGCTCCACACCTTCGAGGAACAGGCATCGTGGATCAATAAGAAGCTCGGCCGCGACGCGTCCTACGTCTTCTCCTCGCTCCCGGATGAAATCCAGCGACAACTGCTCATGGATCGCGACCCTCACGGGAACGTCCAGGTCTCACGCATTGAGACGGAGAAGCTCCTCATCGAGATGGTGGACACGCGCTTGGGCGAGATGAGAAGCGCGGGTACCTTCACCGGAAAGTTCAGCGCTCTCCAGCACTTCTTCGGCTACGAGGGTCGTTGCGCCTTCCCATCGAACTTTGATGCCGATTACTGCTACTCCCTCGGCTATACAGCCTTCGCCCTCATTGCGAACAGACTCACCGGCTACATGGCGGCGGTGCGAAATCTCGCGGATCCGCACGAAAAGTGGAAGGCCGCGGGCATTCCCCTCACCATGATGATGAACCTCGAGCAGCGTAAGGGGAAGAAGAAGCCCGTCATCAAGAAGGCCCTTGTTGACTTGAACGACAAGCCCTTCCGGGAGTTCGCCTCCAACAGAGACGCCTGGGCGGTCAACAACGATTATCGCTACCCCGGCTCCATTCAGTACTTCGGACCGGCTGAGGTGGCGGATCAACCCACCATCACCCTGCGCCTCGAAAACCAATGAGTGTCGAGCTCGCGTCTAACCAGACGTTAACTCCATGCCCCAGCCGGATATGGGCGCACCACCATCCGGGGGAGGTATCAAGGCCGCAAGCTGCCCGGCTTCAGGAGCTGCGCGTTGGCAGCTGCACATTCGTGACCGAAGCGGATCGCCTGAAGAAGCTCATCCCCACCCCCGCCCCGAACGGACAGCCGGTGCTGCATGAATCCGGCTCCGAAGGCGTCGCCTGAGCCAATGGTGTTCACGGGGATGATCTCGATGGGCTGCTCCTCCTCGACAGCACCGGCGTTGACGTAGAGCGTCGGCAGAGGGCCACGGGTGAGGATAGGAGTCGTCCCATATTCCCGGTTGAGCTCGAGCATCTTCCGGCTTACCGCGGATAGAAGATCCGGGTCGGCGCTGTGCTCGCTCAGTCCTCCTCGAGGCACCAACTCAGGCAGAAAGGTACGTACGAACTCTATAAAGTTCGGCTTGATAAAGTGCGGACGCGACGGCATGGTGGCAAGCAGATCGTCGCCACGATAATCGACGAGAACCGTACAGTCGTGGCGCCGTGCCTCCCCAACCATCCACGCGAAGAGCTCAGTCGAGAAGCCCGGCGCCTTCGATCCCGAAATCACCAAACCGTCGATCTGAGGCAGATGACGGAGGAAGTGCGCGCGAACTCGCCCCTCGACATCCGCCGGGACCTCCCGTCCCTCTTCCACCAGCTCGGTGGTGGTGTTCGTGGAGCGGTCGACGATCGTGCTCGCCACGCGGAGCTCAATGTTCGTCTCCACGGCATCGATCTCCACGCCGTCCCGCCGGGCCAGTTCACAGAAGAGCTCGTGACGTCGCCCCCCGCTGTGTGTGAGGTGGGACGCACGTGCACCGAGCTGAAAAAGCACCCGCGCAACGTTGACCCCCTTCCCGGAAGCGTCGGTTCGATGCTCGACCGCTCGATTTACTTCCCCGGTACGAAACTCATCCACCACGAAGGTGCGCTGAATGGTCGGGTTCAAACAGACCGTGAGAACGTGCACTTAGAGGCGCTCCATGAGCATGGCTTTCACGTCGCTCTGAGAAACGGCAACTGGGGTGTTCTTCGGACCGGTGCCCCGTGCAATGGTATCGACCATCGTCTCGTCGATGCCGTAGGTGGAGAGCCGGGACAGGGGAGCGACGGCATTGAAGGCGCGCAAGCGGTCGAGGAGTCGATCCCCCGCTTCAGCGAGATCGGACGTGGCGGGGTCCTCGTCGGAGAGAAGGAAGGCGGCACGAGTCAGTTTTGCAGCGGCGCGACCGCTCGTCTCTCCCTGTTGCCTCAGGCGCCTCACGGTGTACTCCATTGCGGGGAGCAACATGTTGCCACAGAACACGCCGTGAGGCACGGATGAAATGGCGCCGGCCGGCGACGCGGCGCCGTGGACAATGCCGAGCCCGGCGTTGGCCAAGCACACGCCGCTGAGGAAGGCGGCGTAGGCCATATCACCCCGAGCGACAAGGTCATCTCCGTCCTGCACCGCCCGGGCAAAGCTCCGCCCGGCAAGGCGCAAGCCCGTTTCCGCAAGCGAGTCGGTAAATACGGATGACTTGGTTGAGATGTATGCCTCGAGCAGTTGCGTAATCGCATCGAGCCCGGATGCCGCGGTGACCTCCGGAGACGCCGAGATTGCGAGCTCCGGGTCGATCACCGCAACGCTCGGAATAAAGTTTTCGTGACGGAGCGATTTCTTGAAGCCCTGGGGTCCAACTTCACTCAGCACCGCGTTCTTCGTCGCTTCTGATCCCGTCCCGGCGCTGGTGGGAACGGCAATCACCGGCAGCGAGCGACCGTCCGGCTCTCGGGAGCCGACTCCCTCGAGGAAATCCTTGATTGGCGCGGCCGCGACGACCGCCACTGCAGCAGCTTTCGCAGTGTCGAGAACACTTCCGCCGCCGATCCCGATAAGCAGTTCAACCCCATTCTCGCGGAATGCGGCAGCAATCTCATCGACGCCGCCGGGAGAAGGCTCCCCGGAGTTTGTCCTGTGAGTAAGCGCAATCCCTCGATCCCTCAAGGCCGCTTGGAGCGTCTGCCACTGCTCAGATACCGGGAACCAGCCGGCACCGGTAACAACACCTACGCGCGAAACAGCCCTTGTCTTGACGACAGCCGGCAGGCCGGCAATGGCACCAGCGCGAAACACAAGCGACGGAACGCGTGCGGACGTGAATTCTTCAGGCATATTCCCATTGTACGGAGAGGCAGCTTCCCATGTAAACACGGCCGGATTCCGCTTCGGCACGGCTTTCGGGAATTTACGGTTGTGTTTGGCCCGGCGTCAGTTTATGATTGGGCTCGAATGTATTAACTCTTCGGCATCTTTTAGAGAGGAGGAAGGCATGAAGAGATTCGCACTAACGTTGGGCTTGCTTCTGGTTCTCTCGCCGTTGGCAGTACTAGCGCAAAATGTCGTCGCACAGGATAGCTTCTCAAACATGGGTGGCTGGCAAGCCGGTTTCGGTGAGTGGTTCATCGAAAACGGTCGACTCGTGCAGGCTGATACCGACACCGGTCTCGCCCGCATCGATCGCCGTCTACCCCAGAGCGGAACCTATCAGATCGACTTCATTATTCGCTATCGCGACGGTGGGTACCAAAGTCAGGCTGATCTGGAAAATCTCCGCCTCCATGGAGGATTTGGAGTCCACCTCGGAGTCGAGAACCCGCCGCTTGGCCGTGTGGCCTGGGGTGCGGGTGAGAGCTACCTGTTGTGGCTGAACCTGGACACTCGTCCTGAGACTCGGCGTAACGAAGCGGTGCACTATGGCTTTCGGGGTCAGGTCTACAAGAGCGAAGACAACGCCACCATGGGCCTGTGGGAAACGAGCTTCGCCCGTCGCTACTTCGGTGACTCCAGAATGTCTATCGACCTCATTGAGGCACTCAAGAACTACGGTGTCGACGTGACGGTTCAGGATGGACAGAAGTACCTCGTACGGGATATCCCGGTGAGCATTCGCGTCAACACCGACACCGGTCGGATTGGGGTGAAGGATCCTACCGCTCCCATTCGTTTCTACTTCGAAGTAGATCCGGAAGTTCTCGAAGGCAACTACATTAGCCTGAGAACCAACGAGCTCGGCGTCGAATTCGACGACTTTGTCGTGACACGGCGTTAGCATTCCTGCGCGTCAATCCAGACGCGCCCGGAAAGATCATGAGGGGCCGTAACCTACCGGGTTGCGGCTCCCTTTTTTGGGGGAACGAGAAATCCCCTACTCAGCCCCCCTACACAGCCCCGCGAACCAGATCGTGCAGCGAGAATACCACCTCCGCGAGGGCCTCGGTATCTCGTGCGCAGTACTCGACGAGATGCTCCATAAGCTCGGGTGAGACGGCGTCCGCATCTTGCGCTCGAGCATACAGGGAGTTCGCATCACCTCCGTCGCGTAGTGCAAGATCGCTGTAGGTAACGCCCGCCAAGGCGAAGGCCACACGCTTGAGTGATAGCGAACCGCGTTGTTCGGGATGGTACACCCAGAGGCGCTGAAACGGCTTCGCCATGTCCACCAGAGACTCGCCGATCTCAATCAAGCGGTCGGCGTATTCCGGTGCGCGTTCGGCCAAGAACAGCAGCATTCGCCGCTCGAATGCGGCACCAAAGGCCGCGACACTCCGCGTTGCTTCCAGGTCGGATAGAAGGGCGGCGACGAAGGCGCGTGGATCTCTGTCCCCCTCGCCCGCCCATGAGTGCGACAGCTTGCCATGAGGCTCTGCGGCGACGTGCAGCGAGTAGAGAAAGGGTACGTGCTGTCCAACTCGCACACCGGGCCAACGCGGAACGATACGGCTGACCGCCTCGAAATCCAAGAAACCGAGGGGATATTGGAGGCGGGCCAGATGATCCGTGATCTTGTCGGTCTGGATGTGGACAAGGTTGGAGATGCAGGCAGCGACCTGCTGCGCTTGGCCCGTGCCCAGAGAGAAATCTTCCGGGATGTCACCCATGCGTTCCACCCCCGCCTCAGTGAGCTTTCGAGCCATCTCGGCTCCGTGCAACAGGTGTCGCACATGATCGGTGGGAAGCGAAGCCTTTGTACCTGCGCACAGCTCACAATGGTCGTCTTCGCACCGGTAGTCGGAGGGTACGGGAGCGTCGGGCTGCAAAAGAGCAAGGCGCTCAATCACCGCATCGACCTGCTTCATCTGACCACGTACCTGCCGCGTCACATCCTCGTGGCGCAGAAGGCTCGCGCCGTCTATGCCCGCTTCGCGAACATAGTTGCGATTTGCAAGGACCGCGGTAACGCTCTCCACGGAGGCACCGAGCTCTCGCACTGCGCGCAGGGCAAGCGCCCCTTCGGTGTGAATCTCCCCCCGCAGGCGCACGACCGGGCGTACCAGAACGACGTCGTAGCCGGCGGACCCGGGAGTCAAGCGGTCGACATCCTGGATAATCTGCGCAGCAACATCCGGAACGCGCAGGATGAAACGCGCCCGATCGACGCCGTGGCCTCGCCGTACCGCGGCGGCGGTCGCTTCCGGGTCCCAGTCCGCATCAACCGGGCCAGACTCCTGCACAGCGGAGTCTGAACGATACACATCCGCCAGCGTGCGCCAGTCTTCCATGGCAACCGCAGCCTGCGGTGTCTCCTGGGTCTGAATTGCCTGGGCGAGTTTCCGTCGGCAGTTGCGACCGCGACGCAGAGCCGAGGCAGTAAGCGTTATCATCCGGGTGTTGGCTGCCGTGGCGCTACTCTTGCCGGGAAACGAGGTCGAAGGTGTCAATGGCAATCTGGAGCTCTTCATTCGTCGGCACCACGACAACGCTCACCGGAGAATAGTCCCGGGAAATGAGACCCTTCCGTGGGCCGTTCTCGAGGTTCTTGCGATAGTCCACGACAATACCGATATTCTCGAGGCGATTGCAGATGCGCTCGCGCATTCTGGTGCCGTACTGTCCAATGCCACCGGTGAAGACGAGAACGTCCACCTTCACCATATTGGCCACGTAGGAGCCAATGTACTTGCGGATTCGGTATGCGTAGACCTCGAGAGCGTCCATTGCGTTCCGGTTACCCTGCTCTGCCGCATCCTCGAGGTCGCGCAGGTCGTTTGAGATACCCGAAAGCCCGAGAAGCCCGCTCTCCTTGTTGAGCATCTGGTTGAGCTGTTGGGCAGTGTAGCCCCGCTCCATGAGGTAGAAGATGATAGCGGGGTCGATGTCTCCACTGCGGGTCCCCATCATCAAGCCCTCGAGGGGGGTGAAGCCCATGGAGGTATCGATCGATGTTCCGTTGCGAATTGCGGTGATCGATGCGCCATTGCCCAGGTGGCACGAGAGCACATTGGTGTTCTCAATTGCGCGCTTCATGAATTTCACCGCCTCCTGGGCGACGAAGCGGTGGCTTGTGCCGTGAAAGCCGTAGCGGCGAATCTTGTGCTTCTCATACAGCTCACGGGGCAGGCCGTAGAGGTAAGCCGCCGGTGTCAGTGTTTGGTGAAACGCGGTATCGAAAACGGCGACCTGCGGCCGTTCGGGAAGCGCCTCCATGGCTTCTCGGATTCCTGTCAGATTCGCCGGATTGTGGAGAGGGGCGAGCTCAATGTTCTCCTCTATTGCGGAAATGACTTCGCCGTCAATTAGCACGGATTCCGAATACTTTTCGCCGCCGTGAACCACCCGATGTCCCACGCCGGCAATCTCGTTCAAGTCCTTGAGAAAGCCGTCGCGATCGTCCGTAAGAGCCTCGCTCATGAGCG
>CAYPTH010000109.1:0-2251 GCA_964413635.1 uncultured Spirochaetaceae bacterium
CGAGACCGGCGTTAATGGCGATCTGACGAATGGGCTCCTCAAGAGCACGCTTCACCATGCGGAAGCCAACGGCCTGATCCTCAGCCATCTCCTCGAGGTTTTCTTTCTCGAGAGCTACGAGGGCCTGAACCAGGGTCACGCCACCGCCGGGGATGATCCCCTCTTCAATGGCGGCGCGGGTAGCGGAGAGTGCGTCCTCGACGCGGTGCTTCTTCTCCTTCAACTCGACCTCGGTTGCAGCACCGACGTTAATGACGGCAACGCCACCGGCGAGCTTCGCGAGGCGCTCTTGCAGCTTCTCACGGTCGTAGTCGGAGGTGGTGTCCTCGATCTGCGCCTTGATCTGACCGATGCGGTCCTTGATGTCCTGTTGCTTGCCCGCGCCGTTAATGATGGTCGTGTTTTCCTTGTCGACCTTCACCGACTGCGCCTGACCGAGCTGGCTGACGTCCGCGGACTCGAGCTTGAGGCCGAGCTCCTCGGAGATGACCTGGCCACCGGTGAGGATCGCAATGTCTTCGAGCATAGCCTTTCGGCGATCGCCGAAGCCCGGCGCCTTGACCGCGACGGCGTTCAGAGTGCCGCGGATGGAGTTCACGACCAAGGTGGCCAGGGCCTCGCCCTCAATGTCCTCGGCAATGATGAGGATGGGCTTGGATGCCTGGGCGACCTTCTCGAGCACGGGAAGCATGTCCTTCATGCTGGAGATCTTCTTGTCGTGGATCAGGATGTACGGGTTCTCCAGAACGGCCGTCATGGCGTCCTTGTTCGTCGCAAAGTACGGCGATACGAATCCGCGGTCGAACTGCATACCCTCGACGAACTCGGTAGTCGTCTCAATGGTCTTGGACTCTTCGACGGTAATGACTCCGTCCTTGCCGACCTTCTCCATGGCGCCGGCAATCTCGGCCCCAATCTCGTGATCGTTGTTCGCGGAGATAGCCGCAACCTGGGCGATCTCTTCCTTGTCCTTGATCGTCTTGGAGAGCTTCTTGATCTCCGCGACGGTCAACTCCACGGCGTGATCAATGCCGCGCTTAATACCCATTGGGTTGATGCCGGCAGCGACGGCCTTGAGGCCCTCTTTGATCATGCTGTAGGCCAGAACGGTCGCGGTGGTGGTTCCGTCACCGGCCACGTCGTTCGTCTTGGTGGCAACTTCCTTGAGAAGCTGCGCCCCCATGTTCTCAAAGGGGTCTTCGAGCTCGATCTCCTTTGCTACGGAGACACCATCCTTCGTGACAGTCGGAGCACCGAACTTCTTGTCCAGAAGTACGTTCCGACCCTTCGGACCGAGAGTAACCTTGACGGCCTTGGAGAGCTGTTCCACTCCCCGAAGGAGCGCGCGTCGAGCTTCTTCATCGAACTTCAGTTGCTTAGCCATATCGACTCCCTCTCTTTGTGAATGTCGTTGTGCTGTAAATATAGATTCGGCTATTGTTGAATAAGCCGATGGAAAGATACAAAAGGAGGAGGAGCTTTATCAACAGGTTTTGTCTAGGTAAGTGTTCCTTAGCCCCTTCAAATCCCCTATTCGTGAGCAAAACCGAGCTGCTAGACGAGGCGTGACCCCGTGCAATTCCCAAATTCTTGCTCAGGCAGCGTGCTGCTCTTCGTCTCATCCTCGCCACTTCCGGACGCGCCGAGCCCCGGCGAAGCCGTCTCCGTGCGCATTCACGAGCTCCTCCCGCTACTATCGCGGTTGAAACACGGCTCCGTCTCCTGGGCCATCTCTCAACACGCGGTGACCGGCCTCACCGAAAGCGCGCAACAGGGCCTCAAGCGGCGTGTAGATCATGAGGGCGATGACATCGTTTTGCAAGGCCTTTACGGCATTCCCCACGCCGTGTTGACCGACCGGGAACTGCAGCTTGAAACCCACGTCGAACGCCGGAGCGCCGCCCGCGCCCTCAATGTGTCGGAGGAGTCGCTGCAGCGGCGCATTGCACCGCTTGAGCCGGACATCCGCCGTCTGGAAGAGACCAGCAATAGCGACGGCGCCATAATCGGTACCACCGGATCGGGCCGGCACTGCCGCCTCTGGACGATTACGAATGGAGCCTACACCTCCGTACCGGCGGTCGACCTATCCCGGACCAACGCGGAGCGGTGGCTCCTGCGCCTCGAAGCGCGGGGCCGGCTAAACCGGAACAGCCTCGCCTGCCTCATCGTCGACGCTCAATCACCCGAGGCATTGCGCCGTTTCGAGGCGCTCGCTCCGACCCTCACGGCATCCACCGTCGGATTCCCG
>CAYPTH010000109.1:2351-10538 GCA_964413635.1 uncultured Spirochaetaceae bacterium
CCCCCGGCGGGGCCCACGGCGAGCCCGCCAACTCCGATTGTCACCTTGCGGAGGACGCCGCTGTGGCACGCCCAGCTCATTGCGCTGGCACGGACACGGCCTCGGACGCCCCGGGGGCGAGCAACAAAGCGCGCCCTCACGCCCTTCGGGGCGACGCCAGTGGAACTGGAACGTGAGCACTCCGGCAATGGAGAGTTCTACGAGAGACGCGTCTTCCACGCAAGCATGCTCGGCTCCGCGCGCATGTCCGAAGGCGACATGACCGTCTTTTTCTCCGACGGCTCCTTCATTGGCCTCACGCGAGGGGAGGAGTCTCAGACCCGAGCGAGGCCGTACACCGGGATGGTACGCGAGCAGGGACGCCGGACCGCCTTTCGCGTTGCCGGAGCCTTTTCCTTTGATTGGGACACCGCCCGTGGGCTCGCCACGCAGGCAGTCGCCGGAGGGATAACGCTTCGGGCCGACTATCTCTTGCTGAACGGAGTCTCCTGGCTGATCGTCCGGGCGCGCATGGATTACCGAGAAGGTCGGGCCTCGACCGGCTCGGGTGCGACCGTTCGTCCCCTCCCGCTCCCCATTGGACGAGTGACCGGTGACGCAAGCGTCTCCGCACAGCTGCGGCGCCACGACGGCGGGCGGCAGACCACGGCCCTGCCTCACTCAGGACGTCACACCGTTACGCCCCTTGCAGGCGAACACATTGCGCTGCACTTCGAGTCGAGTTGCGTGGAGCTTGCCTTTATTGACGAAGGCCAGGGAATCACCTGGGAGGCAGCTGTAGAGATGGCTCCACGGGCTCGCGGCCACGACATCTACCTCCTTCCCTTCGGCCAGTTTACGCAGATCCCAGCAGGGGTATCCGCGACCAGCATCGTCTTTGCCATTCGCGACTGTGATAGCCCCAGCACTCCGGACGAGCTCGCCGAGCTGAAGCGGCGCGTCCTGGCCGTACTCCCGAGTCCTTCCACAGAGACGGTCGCGACTCACGAAGGTGCAACCACCAGCTCACCCGCGTAGATCTCTCGCTCACCTTCCGGAGTTTGAATGCGAAGGGCGCCGCGCTCGGTGAGACCACGCAACACGCCCGCGACGGCGTTTCCATCGTCCTGGCGCAGGCTCACTTCCCGCCCGAGACCGTAGAGCAATGGGTCGAGGCGGCGGTGAATTGGAGCCTCAGACTGAGCCTCTCTCTTCACCTGCTGCAGAAGACTTTCCAAGAGAGGGCCGCGCTCAACCGGGGCTCCCAAGGCCACTCGCAGGGAGGTGGCGCGGGCGTGCTCCTCGGAGAAGGCCTCTTGATTCGCATTGAGCCCCACGCCCACGAGCGCCCAGGTGGCTCCCTGCCGGCACAGGACGCCGCATACCTTTCGCCCGTTCAGCAATATGTCGTTCGGCCACTTCACGGCGGGCTGCAGACCCGTGCGCTCCGTAATTGCCTGCGCGACAGCCAAACCAACCCGAAGGGACAGGGCGGTCATAGGGACGGAATGACGGAGAATCACGGTCAGCAGCAACGCTTGCCCCGGTGGCGCCGACCAGCGACGATCGTTCTTCCGACCCTGGCCTGCACGCTGGTAGTCGCTTACCACTACCGTGCCGTGGGGCGCTCCCTCGAGCAAAAGCTCCCGGGCATCAATCATGGTGGATTCCGTCTCTCGGCGGTACACAATGTCCGCGCCGGGAAAGGGATTCGCTACGTTTGCCGGAAAGCTCTTGCTCGTCACGTGGCACCCCGATTGAAAATCCCCACTTCATCTCCCATATTGAGCTCTATGGCACAGAATCCCCTGCTAGTGGGCCTGGAGGCAAGCCGTGAGGCGCGCCCCTTCGTAATCTACATCTTCGGCGTCACCGGAGATCTCACGCGAAAGAAGCTCATGCCGGCGCTCTTCTCATTGTTCCTGGCCGGCACCACCGACTTCAAGGTGGTGGGATTCGCTCGCCGTCCGTGGGGCACCGACGGACTCCGGGAGCGCGCTCGGGAAATGCTCTCCGACTTCGCCGACGCCGGCACGGAACAGATCGATGCCTTCCTCTCCCGTCTCGAGTACCTGCAATCCACCTTCCAGGATCCCGAAGGCTTTCGGAAGATAGATGACTTCGCCGAGGGCTACCAGAACCGCATCTACTATCTCTCAACGCCGCCCAGCGCGTACGAGGACATCATTGCCAATCTGGGAAGCTACGGCTTGGCGCAGCGGGAGGAGGGCTTCACCCGTATCGTCGTGGAGAAACCCTTCGGGAGAGATTTCGCCTCCGCACAAGCCTTGAACCGCGCCCTCGCTGAACACTTCCGGGAAGACCAGATCTACCGCATTGATCACTACCTCGGAAAGGAAACCGTCCAGAACATCCTGGCCTTGCGCTTTGGGAACGGCATCTTCGAGCCGATCTGGAACAACAATTACATTGACCACATCCAGATCACCGTCGGGGAGAAGATCGGCGTCGGCACTCGGGGCACGTACTACGAAAGCGCCGGGGCGCTGCGCGACATGGTGCAGAACCACATCTTTCAGCTCTTGAGCCTGACAACCATGGAGCCGCCCAACGATCTGGCTCCGGACAGTATTCGCGGGGAGAAGGTGAAGGTGCTGAAGGCGCTGCGGCCAATCACCTACCGTGGCATTGCGGAGAACACGGTTCGCGGGCAGTACAGTGCCGGTATCGTAGATGGGCAGGAAGTGCCCGGTTATCGAGAAGAGGAGGGAGTAAGCGCGGACTCTCAGACCGAGACCTTTGTGGCGCTGCGGCTATTCATTGACACCTGGCGCTGGGCGGGAGTCCCGATCTTCGTACGCTCGGGCAAGCGGCTCCTGCGGAAGGTCTCGGAGATTTCGGTACACTTCAAAGAGCCGCCGCATGAAATCTTTCGCAACCGGCACCCCGCCATGAACCGAAACGCCCTCATCATTCGCATTCAGCCCCAGGAGGGTGCGACCCTCAACATGAATGCCAAGATCCCCGGATACACCACCGACATGCGGCCGGTGAACATGGATTTCGCGTATGGGTCGGCCTTCGGCGGTCACACCCTGGAGGCCTACGAGCGGCTCATCTTCGACGCCATTATTGGCGACTCCACCCTGTATACCAGGCGAGACGAGGTCGAGACCTCCTGGGCCTTCATCACCCGCATTCTCGAGGGGTGGAAGCTCACATACGAGCCGCTTCCCCAGTACCGCCCCGCGAGCTCCGGACCAGATGAGGCAAAAGACCTGATTGCAAGCGTCGGCCGTCGCTGGAGGAAACTATGATTTTCAACCCCGACCAGATAGAGCAGGAGCTCGAGCGTGTTCAGCGGCAGAACTCACCGACCGAAGCGAGAACGGCCATTCTGAACCTCGTGGTGTTCAGCAGAAAGGAAGCGGCCCAGCAGACCGAGCGCGCCCTGGGCCACGTGGTCGGTAAGCGCGCGGCCCGGGTCATCCACATCATCCCCAGAGACCAGGCCGAAAGCGATGTTTCGCTCTCCGCGCGATGCTACCTGGACCGTGAGCGCAAGAGCGTCTGCGTACAGGAGATCGTCATCGAGAACGGAGCCGACGGTGTCGGAGCGGCGGCGGGAACCTGGACACCTCTGTTGATACGCGACCTCCCGGTGTACGCCGTCTGGTTTGACACCCTCTCGGAGCACACCGAGCGCCTCCAAGACCTCCAGGAGCAGTGCGATACCTTGATTGTCGACTCAGAGCAGAGCGTAGCCTTCGGCGATGCCCCCGCCAACCTCGTCGGCACAATCACCGGTGAGCTCATGGCTCGCGGGGTGGTCGTCTCCGACTTCGTCTGGCAGCGTCTCCTCCCGCTCCGGCGCATCACCGCGCGGTACTTCGACGCCGAACATCGCCGTGCCGCATTGGAGCACATTCGCTCGCTAGAGATCACCGCCGCACCGGCCGTCTTTGGCAGTCTCTACGCCGCATGGCTTGCCGAGAGACTCGCGTGGTACGTCGAGACCGACGGTGTAAGGGATCACGCCGGCAAGGCGGTGAACGTAGCGGTTCAGCCCGCCGGGCCGGTCGGTGACCCCGCCGCCGTGGCACAGACCGCGTCGGTGCGCTTCACCTTCGACGACGGCGCGTACGCGGAAATCGCGGGGAGCACCGAAAAGTGCGCACATATCCGCGACTCCGCCGGCACGGACGAGACCGTGGCCTACGAGATACCGAATGATGGGGAGATCGTCATCTCGGAGATTGACGCGGTACGCAACGAAAACTTGTACAGCGAAGCGCTCGAAACGCTCGCGCGCGCCCCCTGGGCTCCGTAACCGGTCATACCGCATCCCCCTTCACGTATTGCATAATCGAAACAGAATGCGTAGCTTTATGCACAATTCAGGAATACTCATGCAAGGATTGAATCTTTGAGGGAACGGCCGCGCCGCCTGCAGGCAATTAAGCGAATTATCCGCAGGCACCGGATTCACAGCCAAGACCAGCTCCTCCAGTTCCTCAAGCAGGAAGGCTTCGGGGTAACGCAAGCTACGCTTTCACGCGACCTGAAGCTCCTCAAGGTCGGGAAGATCTCCGAGGGGTCGGAGGGCTACTTCTACACGCTTCCGAGCGAGGAGGAGCGCCGAGAGTCTGAGCGCAGCTACATTGAGGACTTTCGCCGCGGCTACGTCTCGATCGACTTCTCAACGAGTGTTTCGGTGGTACGGACCCTGAACGGCCACGCCGACAGCCTTGCAATCGCCCTGGACAACTTGAACATTCCCGAGGTGCTCGGCACCGTGGCCGGCAACGACACGGTCTTGGTTGTGTTGCGCAAAGGCTCCTCGCCGGAAGACTTCCTGGCCCAGCTGCGAGACAAAGTTCCCGAGCTGGAGGAGTAGTCCATGCGCGCCGTCGTCCTCGGGGCCACCGGTTACACCGGCCAGGTCCTCATATCCCTACTCCTCGACCATCCCGACGTCACCGAGATCGTGCCCGTCTCGAGCTCTCACGCCGGTGAGCCCGTGGCACAGGTTCTCCCGAAGATCTCTACTTCATCCGCATCCGTGATCGCGGGCGGGCTCGCCGCGGACGGCGCAGCCTGGAGTGCATTCGCCTCCACAGGGGGCTGCCTGGTCACCGTCGATGAAGCGGCGTCGCAGAAGGCGGATGTGGTCTTCTCCTGCCTGCCGCACCTCACCTCGGCCGAGCTCCTCGAGCCCTTCTACGGGAAGGCCGTCATCATCGATCTCTCCGCCGATTTTCGGATTCCCGATGTGGAGCGCTTCCGCGCCGGCTACGGCCAGGCGCCGCCCCGAGCAGACCTGCTCGAGCAGTCGGTCTACGGCCTCAGCGAGTTGGCCCGGGAGGCGGTGCGCGGCGCCGACCTCATTGCGAATCCCGGCTGCTATCCCACCGGCATCCTGTTGGCGCTCTTGCCCCTCGTTTCACGGGGTATTGTCGGCACGCCGGCCGTGGCCAACGCCATGTCCGGGGTAACCGGCGCCGGCAAGAAGGTGCAGGAGGGCTTCCTCTTCACCGAAGTCGACGAGTCTGCGAAGGCCTACAGTCCGGGACGGACGCACCGCCACTGGTATGAGATGGACCACTATCTGCAAGAAGCCCAGCCCGGCGGCGACGCGGCTGCCGGCGGCACGGCGGCCGGCGGCGGGCCGACATCCGGCGATTTCCTCTTTCTGCCGCATCTCGTGCCCATGCGTCGCGGCATCGCGGCAAGCATTGTTACAACGGCAAAGGGCCGTGTCGGTGATTCGGCGATAGCCACGGCCTACGACGAGGCCTACGGTGGCGCTCCCTTCATCCGGGTGAACCCTGCACACATCCCCACGACGGCGGATGTGGTCGGCTCCAACCGCTGCGACATCTCCTGGCGGATCGAAGGGGACTCCGTTCTGCTTTTCTCCTGCATCGACAATCTGCTCAAGGGTGCCGCCGGTCAGGCGGTACAGAACATGAACCTGCGCTTCGGCCTGGATGAGACCGCCGGCCTGCCGCGCCGTGCAGCCGTCTAAAGCCCAAGCGAGCCCGATACCATGCGAATACTGGTGAAGCTCGGGGGCCGAGCTATCGAAACAAGCGAACAACGCAGCCTCACCGCCGGCGAGATTGCCGCGCTCCGAAAGGAGCACGAGATCATCCTGGTCCATGGAGGCGGTCACCGCGTCACAACCCTCGCCGAGCGGCTCGGGATTCGCTCCACCTTTGTCGACGGCGTGCGAATGACAAGCCCCGCCGAGATGGAGCTCGTCGACATGGTGCTCGCCGGGGCGGTGAACACCGAGCTGGTCCGCGCGCTCAACGCCGCCGGCGTCGCGGCGGTCGGCCTGACCGGAGCGGACGCAGGCCTGGTCACGGGAAGCTCCGTGGCCGCGGTGGCCGCGGTGGGCGTGGAAGAAGGGGAGGCCCCTGAGCGCTCGGACGTCCGAACCGGGACGCCGACGCAGGTAGACGCCTCCGTCATTCACACCCTCCTCTCCGCCGGCATGACACCGGTATGCGGGAGCGTCGCCGCGGATGAGTCCGGCGGGGCGTTGAACATAAATGCGGACGCCTTCGCCGTCGCCGTGGCGGGGGCCGTGGACATCGACATCTGCCTCTTCATCTCCGACGTAGAGGGCGTGCGAGTGGAGGGCGAGATCAAACAAAGCCTGACACGTGCGCAGCTAGAGGCGGCCATTGCGGACGGCGAGATCTCCGGCGGCATGATCCCGAAGGTTCACGCCGCCACCGAAGCGGTCGAAGCGGGAGCCCGCGCCGCGATCATCGGCAGCTTTGCCGAAGCGGGTGGGCTCGTTGGTCTGGTACAGAGCGAACACGGAACAAGGATTGTGCAATGACACCGAAGCTTGTATCTCCCGTCGGGATTCCCAAGAGCTACGGAGAGGAGTTTCTCCTCCTTCAGTCTGGGAAGGGCGTCTACTTGAAGGATGGGAGCGGAAACCGCTACCTCGACTTCGGGGCCGGCATTGCGGTCAACGCCTTGGGCTACGGCCGCCGGGACATGGCGCGCGTCGCGGCCCGGCAGATGCGCCGGCTCATTCACGTCTCCAATCTCTACGCTACACCCTCCGCCCTCGAGCTCGCCGAACTCCTGATTGGGGCGGGACCCGGCTTTGCAGCGGTCCACTTCGGCAACAGCGGCGCGGAGGCGAACGAGAGCGCGCTGAAGTTCGCCCGCCTCTACGCAATGCGGACCCGGGGCCCCGGCCACCACAAGCTCGCCTCTTTCAGCCACGGCTTTCACGGCCGCACCATGGGCGCCCTTTCCGTCACCCCAAAGAAGCCCGCCCGGGAGCCCTTTGAGCCCCTCGTGCCCGGCACGGAAGTGCTGCCCTATAATGACGTCGCCGCATTGCAGAAGGGCCTCTCGCCGGAGTTCGCCGCCGTCATTGTCGAAGTTGTGCAAGGAGAAGGTGGCCTCACCGCCATGACGCCGGACTTTGCCGCCGCCCTCAATGCGGCCTGTCGGGAGCACGACATTATCCTTATCGCGGATGAGGTGCAGACCGGCCTCAGACGGACGGGGAGCCTCTTCGCCGGAAGCCACGTCGGCCTCGAGCCCGACATTATTACGATGTCGAAGCCCCTCGCCGGCGGCCTGCCGCTCTCTGCAACGCTCATTCCCGCAAGGATCAACGATCAGCTGCGCCCCGGTGACCACGGAACCACCTTCGGCGGCGGCCCGGTAACGACGGCCCTGGCGACGCAGGTATGGAAGACCATCAGCAGCGCATCCTTTGAGGCGCGTCTGCAGGGGATAATTGCCCACTTCGATGAGGCGCTGCAGTCGCTGGCGGCGAAGTTCGCCTTCATCCGGGAGCTGCGCGGCCGCGGCATGCTCCGTGGAATCGTCGTCGAGCCGGACGCGGTCAAAGCGATCATGAACGGGTGCCGCGAGAAGGGGTTGCTCGTCTTGAAGTCTGGAGACAACGTGGTGCGACTCGCACCGCCCCTCGTCATATCGAAGAAAGAGATCGACGCGGGCATTGCCATTCTGGAAACGGTCCTGTCGGACTGGGCGAATGCCGCACAAGGAGCACAGAAATGAGCGAATCAAAGATCAAGAAAATCGTACTCGCCTACTCTGGCGGGTTGGATACCTCCATCATCATTCCGTGGCTGAAGGAGAATTACCCCGGCGCCGAGGTCATTGGCGTCTGTACCAACGTCGGCCAAGACGAAGACTGGGACGGCATGGAGGGCAAGGCCAAGGCCTCCGGCGCCTCCAAGC
>CAYPTH010000110.1:0-10444 GCA_964413635.1 uncultured Spirochaetaceae bacterium
GCGCCAGATTCATCTCGTAGGGCTCCTCCGTCGGTCGCTCTCCCGGAATGAAGCGAAGGGAGGTCGTGCGGGCGTGGAAGCCCCGCGGCCAAGGGCCGCGGCGCTCGAGCTCTTCTCGATATTCAGATGGGTTGTTCCATACTCCCATTCCCCTACCATTACCGCTTCGGCCGCCTCCTGACAAGACCACGTGAATTACAATAGCAATTCTACATCTGGGGCGGTGAAGCAGATGACGGCGTGGCCGGGAACTCGCCCCGGGTTCTACGCTATACTCAAGCGCATTATGACCACCTCGGTTGCAGATTTGCTCCTGCGGGCGGCTCGGCGCCTGGCCCGTGATGCCGCGGCACTCAGCTTCTCGCCTCCAGTCACCCACGTCTACAATCCGCTGGAGTACGCATGGGAGGCCCACGCCGCCTACCTTGCGCGCTTCGGCGACTCGCCGAAGCGCATCGTATTCCTCGGCATGAATCCGGGTCCGTGGGGGATGGCGCAGACCGGTGTCCCCTTCGGCGAAATTTCGCATGTCCGTGATTGGATGGGCATTCACGAAAAGATCGGTCGTCCCGAGACGGAGCACCCAAAACGCCCGATCGAGGGCTTTGACTGCGCCAAGAGCGAGGTGAGTGGCCGCCGCCTCTGGGGACTCATGGCCGAGCGATTCGGCCCGCCGGGACGGTTTTTCGAATCGCACTTCGTGGCGAACTACTGTCCCCTTGTCTTCATGGAAGAGACCGGGCGCAATCGTACGCCGGACAAACTGCCCCGGGACGAGCGCGACGCGCTTTTCTCGGTCTGCGACGACCACCTCGTGGCGGTCCTCGACGCGCTACAGCCGGAAACCGCAATTGGCGTCGGGAAGTTTGCCGAGACGCGCTTGAAGCGTGTCACGGAAGACGGCGGCGCTCGGGCGAGCCACGCGCACCGCCCGCAACTGCTCTCAATTCTCCATCCGAGCCCGGCGAGCCCCCGGGCCAACCGCGATTGGAGCGGAGAGGTTACCCGCGCCCTCGAGGCCGCCGGGGTCTGGTGAGCGGAGCTAGGGAGCCCGGCTGTCCGCGCGAACCAGCGTTGCGCAGAGGCCAAAGTGATCGGTCACTCCGCGGCCCGAGTGGTGCTCGTACCGGGCGGGACTTCCGTCGGCTCGCGCCCAGGTGTCAACGAGATGCGCACCCCGGTAGGAGAGGTCCTTCGTGACACCGGGGGCGAAGAACCCCGCCGAGAAGAGCAAATGGTCGATACGTTGCTCCTCGCCGCGGTAGACGTAACTCCCCCCGTCCAGCTGCCGCCAGGGCGAGTAAAGAACGGGGACCGTCTCCAACCCGCCGTTCCGCCGCGCCGCGTTCCCATCCAAGTGGCGACCACCATCCGGCGCCGGGGCAACGCGCAGCGCCGCCGTCGGCGAAGGCCCGAGAATCGTAGATTCCGCCTCGATCTCTTGGTTCAAGTCACCGGCCACAATCACCCGAGCCGCGGCGTTTTTCTTCAGAAGACGGCCCACAACACGGGAGGTGGAGCGCGCCGCAAGACGGCGGAGCGCGGCTGTCTCTTCCCGCCCCCCTCGCGCCGATTTCCAATGCGCTACCACAATGGTGAGTCGACCGGACGGCGAGTCAATGTGCGCCTCGAGAAAGCTTCGAAGCGGATACTCGGTCGAAGCGTGCAAGCCGTGGGCACGAGCCGACAGGATGGGGAATCGGGAGGCCAAACACACCCGCATGGCCGTCGAACCGGGCGCGCAGAGCAGGTACGGGTAGTGACCGGCGTCGACCGCCGTCGCAAGATCGGAAAGAGCCGTCTCGTCTTCAATCTCCTGAAGCGCAAGGAGGTCTGGAGCCCCACGGGGAGTGAAGCTTTCGATGGCCTCCGCGAGCACCGTGACGCGCTCCCGATAGGCCGCGGCGGACCAAGATGAGGCGAGGGGGTTGAACTCCCGAAACTCGTGGCCGTCGTACTCGCCGTCGAAGAGGGTCTGTACGTTCAGCGTCGCGACAGTGACCTCTCCGGCCAGCTTCCGCCGGAGGAGGTCAAGCGCCCGGCGCCCCAATGAGACGCCGAGGGCGACCACGATCAAGACGAGCACGATGTAGCGACTCCACCGAGACATGCACCGCTCCAAACGCAAAAATGGCGACGATCCGAAGGACCGTCGCCATTTATCACGGGGTGGGCCGCGCCACTGATTCAGGATGTGAAGCGGCGTAGCGATTCGGCTAGATCTCGCTTCCCTTCTGCACAACCCGGGCAATGAGACCGTATTCGCTTGCCTCCTCCGCGTTCATCCAGAAGTCGCGGTCCGTGTCCTTCTGTACCCGTTCAATGTCCTGTCCGGTCTCCTCGGAGATGAGCTTGTTGATACGCTCGCGCATTCGCTCGATCTCCTTGGCGTGGATCTCAATGTCGGTCGCCACTCCACGCATGCCGGAGAGGGGCTGGTGAATAAGGTAGTGCGAGTTCGGCAGGCCGATACGCCGCTCCTTCGGTGATGCGAGCTGAATGATTGCCCCGGCACTCGCGACCAGACCCATGCCGATGGTGTAGACGTCCGGCTTGATGAAGCGAATCATGTCCAAAATGGCGTAGCCCGCGTGGGCATCTCCCCCGGGGGAGTCGATGAAGACCTTCACGGGGTCCTCGCCCTCCTCCTCGAGGAGGAGGAGCTGCCGAACGACGCGCTCGGCGAGGGGCTTGTTGATCTCGCCGGACAGGAGTATGGTGCGCGTCTTCAGCATGCGAGCCATGAGCTGGTCGCCGGGCTGACCGTTTTCGTTTGGCTGGTCCTGATCGGGCTCGTCGTCGGCCCAAATTCGATCTGTAATCATGGTAGTGTTGCTCCCTTGCATCCAATGCTTCATGTATGCGGGTGAATATACTAGTGCCCCTGCAATGGTGTAAAAGGAGCGTATGACGAAAGCAGGCTTTTGTGCCATCGTCGGCCGCCCCTCTTCCGGGAAGTCGACCCTTTTGAACAGAGTATGTGGCCACCACGTCTCCATTGTCTCGCCGACGCCGCAGACCACGCGGAACAAGGTGCGCGGGATATACACGGCCGCAATGGAAGCTCCCGGCGGCGACGGCCTCGACGCTCGCAACCAAGCGGAGGGCCAAATCGTCTTCGTGGACACACCGGGGTTCCACAACTCGGAGAAGAAGCTAAACCGTTATTTGCGCGACCTCGTTACATCGGCCTTGGAGGATATCGATGCGGTTCTCTACGTCGTGGACACCGCGCGACCCATTGGACCCGAAGAGGAGGAGTTGGCCGCCCTCCTCGCCCACAGTGAGATTCCCGTGCTTGCCGCGTTGAATAAGACCGACGTCGCTACGTCTCGCAGGGAGGAGCTTGCGAAGTTCGTCCACCGCACCCTTCCCAACACTCCGGTCCTGCCGATTTCCGCGGAAACGGGCGACGGGCTGGAGGAACTGCTGGACGTCATCATCGACCTCATGCCGGAGAGCGAGCTCCTCTATCCCGCCGACTACTACACCGATCAAGAGCCGGAGTTCCGCATTGCCGAGGTGCTGCGGGAACAGGCGATTTCGCAAACTCGGGAGGAGCTGCCCCACGCCCTCTACGTGGAGGTCGCCGACATGGAAGTGCGGGCGGCAAAACCGAAGCGCGGGGAGCAGAAGCCGCGCGGGCCCCAGGAAACGCTCTGGATACGCGCGTTCATTGTCGTCGAGCGAGAGTCACAACAGGGTATTGTCGTCGGTCGAGGGGGCGAGCGCATCCACGAGATACGCACGGCCGCGCAGACGCGCCTCAAAGAGCTCTTCGATTACCAGATCTACCTGGACCTTCGGGTCAAGGTTCAGCCAAAATGGCGCCGTACCGACGCCATTCTCGACCGACTAGTGCATTGAAAGGAGCTCAAACCGTGAAGTACAAGATTGCCGCATCCATCCTGAACGCAGACTTCCTCCGCCTCGGCGCGGAAATCGACAGCCTCATTGAGCACATCGATGAGCTCCACCTGGACGTCATGGACGGGGTATTCGTGGAAAACCTTTCCTTTGGAGCTCCGGTGATCGGCGGACTCAAAGAGGCGTATCCGAAGACCTTTACCGAGGCGCACCTGATGATTTCCCGGCCCCATGATTACTGGCTGGACTTCAAGGAGGCGGGCTGCGACGTGGTCACCTTCCACTACGAGGCGACGGATCACTCCTACATGCTCCTGAAGAACATGCGGGACGCCGGAATTCAGTCGGGAATATCACTCACGCCCCAGACGCCGGTCTCGGCGCTGGAGCCGATTCGCGAGTACATTGATCGCGTCCTAATCATGACCGTAGAACCTGGATTCGGCGGCCAAGCCTTCGAGCCCGCCATGCTCCGCAAGGTCGAGGCGGCGCGAAAGCTTCTCGGGAACGACGTGGACGTGGAAGTAGACGGCGGCGTGAAGGACTCAACCATTCGCCAAGTGAAAGACGCCGGAGCCAACGTGTTCGTGGTCGGGTCCTTCCTGTTCAAGGCGGACGATCGAGCCGGTCGCGTGGCGACGCTTCGGGAGGCGCTGGGTTAGCGGCCCGGGGCGCGTGCCCCGCCGAGGGGACGACCGTCGCCGAACGCGGTCAACCGAGCCGCGTAATCGACCCGTCTTCCTCGCCAATCAGTACGACCGGCTTGATCCGGCTGAAAATGCCGTTCTCTACGACCCCGGGGATGAGGTTGAGCCGGCCCTCGAGCTCCGCGGGATTTGTGACCCCGCCGTCGAAGGTGGTATCCAGAAGAATGTTGCCGTTATCCGTAATGACCGGGCCCATCTTCCGCTGTGCCTGACGCACCTCGCAGCGGCCGCCGAGGGCTTCGATGGAGCGCGTTGCCGTGCGCCGCGCCTCACGAACCACCTCAATGGGAATGGGATAGGTCACACCGAGGCGCGGAACGTACTTGCCCCGCCCGGCAATGATGACAACCTGCTTCGCGTTGTAGGCGAGGATCTTCTCAATCAGGAGGGCCGCGCCTCCGCCCTTCGTAAGATTGAGGCCTTCGTCCACCTCATCCGCTCCATCGATAATGAGGTCGAGCTCGCCGTCAATCTCCGGGTCGTTCATGCTGCGAAGCGGAATCTTGCCCTCCTCGGCGGCAAAAGCGCTTTGCGTGCTCGTTGCCACGCCGAGAATCCCCGTGAGCGAGCCGTCTGCAATTCCCTCGGCAATGCGGCGGATGGCCCAAATGGCGGTGCTGCCCGTTCCGAGGCCGAGGCGCATTCCGCTGTGGACGAGCTCATCGGCCGCGCTACGGCCGAGAAGCTCTTTCACCGTATCCGCGCCGCCGGGCGCGGCTGACCCCGGCGAGCCGGCGCTGCGTGTATCCTTTCCGTTGGTCCCCACGTACTACTCCTCGTAGGCGTCCAGGATCGAAAGAATTCGATCCCGGCCAATTGTGTAGATGAAACCGGCGAGTCGCGGCCCGTGATCCTTGCCGACCAGCACCTGGTACATGGAGGTAAAGAAGTCCTTTGGCTCGAGCTCCTGCTCCCTGGCGATGTCGTAGATCCTGCTGTTGAGCGTCTTCTCGTCGTACTGATCGAGGCGATCCGCGACCTCTGCCCGCAGGGCTCTGAGGGCGGCGAGGGTCGGCGCATCCAGTCCGACGCGCCCCTCGGTTCCGCTCTTCAGAGTGAAGCGGAAGTCCTCCGGCGCAAACTGCTGGGTCCAATTCCATGCGCAGCGAGCGCGGGTGCGCAGACGCTCCCATTCGGCCGGCGGTTGATCCGCGACACCCGGAAAGGCGCGGAGCGCTGCGTCCAGATCACCGGCGTGGATCTGTAAGAGATTGCACAAATGCCGAAAGGGCACCTGCAGCGGAGGCTCGGCGTTCCGCACCTCCTCGAGCGGGCGGATCTGGGAGAGCTCGTAGATGCGCGCTTCCTTGGCGCGACGTTTCTCGCCGACGTCTTCTACGCCGTAGTAGATGCGCTCGCTCTTGTCGTAGTCCTCATAGATTTTGATGACATCCAGGTCGAAGGACACGGCAAACTCGCTGTTCGGCTTGGTGCCGGCAAAGAGGTGGCGGACGATCTCGGGCTGATAAACCTCGAGGGCGTCCCGCAGACTCACTACGTTGCCGAGGGAGCTGGAGATCTTCCCCCCCATTCCCTTGATGCTGATGAAGTCGTACTTGAACGTGACCGGGGCGTCGTAGTCGTAGACGCGCTTCGAGACCTCCTTCGCCGTATCGAAGGAGCCCCCGGCGCTGTGGTGCTCCTTGCCGGCGGGCTCAAAGTCGACACCCTCCTCGCGCCAGCGCATGGGCCAGTCGACGCGCCACAGGAGCTTCACCGCGCCGGTGAGACGAAGATCGAGGGTCTCCTCCTGCTCCGTATCGTCGCAGCGATACGTGACGCCGTACGCCCCATCCCAGGACAGCACCGTCGTATTGTCCCGATTCGAGAAAGTGCTGAAGATAGTGATGGGCCACCACTCCTCGCCGAGCGGCTCTTTTCGGTGCTGATTGAGTACGTCGCGGATTTCGCCACGACGCTCGAGGGCGCGCCGGATGCCCTCAGCGTAGTCGGAGTTGCGGTAGCGCTTCGCCTGGTAGATGTATTCCGGATCAACACCAACACGCGGCAGAAGCGCCTCGAGCTCGAGCTCGTTTGCCCGGGCGTAGCTTTCCTCTCGGCCCCAGGGGTCGGGGATGTCCACAATCGGCCAGCGCAGGTGCTCCGCTAACATCTCCTGCTGTGGCAGGCCCTTCGGGACTTTGCGGAATGTGTCGTAGTCATCCCAGGAGTAGATGAACCGGGCATTGTGTCCCTTGTCGCGGAGAGCGCGAACGACCAGGTCGACGGAGATGATCTCCCGAAAATTGCCGATGTGAACAATCCCCGACGGGGTAATCCCCGAGGCGCAGGTATATTGATCCTTCGGTCCCTTTTCGCGGACGATCTTGTCGGCGTGAATGTCTGCCCAGTGGGGCGCTGCGTTTTGACTCATTGGGCGCCATTATAGGAACGGCCCGTGGCGACTGGCAACACGCTTGTGACGTTGCGTGGTCCTCGTTCCATGCGTACAATCCGGGCAATCGAGGAGGCGCGCATGCTGGCAGAGTGGTTTCGAAGCTTAAGCCCCGTGATTCAGGCACTTCTGGCGACGCTTTTCACCTGGGGAGTCACCGCCGTGGGCGCAGCCTTTGTGTTCTTCTTCAAGGGAGTTTCACGACGCGTCTTGGATGCCATGATGGGCTTCGCCGCCGGCGTCATGATTGCCGCAAGCTACTGGTCGCTCTTGGCACCTGCGATAGAGCTCGCCGAACGGAGCGGGGTGGTGGCGTGGTTTCCCGCGGTTACGGGCTTTCTCCTGGGCGGGCTCACGCTCTTGGGAATCGACAAGCTTCTCCCCCACCTTCATCTCGGCTATCCGCGGGAAGCCGCGGAAGGCGTATCTACGAGCTGGCACCGGAGCATTCTCCTGGTTTTGGCCATCACCATCCACAACATTCCCGAAGGGCTCGCCGTCGGCGTCGCCTTCGGCGCCCTGGCCGCAAACATCCCCGAAGCCTCCCTCGGTGGAGCGCTCGCGCTGGCCTTGGGCATCGGCATTCAGAACATGCCGGAGGGCACGTCGGTCTCAGTCCCGCTGCGCCGCGAGGGCTTTTCCCGACGTCGCGCCTTCTGGTACGGGCAGCTATCCGGCGTCGTCGAGCCAATCGCGGGCGTTGTCGGTGCCGTGGCAGTCATCCTGGTCCGTCCCATACTGCCCTACGCCCTCGCCTTCGCCGCCGGCGCCATGATTTTTGTCGTGATCGAAGAGCTGATTCCGGAGTCGCAGCTCTCGGACAACACCGATGTCGCCACAATCGGGACGCTCCTCGGTTTCGCCGTCATGATGACCCTGGACGTTGCCCTTGGCTGAGCCGCGGTTTGGAAAATCCCGAAAGGCACCGATATTCAAGCATATGGTGTCTCCCCTCCTCCGGAACGCAACGCTCCTCTTCTGTCTCGGCGTCGTAACCCTGGCCATGACAATTGCTCCCCCCGCACAGGGGGAGGAGCAATCCCCGGTGTCCGAAGGGCTCACCGGCTACGCTTCCTGGTACGGCGGAAAGTTTCATGGACGCCTTACCGCAAGCGGCGAGGTCTTCGACACCAACGAGCTCACCGCGGCACACCGCACACTTCCCTTCGGAAGCGTTGTCCGAGTGACCAATCGGGACAACGAAAAGCAGGTCATCGTGCGCATCAACGACCGCGGGCCCTTCGTTGAGGGGCGGGTCATCGATCTCTCGCGCGCGGCGGCGGATATCCTGGGAATCACTGCGGTGGGGATCGCTCCAGTCTCCATTGAGGTGCTCCATTTGCAATCGGAGACGAAGCTTCGAACCATACAGATCGGTGCCTACTCTGAGCGCGAAAACGCCGAGGCGGTGGCGCGCAGCCTCCAAGATGCGGGCCTCGGCGCCGTGATCGAGACCTCGAACGGCGGCATCAATCGGGTGATAATTCAGGGCGTGTCGCTGGAGGAAATCCCGGACTACGAGGCGCGCCTCGCCCGGCTCGGGTATCGGAACGTGCTGGTCCGACAGAAGTAGGCCGCCCGCGGCGTCTCTCCCGCCGCGGCCGCCGACCGCGGCGACACTACCCGCCGCGGCCGCACTACGCGGCGCGGATCGCCGTCTCTTCGAGAAAGGAGAGGATCTCCCGCCGCAGGGCGGCCTTCCGACTCTTCATCAAACCGTGACTCTCGCGAGGGTACACCGAAAGCCTCGCCTCCGGAATCGCCGCGGCCGTTTGCTCGGCAAGCTCCGGCGGAAAGAACGGGTCCTTTGCCCCGGTGGTAATCAATGTTGGGACGGAGAGGGACGCCGCATCGGCGGAACAGTCCGCCTCCTGCAGGGCTCGATTCGCTACAATGAAATCCCACGGGTAGTCGGTGGTGCCAAGGGTTTCGGGAGCCAGGAACGCAATCGTCCCGAAGAAAAGCCCGGCGAGGGGATTCGCGAACATGGACTGCATGAGACTGCGGTGGATCCGCCGCCACTGGAGCTCCTCAGCCCACTCGCTCCACCGGCCGAGCAGCCTCCGTCCCTCTTCACTGACCCGTAGGGCGCTCGAGATCAGGGTCAGGCTGCGCAGGAGCTCCGGATTGCGAGCGGCAAAGCGAATTGCCATGAGTCCGCCCCCCGCGACGCCCATAAGGTCGAAGGGGCCCTCGACAAGTTGCGGTACCGCTTTTTCATAGTCGCGTACCATGTCGTCGACATCGTAGTCGATCGGCATGCTGTTCCGCCGCTCAATGATGTGGATCCGCCGGTGCTCCAGGTATTCCTCATACGCATCCCGAGCGCCCTGAAGCCGGAGCCCCTCCAAGGGCCGGTTGTTGACTCGTACCGTATCGAAGATGACTAGATCGTTTTCCGCCTCTCCCAAGGTCGCGTAGGGAAGCCCCGAGGCGAGGGTGCCTGATTCGGCGAGATGTTGAGCCATGGGGTCTAGCCTGCCTTTCCCCCGGGATCGAAATCGATACCGGTGAGCTCTTCACTCAGCCGCCAGAGCCGCTCTCGAGCTTCGGGCTCGTAGGCCTGATCGTGGGCGCGCCGCTGTTGCCGTTCGTAGAAGTAGGCGCCGGTAACGCCTTCGACCTCCGGGCTGACGGCGAAGTAAACCTCGTTCTTCGCGCCGGCTTCGGCGGAACCACGGGCGGTGCCGAAGGTCTCCCGGACCATCTTGGTATCCAACAGCGAGCCCGGATGCAATGCGTTGGCCGTAATCCCCTCGTGCCGAAGCTGCTCCGCGAGACTGACGGTAAACATGATTGCGGCGAGCTTGCTCTGCGCATACGCCCGCATTGGGTCGAAATCGCGCGCCATCATTGGATCCTCGAAATCGACGGGAGACTGAGCGGCGGAAGAAACGTTCACGATTCGCGCGTTCTTCGCTGCCCGCAGAAGCGGCAAAAGCTCCCAGGTCAGGGCAAAGGGCGCCAAATGGTTGACGGCGAAGCGGAGCTCGTAGCCGTCCGCGCTGAGCTCGCGCTCCTGGCCGTGTTGTCCGGGGCCCACGCCGGCGTTGTTGATCAACACGTCAAGATGGTCCGTCAGTTCCTGGAGCTTTCCTCGCAGCAAAGGGATATGTTCCAGGGCTGAAAGATCGGCGACGAGGTAATCCAGCTTGGCATGGGGAACATGGCGATGGATGTCTTTGACTGTCTCGAGGCAGCGGTTCTGCCGCCGGCCATGGACGATCACGTGCGTCCCTGCCTCTGCCATGATTCGGGCGGCAATTTGTCCAATGCCATCCGTTGACCCGGTGATAAGCGCAACCGTGCTGTCGTGGCCACTCATATGCTAAGAGTACTATCTTGGAAGGGGCTGCGGCGACTTGACCGCGGTCTACGTCCCAAGTACGGTAGGAACACTCGGGCCCATAGCTCAGTTGGTTAGAGCTGCGGACTCATAATCCGTAGGTCGCAGGTTCAAGTCCTGCTGGGCCCA
>CAYPTH010000111.1:0-10081 GCA_964413635.1 uncultured Spirochaetaceae bacterium
CCGCTCGGATCGACACCCGATCTGCAATCTCACCGTCCAGGCTGTATTCGCTGTGTTCAGGGAGTATCAGGGTGCTGCGTCCCTGGGCGGGAGGACGTTCAGTCCGGTCATTCCTTAAAATATAGCTCATCTATCGGCCTGAGCAGGATTCTTCTCTCTGTCGCGGCTCATCTTCGCACTTGTAGCCGAGCACGGCGCGGCTGATGGACTCCGTTGCGTGTTCGCGTCCGAGCCACGGGCATACGACCTACTTGTGATATGCATTTTGCCGAGAGCGCAGATCAGCCACGACGACGATCACGCTCTCTTCTTCGATGGTATAGAACAGCCGGTAGTCGCCGACGCGGTATCGATAGAAGTCGCTGTAGTCTCCCTTCAGACGCTTGATGTTTGGGCCAAAGTGCGGTTCGCGGCGGAGCATCGGATACACGACCTCCACGATTCGTCGATAGACTCTCTCGAGAGACGTGTTCTTGCGAAGCAGCTTCCGAAACGAGTCTGTCTCGGCGATGCGATACCTATTCGACAATGTGATACCGCTTTTCGGCGACATCGCTTCTGGCACCCTTCAGCGTGGCCAGAAGCTTCTCATCCGAGAGAAGCTGTTCCATCTCTTCGTCCGAGACGAACGACTCCTCGGTGAGGTAAGCAAGTGTGGCATACTCTATGAAGTTCGAGATGCTTCGCATCTCGCCTTCGGCCGCATTGCGGATCAGATTGTAGGTCTCATCATCCAGACGGATTGTGATTGTCTTTGCCATTATCCCTCCGCATTCAATTGTATTCAATTGTATTCACAATGAGAAGAGCGCAGGATCGCGGCTTAAGAGGCGTTCTCCGGAATGATGCCGAGTCTCACGCTTGAAGCGCTCGGAATTCACCCCGAACGGGACAGCTATTACTGCATCAAGCTCGAAAGCGCCGCCGCTATCTTGGGCGGCCCATGGACGCTTGATCAGGCGGTGATCGGTAGTGTCAAAAAAACGATCCGGAAGGGGGACTGCTCCTCCAATAATCGCCCGCTCGGTACCGGCAAAGCGAGTAGATAATCCTTACCGTCGCTACCGTCGTTGCAATCAGCAGTGCTCAGCCCCCGTGTTCCCCACGTGGTCCATCGACGAGACAGCATACGCGCGGGGCACCGGTCAGCGTGCGCCGGCGGTTTTACGACTCCACCGCGGGTACGCTGCGGGAATCCCGTGCCGGGAAGGAGAGGCGCCACCGCGTCCCGTCGTGAGGGAGCCGCTCGAGTGTACCGTGCACCTGGGCGGCAAGGGATTGCGCAAGGCTAATGCCGAGGCCTCGCCCCTCCTGTGCTTGTGCGATGTCGTCGAGACCCACGCCGTTGTCCGAGATTTCCAACCGGCACGTATCCGAGATAGTGTGGAATGAAACGGCCAAGCCCGGGTGACGGGCGGGATCGCTCCGGTAGCGGTCCGGAAAGGCGTGCTGCAGGACGTTTGACACGAGCTCGGTGGTGATTAAGCCGAGGGGGATCAAAGTATCAATGTCCAGGGCAGCTCTTTCCGCGGACACCTCGACATCCACCTTCCGGTCGCTTCCGTCGACCAAGGCGACGATGCTGTCTACGAGCTCCGAGAGGTACGCGTCCACCTGTACAGTTGCCAGATCCTCGCTCTCGTGGAGCTTCTCATGGACTAAGGACATTGCGTGGACGCGGCGGACTAGATCTTCGAGTGCGGCGCACTCTCCGGCGGCCCCGGTCTGCTCCTGCTGGAGCCGCGCCAGACTACTAATTACGCTCAAGTTGTTCCTGACCCGGTGGTGAATCTCCCGAAGGAGGAGCTCCCGCTCGGCGAGCTCGCGTCTACGTTTAGCGTAGAGGTCCTGGGTGTGGATGGCGATTGCTGCTTGCTCCGCCACGGCGCTGAGAAGCTCGAGCTCGGCGTGAGTGAAATCCGGTTCGCCGAGCCTACGGCCCGCCGTGACGGTGCCGAGGATCTGGTCCGCGTGAATAAGCGGTGACACCATGACGGCGCCGACATCGTTCTCCCGGCGCTTGTTCCGCACCGCCTCGGACTCACGCGAGTCCGGTTCGGAGCCCGAAGAGCGCGTCGCCTGCCGGTTTTGTGTGACCCAACCGGTCAGTCCCTCCATGGCCTCGTCGAAGTCGGCAAGCGGGGTCATGGCTTTGGTATCGTCTGCAAGTACGTTGGCACGAATCCGGCGGCGATCCAGATCAAGGGTGAGAATGGTCGTCCACGGCGCCTCTACCGCCTCTGAAACGGTGTTGCACAGAGAGCGCAGGAAGGAATCCAGGTCGTCCATGTGAGATAGAGCGTGTGGTATCCGAGTCAAGGCCGCGTTGTGACGCTCGAGCGCCCGAACGCGGCTTGTTTCGTCATCGTCTTTGCTTGGCATTTGAGCTTGTTTCGAAGATCCACACTGCATCGACTCGCGTCAAGTCGCGAGACGCGCAGTGTGCGTCCCTACTCCCACCGGAACATGAAGGACGAGAGCAGCAGGAAGACCGCGCTGATTGCGGCCAGGAAAAGCATGTTGGGTGCCACCTGAAGGAATCCCGCGCCGTCGAGCATGATGGCGCGGGCTCCTTCAATGAAGTGCGTAAGCGGCAGCGCCCGGGAGAAGCTCTGCAGGACCTGCGGCGTACCCTCTAGCGAGAAGAAGACGCCGGAGAAGATGAGCATGGGAAAGGTGACGAGGTTCAAGAGCCCGCTGGCCAGCTCTTCACTCTTGAGACGGGAGGCGAAGAGGAGGCCGATGGATATCATCGATATGATTGTCAGGATCGTGATCAGAAGCAGGTTCACGTAGGAGCCGTTCATCATGAAGCCAAGAAACACGTTGGTCCCGGCGTAGACGACAATGGATGTCAGCACGACAATGATGAGGCGGCTCGCCGCCTGGGCGCCCACGAAGTTGAGCGCGGAGACGGGGGTCGCCTTGAAGCGCTTCAGCACGCCGTTCTTCCGGTAACGCACAATGACGAAGCCGATGCCGAAGAGGCAGCTAAACATCATGTTCATGCCGATTACGCCCGGTACCAGCCAATCGACGTAGCGGATGGGTTCTCCCGTGACCTCCTGCTCGGCAAAGAGCGAAGCTTCGGTGGCGGGGGATCCGCCGGCGGTGGAACCGGCGCCGCCGGAAGCCCCGCCGCCGGCCCCAACAACGCCCGGTGCCGACGCCGTGGCCACCTCCGCCTCGAAGAGGCGTCGGAGGAGCGGTCCGGTACTCGACTCACGGTTGATGTAGTACTCCTGCTTTCGAAAGTCGATGACCATGTCCAGCTCGTGGCGTCGCACCCGCTCGACTGCCGCCGCCAGGTCAACCGAGCCGGCGGACTCGTTTTCAGCCCCGGGACCGTACTGGACGAAATCGATCTGCTCGATCTGCATGAAGGGAAACTCGTCCTCCGGGGAGCCGAGGACGCCGACCTTGAAGTTGGTCGTACCCTGGTCGGAAAAGGCAAAGGAGAATCCGAACACGAGGATGATCGGGAAGAGGAGGTTCCAGAAGAAGCTTCCCCGATCCCGAACAAACTCCATGGTGCGTGCTTTGAACATGGCGTAGAAGGTGCGCATCTGCGGTTCCTCTTAGACGCGGAGGGAGCTCCCGGTGAGTTTGATGAACAGATCCTCGAGATCCGGCTTGTGAATGTTCAAGCCGTTGAGATTCATCTCGCCGTCGAGGAGCTGCTTCACCGTGGTGTCAATCTCGTCCGCGGTAATCTCGACGTGGTCGTTGACAATGTGTGCTCCCGCGGGCAGACGTGATGGGTCTTCCGGCGTGGGTATGGTGACGACGGCGCCATCAAAGTGCTTGTCCAAGAGCCGCGCCGGACTGTCCTGCTCCAGAATGTCCCCGTGGTCCATGATGGCAATCTCATCGCAGAGGAGCTCGGCCTCGTCCATGTAATGGGTCGTCAGGACGACGGTGGTTTTCTCCTCCCGTATCCGGCCGATGAGCGACCAAAAGTTGCGCCGCGCCTGCGGATCCAAACCGGTAGTCGGCTCATCCAGAAAGACAATGTCGGGGTGCGGGATAATGGCAATACCGAGGAGAAGGCGCTGTCGTTGGCCGCCGGAGAGCTTTCGGTTGTCCCGGTCGCGGAATTCCCCGAGGGAACAGATATCGATAACATCTTCCGTTGGCCTGGGATTGGGGTAGAAGGCGCGGAAGAGCTCCAGGGTCTCCTTCACGGTAATGAACTCCGGAAGTGCGGTGTTTTGGAACTGAATGCCCACGCGCTCCTTGAAGCGCTGATCAATCGGGTTGCCCCGGTAACGGATGGTGCCGCTGGTCGGCGGGAGGATCCCTTCCATCATCTCGATGGTAGTGGTCTTTCCCGCCCCGTTCGGTCCGAGGAGGCCGAAGCAGATGCCCTCTTCAATCCCGAAGCTGATATTGTTCACGGCCTGTACGGACCCGAAGCCCTTGCTGAGGCCTTCAATCTCCATGATCTTTCCCATGACATTACAAAATAGTCATGAGGTGGCGGCAGAGTCAGCATTGAATTGTGACAATTTCATTGAATGGTGGCGGGCTCTGGGTTTTCGTTGCCCGCACTAACATCTGTTCGGTACATTGACCAGCATGACCAGATCCATTGCGGTGGAGAGCCTCGTAAAGCGTTTCGGCACCTTCGCCGCCGTCGACGACGTCAGCTTTTCGGTAGGCGACGGCGAGGTCTTTGGTTTTCTTGGCCCCAACGGCGCCGGCAAGAGCACAACCGTCTCAATCCTGACGACCTTGAGCCTTCCGAGTGAAGGCACGGCAACTGTCGGCGGCTACGACGTGGTGCGGCAGCCCGGCTACGTCCGGCGCATTGCCGGGGTTGCCCTCCAGGAGGTGGGCATCGATCCGGTCATGAAGTCGCGGGAGCTTCTCTCGCTGCAGGGGCGCCTCTTTGGCATGAACCGCCGGGAGGCGGCGCGCCGCGCCGACGAGCTCTTGCAGGTGGTCGGGCTCACGGAGTTCACCGACCGCCGGGTCGGCACGTACTCGGGCGGCATGCGGCGGCGCCTGGACCTGGCGCTGGCGCTGGTTCACGAGCCCGCCATTCTCTTTCTGGACGAGCCGACCAGCGGTCTGGATCCCACGAGCCGCCGCGACGTGTGGGATGAGATTCGCCGGCTCAACCGGGAGCGGGGAATGACCATTTTTCTCACGACGCAGTACCTCGAGGAGGCCGACCAGCTTGGTGACCGCGTGGCCATCATTGACCAAGGGAAGATCGTCGCCGAGGGTAAGCCGGAAGAGCTCAAGGCTCAGGTCGGCCGGGAGGCGATCAACCTCACCTTCGACGATCGGAATGCTGCGGGGAAGGCGGAGCAGCTTGTGTCGAATGTGAGCTCACAGCGGCAGCTCGACGGACGAACCGTTCGCATCTACCTGTCCTCCGCGGCACAGGCGGTCCCGCGCATCGCCAAGATTCTGGACGCGGCCGGTCTGCACCCGACTGCGCTCACCGTGACGCAGCCGAGCCTGGATGACGTATTCCTCAAGGTCACCGGCCAACGCTATTCGGAGGACGCAGCATGATCACTGCAGTCGAAAGCGCGCCGCCCCTCGACCTCAGCCGCGACCGAGCCGGGGTTCTTCCCCAGCTCGCCATGATGACCGGTCGCAGCCTGCTGGTCCTCACGCGGCTGCCGGCGACCATCGTCCCGAATCTGATCATTGGCGCCTTCTTCCTCTTCGTCTTCGAGTCGGCAATCGGCGGATCGGCCGGCTTCCTGCCCGGCCTCGAGAGCGTGGATTATCTGGCCTTCATCTTGCCCTTCAGCATTATCAGTGGCGCCCTCAATGCGCCGGCGGGCCAGGCCATGATCCGCGATCTGGAGAACGGCTACTTCGACAAGCTGTCGCTGACACCGGTGTCCCGGAGCGCCCTGGTGTTGGGACATATCCTTGCCGGCGGTCTGGCCATTGGCGCGCAGTCCCTGGTCCTGGTCGGTGTTGCCCTGCTTGCCGGTCTCGATCCCGCCACGGGTGTCGCCGGGATTGCCGTGGCCGTCGTCTTTGCCGCGTTCATTGGCGCCGGCTTCGGCGGCTTTACCGTGGGGGTCGCGCTGATCACGGGCAGCTCCGGGGCGACCCAGGGCGCCTCCTTCCTCTTCTTCCCCCTCTCCTTCCTGAGCACCGCGCTCTTTCCCCTGGAGTACCTCCAGGGCTGGTTGAAGGCGGTGGCTACCTGGAACCCGGTGAGCTACATCCTCGGTGGGCTTCGTAGCCTCTTTATAACGGGGTGGGCAGCGGAACCCCTCCTCGAGGGGCTCATCGCCTGTCTCATCTTGAGCGTGGTGCCCTTCGCGTTTTCCTTGTACGCCCTGCGAGTTAGGACACGGCGGAGGTAGAGCGCCGTGTCGCGTCTAGTCCACGGAGTTGACCAGGTCCGTCCCGGCATATAGGCCCAAGTCGCGCCCGAGCTCCGCCTCGAGCCGGCGGATTTGCCGGATTACCCCGATCCCGTCCGTTTCAGGCATGTGGACGTCGACAAGCGCGTTGGCCTTCTCGTCTTCCGCGAGGAGTGCCCGGAGAGTCATGGACGGTTCGGCGTCGTCGTTGGTCCTGGGGACTGTCACCAGCTGTGGAGGAATTCGGAGCGTCGGAACCGTGAACCAGAAGCGAGATCCTTGGCCCGGTGTGGAGTCGAAGTCGATGCTACCGCCCATGGCCTCAACGATCTTACGGCAGATGGGAAGACCCAGTCCCATACTCTCCGCCCTCGGATCAAAGAGACTCACCACCCCCCGGAGCGTCTGCTCCGGGGTGAATGTGTCGTTTCTCATCTCCACATGACCGGCACTGAGCTTGTGGAAATCGAGAATGTCGTCCGCGAGGGTCCCGAGATGGTCCACCGCTCCACGGAGATGCTCGAAGTACTCCGACCGGCGGGTTGGATCACCCTCGCTGCTCAAGAGCTCGGTCGCGCTCGGCAACGAGGCGAGTGCGGGTACTGTGGAGTGAGAAGGCTCCGGCAATGGCGATCAACACGAAGGTCACCATGCTCACCGTTTCGGGAGGAAAAGGAGACGTGCAGCACGAGCGCCGGCACAATGATCCCCATGGCCGCGCCGATCTCTCGCCGTCGTCTCAGGAACGCCCCGGCGGAACCGTAGAGGAGAAGCACATGCGCGGCTGTACGCGGGGCGCCGCGCGCGGCCAGAGAGAGTCCCACGAGGAGCATGAGGAAGATCCAGACATTCGTTGGGTCTGATCAGTAGAATGTCGCATGCCGGATATCCGTATAGCACCCTAGTCTATCCTAAATAGAGCTATTTATACAATTAGCTTTTTCGGGTTTCTGCTGATTTTGTGGTACGAGGTATGGCATACTCACCGGCATGAAGACCTACTTCCCCGGTGATAGCTACCAGACCCCCACGGATCGCGCGCGTCCGCTCTTGCGCCTGCTTTCCGGCATCTGGCGATGGTTCTTCTATCCGCAGTATTTCGGCGAGGCGGTGCGCAGCTCCCTGGAAGCGCGGATAGGGAACTACACCGCCGCGGATTGGGCGGCCAGCTCGTACCGTGTCATGCGCATAATTGAGCGAAACGGCGGCCGCTTCGATATACGCGGACTCTCACACATACGCAACGCGGCGGAGCAGGGACCCTTCGTGTTCATTAGCAATCACATGAGCACGCTGGAAACCCAGATCTACCCCGTAATCATTGTCCCGTTCATGCCGGTGACCTTTGTCGTCAAGAGTGAGCTCATGACGCATCCCTTTCTCGGCCCGCTTCTCCGGACTCGAGATCCAATTCCCGTCGAGCGCAAGAACGCCCGGGACGATCTCATGAGGGTCCTTACGGAGGGTCAGGCGCGTCTCGAGCGCGGCGTGTCGCTCATCATCTATCCGCAGAGCACCCGAACGCCGGAGTTCAATCGGCAAACCTTCAACTCTCTGGGCACCAAGCTCGCCGCTGCCGCCGGCGTTCGGGCCGTTCCAATTGCCATCAAGAGTGACTTCTGGGGTGAGCGAGGAGCGATCCGCGGCTTCGGGAAAATTCGTCCCGACAGCACCATTCACATTGAGTTCGGAGAGCCGATAGAGGTTGCCGGTCGTGGCCGCAAGGAGCACGAGCACATTGTGAGTTTCATTGAGTCGCGGCTACGCGCCTGGGGCGCCGTCGTTCGGTCTACCTCAGAGACCCAAGAATCCCCTGGTACGCAATGACGAAGGCGTTCTGATCAATGGCGGCGTCATCTCGGTTTTGCGTGACCGAGACGCAGTAGTGAGTCCCGTCCTCCGCGGTGAGCCGGGTAGTCATATTCAGGACGCCCGGTTCGGAGCCGCCTTTGAAGGAGATCCGTTGCCACTCATCCGCATTTGCCGGCCCCGGATTCACTGTTGTGAGATCGATGTCGGAGACCCGCGCCATGAGCGAGCACAGCTCCTCGACGCTGAAGAACCACTCCACCTCCGGGGAGACCGGAGCGCCACCAAAGAGCGCTGCATCCGGTAGCTCCCGGTCGGTGAGCTGCCGAAGAACACGACGCTTCGCGCTTGTCGAGCCGCTGAGGTAGCGCTCCTTGAGCTCGGAGTTGTCCGGGTTCTTCAGGACGAACGCCTCCCGTGTCGTCAGGAAGGGAGTCGAGCTCGGCGCGTAGGCTTCAACGGCTCGCCTGCCCACAAGGTCGATGAGTGCGTCCGTCGCCGTGTTGTCGCTCTGAGAGATCATGAGCGTGGCCAGGGTTTGTACGGTTACGTGGGATCCCGTGGGCCAATCCTGGACGAGTCCCGTCGGTAGGCTTCGCCATTCGTCCTTCACCGTCACTACTTGGTCCCAGCTGAGATCCCCCGTGGAAACAGCCTCATCCACGGCAGCCAACACCGCCAACTTGAAGGTCGAGCCAACCGCCAATGCTTCCTGGCGGCGCTGCTCCGCGATTGTTTCCCCGTCTCTCATGACAAGGTAGGACACCCGGCCGGGGAGGTCCTGGAGCGTGGATACGGACTCCTCCAAATCTCCCGCAGCCGGTGTGATCTGGGTGAAGCGGAGTCCCGCCATGCGACCGCTGTCATCCAGTTGCACAAGGGTGCTTGCCGTGCCTCCGGAGAAGACCACGGTGTATGGATTGCTGTCGCCGCGAACCTCCTTGAAGGAGCCGAGCTGACCCGAGATCTGATCCAGTACCGCCTGGAGTTGGCTGGGAGAGAGTGCCGCTTTGAACTGCTCGGTATAGCTGAGTGAATCTGCACCGTTGGTGAAGAGCTGTCGAATGGCCTCTTTGGGCGTCATGGTTTGTGCGGGCATTGTCGAACCAATCACAACGAGAAGTATGGCAGAAAGTGCAACGCGCTTCATGGTCTTTTCCCCTCGAATCGCAAGAGTTTCATACTTACGACAACGCATATGACGACTGCCGTCAAGAGGAGCGGCACCACCGGAAGCGTGTTTCGGAGCTTGTTGAAAGGCGAGCGCCCAAATCCGGACCTCGGGAAGTGTCGGGTCGATCCCCCATCTGCCTAATCCAGCCCGCGTTGACGGGCATAGGCGACAATGTCCACCGGAATCCGTGTCGGCTGACCCACCGGGGTCTGCGTCATTGCTTCCACCGCTTCGAGAACGCGGTGAACGACGGCGGACTCAATTCGAACGAGCTCATCCGTGCTTGCGTCCGGGCTTTCCCAATTGCGCAACGACCGGACCGAGTGAAACGGCCCGAACATGAGGGCAAAGACCTTATTGTGGCTCGCCGAAAGTGCGGCTTGTAAGAAGGCCCCGTACCCGTCTCGGATGGCTCGGTGCTCATCCTCGGTGGCCTCCCGTTTTTCGAGTGTCGTCTTCTGAGCGATATCCCGGAAGGTGTCCAGGTAGGTCTCGGCGGCGCCCCGGATCTCGTTGAGCTCGCCCGGGGTGGCGCGCTCGCTCGCCATGGCGAATACCTCCGGCCATACAACGAGAAAGAACTCTTCAACATCCCAGACCGACGCGTGCTCCGTGAACCTCCGCTTCGAACGCAACGAGGTTACGGCGCTGATCGGACCGTCAGGTTGCGGCAAGAGCACCCTCCTGCGTTGCCTCAACCGCATGAACGAGCTCATTGCGGGTATCCGTGTCGACGGTGAGGTCTACTTCCAGAGCA
>CAYPTH010000112.1:0-2391 GCA_964413635.1 uncultured Spirochaetaceae bacterium
GTTGTTCTTCTACCGACACGTGCTTCGCCGAGAGGTGGACGGGCTTGACTCGGCCATTCGTGCACGCGTTCCCCGGCGGAGGTCGGCAAGCTACTCGCCGAGTTTGATGGGGAGTACCGGCTCATGGCGGCAGTCATCTACGGGGGTGGGCTACGCCTTGCGGAGTGCTTAAACCTTCGCGTGCAGGACCTGGACTTCGAGGGTGAGCGAATCATGATTCGGTCGGGAAAGGGCGGTAAGGATCGATGGACCCTCTTCCCGGCGAGTCTGCACGAGCAGATGCACGCGCACCTGCGCGAGATGCGGCGACTGTATGACGCCGACCGGCGGGACCGCGCGGCATCACGTTTATCCGGCAACCTTGCAACGCAGAATCCAAGCTGCCGTGTCGAAGGGCGGCGTCGACAGCCACGCCAACGTACAAACCACCATGATCTATACGCACGTCGCGACGCGGAACAAGACCGGCGTCGTCAGTCCTCTCGATCGGCTCCGGCGCTAGATCGTCGGACCGGAGAGCTCGGCGGATACCACGCAATTGCGGCCCCGGTGTTTCGCCCGGTAGAGACAGCGGTCCGCGGCCTGGAAAAGGCTCTCGACCGTCGCCCGATCTGCCGTCAGTGCTGCGACACCAAAGCTTGCCGTACAGGCGAGCTGTGTGCCGTCCCAGTCAACACGCGCAGATTCCACGGCCGCACGCAGTCGTTCCGCGACCTTCATGGCCTCGTTCGCGCCTGTCTCCGGCAGGACGATGAGGAACTCCTCGCCACCGTATCGGGCAATCCAGTCAATATCGCTGCGGAGCGAGCTCGACAGGCTATCGGCGATGAGCCGCAGCAAAGCGTCACCGGCTTGGTGTCCAAAGTTATCGTTCACCGATTTGAAGTGGTCAATGTCCGTTACGATGATGGACAAGGTATGATTGTAGCGTGTTGCGCGTTCGATCTCGGCCGGCAAGCGCTCGGAAAAGTACTGCCTGTTATATACCTTGGTCAGCTGATCGGTGATTGAGAGACGACGAATCTCCTCATGCGCGGCATGGAGCTCACGGTGTTCCAGCGCCAAAGTCTGGTGGGTGCGCTGCCGGGCGTACTCGGCAACGTGCAGCAAGATCCCCAGCACGACGTATGTAACCGCGAAGCGCAGAAAAAGTGCGTCGCCTACCACGGGGCCTGCGCCAAGCACCTCAGTTTGCAGGAGTATGATCACTGTCAACAGGGCCGCGCCGAGTATCGTCCCGCTCCATCTTCCGAGGGTGAATGAAACCAGGGGAATGTACAGAAAACACCAGTACAACCGCGCTGCTCCCTCAACCGGATCGAACACAAGATAGATAAGGAGGGCGCTTAGAGCTGCAATGACGATGCAGTACACTAGCTGCGGCTGCGGGAGATGCAGGAGGAGGATAGTCAGAAGGATAAGGACGAGTCCGAAGGCGCCTTCAACTACTGCGTCGAGCACGTCCCCTTGGACGACATCCATGATGGCGAAGCTCGCCACGATCGGAATGATCACAACGACGAATACGAGTACGAAAAGCCGACGCCGCAAATCGTCCGCGAGCGAGACGGGATCAAGGTCGGTCAACGCACGCACGTGCGTTGCAAGTCGAGCAGCTATGCCTCGGGAATACGGCCTGGCAGGCGGGTCTAGGTCGAAAGCCATGACGCCTAGAGTATATCTTACGTTGATGGCTTGTGTGTTGTGCCCATCATTCGTTCTTTATATTGAGGAAGGTGGTGAATCTAGTCGTAACTGGGGCGCTCGGCACGGTTGGCCGACGAGTCGTGACGGAGCTTCTCCGAGGAGGCCACCGCGTGACGGCTCTTGACCGGCTCCGGCCGAAGCGGGGTATCCGCCGGCGGCTCCTGCGAGCGCCGAACGACCGCCTGCGCCATCTCACGGCTGAGATCACCGACTATTCGGGCGTTGCGCAGGCGGTGTGCGACGCGGATGCGGTGATCCATTTGGCCGCGATTATTCCTCCGCTTGCCGACCGGGAGCCGGATCTCGCACATCGGGTGAATGTGGAAGGGACTGAAACTCTGGTGCGCGCCATAGAGACGGAGGCGCCGACGGCACGACTGGTCTATGCGTCGTCCATTGCCGTGTACGGAGATCGCGTACAACGGCCGCTCATAACGGAGGGAGATGACCCGGCGCCCAATCCGAAGGACGCCTACGGCAATCAGAAGCTCGCGGCCGAGGAGGTGATTCGCACCTCGGCTCTGCGCTGGACCATCCTTCGACTCTCCTACGTGGTGGCGACGGACTCCCTTGTCATGGATCCGCTGCTCTTCGATATGCCTCCCGAAACAGCTGTGGAACCCTGCGACGTTGCCGATGTCGCCCGGGCGCTGTGCGTGGCCGCCACGAAGCCCGCCGCCCCGG
>CAYPTH010000112.1:2491-10066 GCA_964413635.1 uncultured Spirochaetaceae bacterium
GTTGCCGATGTCGCCCGGGCGCTGTGCGTGGCCGCCACGAAGCCCGCCGCCCCGGCTGGCGCATCATGTATCGGGACTACTTGGAGATCATGTTCAGGGCCTTTGGTCGCGAGCCCTTCCACTGCGCCTTCATGGATACCGTAGGCAGTCAAGCGGTTCTGCGCTACCAGGTCCACACCTTCGCGTCCTTTGTGCGAAGAGTGCATCGGGAGCGCCGAGTCACGCGGATCCTCGTTACTGCAGTTCGGCCCGTGGCGCGGGCCTACCTTCTTTCGCGGTCACCCCACTTCCGCGCCTATCTTCGCGGACGGGCGCGGGGCGAGCTGGGGCGGTTCCTGGTCCGCCTGCGGGTATGCCTGGGAATCGGCCTCTCCGGTGATTCGAGGTAACATTTCCAGACAACACGCCGCAGGATTCGTGAGACAAGCCGGACCCCCGCAGGCACAACGAAAACCTAGATGGCCTGCCGGATTGACCCAAACCCACTTTTTCCGATGCTTGCGATTCCGGTGACGGCGGCCCTGGTGAATGGAGGTGTTGCGGCTGATCGTGATTACGGCTCGGCGGCGGCGTCCTGCGGCAAGTTGACGCCCAGCGCCTCCTCCACGGTATGGCGGACGAAGGCAACTACGTCCTTCACGGTGACATCGATCATCGTTGAGGTGGCTATTCGCGCACTGTCCAGCACGCCCAGGAAATAGACCATCATGGCCGCCTCCAGCTGTTTTTCTGAGAGCTGGCCGGCAACACTGGCCTTGCCGAGGAGCGTCCCGATCAGTTCCCGCAATTCGTGGATCTTCGCTTCGAGACCCGTGTACTGCAGTGCTTCGGTGAGGAGGATGTTGATGAGATCGAGGTCGTCGAGGAGCTCCGGCAGGAAACGGTCGAGAACCACGGCCAGCGCCTCCTGCGGACTTGCGGCCTCTTCGAGGCTTGACTGGAGGCGGGCGCGGAACACCTCCCACCCCTCGTCGACAATGCTCCGGACAATCTCGTCCTTGCTCTTGAAGTAGGTGTAGATCGTTCCGACGGAGAAGCCGCTCTCCCGGACAATGTCGGAGATTGAGGTATTGAAAAAGCCGTCCTGGGCAAAGAGCATCTTTGCCGTCTGTTGAATGGACTCGCGCTTCTGCTCGTCCTTGAGCCGTGCCATACCCGTACTCTATCCGATCTCGTCGTCCTGCGCGACCGCAGCGACGCTTGACACCCCCTGTGCGCCTCTTTACCGTAGGGCGAATCGTCGGAGGAGCGCAAATGCTTGCCTATTTCCAGTTTCCCAATTGGGTTTCCACCGAGATCATTCCGGGGCTTCCCTTCAGATGGTACGGCCTCATGTATCTGGTGGCCTTCGCCATCACCTACTTCCTCTTTCGCTACGAGGTGCGCCGGCGGAAGCTGGAGGTCGATGAGGACACGGTGCTCAACCTCTTCTTCTGGGCCATCCTGGGCTTGTTGGTGGGCGCGCGCCTCTTCGCGACGCTCCTCTTCGATCCCAGCGGCTACTATCTGGCGAAGCCGTGGCTCATATTCTGGCCCTTCGACGCGAACATGAACTTCGTCGGTCTCCAGGGCATGAACTACTACGGCGGGCTCGTCGGGGCGGTTGTGGCGGCGCTGATCTACACCCGAGTGAAGAACCGCAAAGGTGCCAAGATCGACATCCTCGAATGGGGTGACATTCTCATGGTGAGCATCCCCTTGGGCTACACCTTTGGGCGCCTGGGAAACTTCATCAACGGCGAGCTCTTCGGCCGCGTGACCACCGCCGCCTGGGGCGTGATCTTCCCACACGCCCGCCGTTTCCCCGCAGACGAGGGTTGGGTGCAAGAGACCGCCGCGGAGGCGGGTATGGACCTCACCGGCGTCGAGGGGCTCGTGAACCTGCCCCGTCACCCGACTCAGCTCTACGAGGCCTTCACCGAGGGCGTCATCATGTGGCTGGTCATGTGGTTCATCTTTCGAAAGCGTGAGCAGCCCAAAGGCACGAACATCGGCATCTATCTCATAGGCTACGGCTTCTTCCGCTTCGTCATCGACTACTTTCGCGTTCCACTCCGCGGCGACTTTTCCCTGCAACTGGCCGGCATTGCCAATCCGCCCTATCTGCTGCTGACGCCGTGGAACTTCATTGCCAGTCAGTTCTACAGCTTGATCATGGTTGCCGCGGGGATTCTGGTAGTTGTGTGGATGAAGAAGCGCGCCGAGCGCAAAGCGCTCCAGCCCGAACAGGCCGAGAAGAAACCGAGCACGCGAAAGATGCGTCAGAAACTGCAGAAGAAATAGATCTGATGTCGACGGCCGCCGCTGCCTGCGGCGCCGTGCCCCGCGGCCTTACTCTTCCGGGGAGAACTCTTCCTTGGGCGCGCCGCATACCGGGCACACCCAGTCCTCGGGAAGATCTTCGAAGGACGTCCCGGGCGGAATGTTGGCGTCGGGATCCCCTTCCTGGGGATCGTAGATGTATCCGCACACGTTGCAAACGTACAGCGTCATCTCGTGTCCTCTTTCGCGCTTACGGCCACTGAACTTCCGTTAGCAGCATCAGCTTATTGCGAGCCCGCTCATCGTCGGGGTTGAGGTCGATTGATCGCCGAAAGGCGTTGATAGCCTCAGTGTTGTTGTGCAGGCCGTAATGTGCGGCGCCGAGCATGTAATGCACCTCGGCGAAGTTGGGCGTGCGCTTGGCCAGTTCCGTGAGAAGATCCAGGGCCTCTACAAAGTTTCGTTGCTTGATCTTCAGGTGCGCAAGATAGAAATCCGCAATGTGTGATTCGGGAGACTGCGTGCGAAAGCCGTCAAAGGCCTGTTCCGCTTCACCATCGTTTCCGAGGAACATGTTAATCAGGCCAATGAAGTACCGTGCCATTGCGTGGCTTTGATTCTTCAGGTCGACCACATGTTGAAAGCTCTCAAGCGACTCCTGGAGCTGTCCCTTGCGGTAGAGGCAGACGCCTTTCTTGTAGTAGGCGACACCGTAGTTGGCGTCGATCTTCAGGGCCTGGTCGTAGTAATCCACCGCCGTATCGAGATTGCCCAGGGAGTAGTGGATGTTGCCGAGGACGAGGTAGATGAAGGTGCTATCGCTATAGTTGTCTTTGAGCTTCGTGAAGGCCTTCTCCGCCTCGGTCCACTCCCCCGAGAGGTACAGCCGCATTGCCTCTTGGTAATCAGGATCCGCGTAGTTGAGCGCCATCCGACTCTCCTTCTGCTCTCTGTTGTGAGTTTGCCCAGTCTACTATGCGCCTAATCGGAATGCAACCGACCGGCGCTCATACCATCCGGCGGGGATCCAGGAGCTCGTCGAGCTTCTCCTTCGACACCACTCCCGCCTCTTCGACGACGTCCCGGATCTTCCGGTTCTCCTTGTAGGCTGTGTAGGCGAGCTTTGCCGCCTGATCGTAGCCGATCTCCGTTGCAAGGGGCGTCACCAGGGCAAGGCTCCACTCAATCCAGTAGTCCAGACGCTCGGTGTTTGCAGTCAGGCCGTCAATGCAGCGCTCCGCAAAGGCGCGGCAAGAGTTCGCGAGCAGGTCCAGACTTGCCAGCGTCTCGAAGGCAATGAGGGGGTGCATCATGTTGAGCTCCAGCGGCCCATTCTGTCCCGCCATGGTCACCGAGACGTTCTTGCCCGAGACGTAGGCTGCGACCTGGATGATCATCTCCGGGATCACTGGATTGACCTTCCCCGGCATGATGGAGCTCCCCGGCTGCAGGGAGGGGAGGGTAATCTCCCCAATGCTTCCGCGGGGACCGCTGGCCAGCAAGCGCAGGTCGTTGCCGATCTTCATGAGGGCCGTGGCCAGGCCGTTGAGCGCCCCCATGAGCTCGACCTGGGCGTCCCGGGCGGCAATAGCCTCGAAGCGATTCGCCGCCTCGACGAAGCGGATGCCGGTTTCTTCCGCAATGCCGGCAATGGCCTTGGCGGGCATCTCCGGATGGCAGTTGATGCCGGTCCCCACCGCCGTACCACCGAGGGCGAGCTCCTCGAGATTGCCCTGGACGTGGCGGACGCGCCCAATGGCCTTGGCAATCTGTTCGGCAAAGCCGGAGAACTCTTGACCGAGGGTCATGGGAACGGCGTCCTGCAGGTGGGTTCGGCCGAGCTTGTAGACCTCGGCGAACTCTTTGGTCTTGGCGCGCAAGGAGCCCTCGAGGACGGCGAGGGCGTCTAAGAGCTCGTCGAGCTCCATCCGGTTCGAAATGTGGACGGCGGTGGGAATGACGTCGTTGGAGGACTGTCCGCGGTTCACGTGGTCGTTGGGGTGCACCGGTGAGCGGGTGCCCAGCCCGGAGCCGAGCATCTCGTTGGCGCGGTTTGCCAGCACCTCGTTGATGTTCATGTTCCAGGAGGTGCCGGAGCCGGTTTGGAAGACATCAATTGGAAAGTGGTCGTCCCACGTTCCCTCCAGTACCTCGTCGGCAGTCTTCACAATGGCGTCGGCCAAGCGCTGCTCCACCAAGCCCAGCTCGGCGTTGGCCTTCGCCGCGTGCTTCTTGATGAGCGCCAGGGCGCGGATGAAGGGACGGGGTATGCGCAAGGGGCTCACCGAGAAGTTTTGGACGGCGCGCTGCGTCTGGGCGCCCCAGTAGGCCCACCCCGGAATTCGCACCTCTCCCATGGAATCCGATTCAACTCGAGTATTGTGCTCAGCTTTTGCCACGGTCGCCTCCTTGACTGTATGTTGGATGTTGACCGACAATCCGGTGATGTCGCCTCCGCCCCGGCGGGGCGCGGCGCGCTGTATACTACCAGCAGGAGATTCAAATGGCAAACATCGGGATCATCGGCAGTGGAAACGTGGGGGCAAACACAGCCTTCTTCATTGCCGAAAAAGTTGTCGGGGATGTCTTGCTCCATGATATTCAGGAGGGCCTTTCCAAAGGAAAAGCGCTGGATATGATGGAGGCTGCCCCTATCCGCGGCTACCGAACAGAGATTCACGGCACCGACACCCTGGACGAAGTCATGAAGAGTCCTATTGTGATCGTCGCAGCCGGCGCGGTTCGGCAACCCGGGATGAAGCGGGAGGACCTCTTCGATCAGAACAAGTCAATGATTGCGGACCTCGCCAAGCAGGCGCAGGGTAGCTCGAGTGTGTTCTTGGTGGCCACGGAACCGGTGGACCTTCTCACCACCGTTTTCGTCCGGGAGTCGAAGCTTCCGCGCACGCAGGTTCTCGGCCTCGGCGCTGTTCTCGACTCGACCCGAATGCGCTACCTCATTGCCACGGAGCTCGGCGTGGCCATGGATAACGTCTCGGCGACCGTGGTAGGCCGCCACTCCGACGCCATGATTCCGCTTCCGGACTACACGACCGTCTCAGGGGTGCCTGTAACAAAGCTTCTCACGCCGGAACGCCTTGGAGAGATCTTCGAGAAGACCCGCCGCGCCGGCGACCTCATTGTCGAGATGGCACAGCGGGCCAACTCCTACTACGCCCCTTCGGCAGCCGCCTGCGACGTCGCGGAGGCGGTGCACCGCAACACGCGGCGGATCATACCGCTTTCGGTCATGCTCGAAGGCGAATATGGCATTGACGGCGTCGCCATGAATCTCCCCGTTGTGGTGGGACGCAATGGCGCCGAGCGCGTTCTGCTGCCGAACCTGAGTGCAAACGAGGAATCGCAGTTCAAGCAGTCCGCCGACGATCTCAAAGACATCCTCGGCAACGGCGCGTAAAGGAGGCGGAAGATGAGCAAGGTATCAGTTATCGGCGCGGGAAACGTCGGCGCCACAGCGGTCTACTACATTGCAGAGAAGAACATTGCCGACATCGTCATGGTCGATGTCGTGGAAGGGCTGCCGCAGAGTAAGTCTCTCGACTTCCTCCACGCGGCGCCGTTGCGGAAGTACAACGTCAACATTGTCGGAACCAACGACTACGCCGACATTGCCGACTCCGACGTCGTCGTTCACACCGCGGGCATTCCGCGCAAGCCCGGAATGGACCGGATGGATCTGTTAAAGACCAACGTCGGCATTGCAAAGGCCGCAAGTCAGGCAATTGCCGAGTACGCCCCCAACGCAATCGTCATTGCCGTCGCCAACCCCCTCGACGTCATCAGCATGGTGGCGCTCCGGGAGACCGGCTTCGCCCTGAAGAAGGTCATCGGCATGGCGGGGATCCTCGACTCCACGCGTTTTCGCTACTTCATTGCCGAGAAGTTGGACGTGGTCCCCTCGGACGTGCAGGCCATGGTCCTCGGCGGCCATGGCGACAGCATGGTGCCCCTGCCGCGCTACACCTCGGTGGCCGGCTTCCCCCTCACCGAGCTCCTGTCGGCGGAGGAGATCGAGTCCCTCGTGGAGCGTACCCGAAAGGGCGGTGGCGAGATTGTGAGCTATCTGAAGAAGGGAAGCGCCTTCTACGCCCCCGGCGCCTCGGTCGCCGAGATGGTCTCCTCCATTGTGCAGGACGAGAAGCGCATTGCCGCCTGTTCCGCCTACCTCCGCGGCGAGTACGGCCACAGCGACATCTTCCTCGGCGTCCCCGTCCTTCTCGGCAAGAACGGCGTCGAGCAGATCATTGAGCTCGACCTCACCGATGAGGAGCAGAGCCAGCTCGATGATTCCGCCACGCACGTGCAGGAAGGCGTGGAGACGCTGAAGACGATCTACTCTCCGAACTGACGCGGCTCCCGCGGCGGCCGAACCCGCGCGCCGCGCGGGGACTATCCCGGCCCCGCACCTGCCACGGGCGCCGGCCCGGCGACTCCCGCGAGGACGCGAGATCGTCGCCGATCCGTCACCCGGTCGCGGTGCGGCGTCAACCTCTCCGCGGCTCCCGGAGGGTGGCCGTCACACTGCCTGAGCGTGAAAAAGCCCCGCCTGTTGGCGGGGCTTTTGTCTGCCGGTGGATGACCGCTACGGGCGTTCTTCCACGGGCAGCACCTTCTTGTCCTGCTCGCCCGTGTAGAGTGCCCGGGGCCGGTAGATGCGGTTGTCCTGCCGCTGTTCGAGGATGTGGCTGAGCCAGCCGGCGGCGCGTGCCATGGCAAAGACCGGCGTGAAGAGGATCTGCGGGATGCCGAGCTTGGTGTACACGGCGCCGGAGAAGAAGTCGACGTTCGGGTAGATGGGCTTGCCCTTCTCCTCCATGCGGTCGCGGAAGACGCGCTCGATCTCTTTCAAGATCTCGTAGTGGCTGAAGTCGTTCTGCTTCTCACTGAGCTTGTAGAGGTAGTCTTCAATTACCGTGGCGCGGGGGTCCTTGGCGCGGTAGACGCGGTGACCCATGCCCATGATCTTCTTCTTTTCGGAGATGGCGTTATCGACCCACGCCTCGACCTTATCTTTTGAGCCGATCTCGTTGACCATGTCGAGGACGCGCTCGTTCGCGCCGCCGTGGAGGCTGCCGTACAAGGCGCCGATGGCCGCCGAAATACTGGAGTAGCAGGTGGAGATGGTGCTTGCCACCACTCGTGCGGTGAAGGTGGAGGCGTTCAGGCTGTGCTCGGCGTGGAGAATGAGCGCCTTGTCCATGATCTCACCTTCGAGCTCGCCGGGCTCCTCCCCGTGGAGCATGTAGAGGAAGTTCGCCCCGTGGGAGAGGTCCTTCCGCGGCGGCAGGTACT
>CAYPTH010000113.1:0-10050 GCA_964413635.1 uncultured Spirochaetaceae bacterium
CCGGGGCGCCCCGGCCTCTTTCGGTGCCCACAGCTCCCACCCGCGAATGGCGGCGGCGTCGTCCACGGTGTCAATCCCGCGGAGCTTCATTACCAGGCCGCGCGGGCGATCTGCAAGCTCTTCGATCTCGGCGGATCGCTCACGATCCGTAGCGCGAAGCCATACGGTTTCAAGTCGGTGGAAATGGGCGGTCTCCCCCGAGAGAGTGTATACCCAGACCCAGCCCTTGAGACCGTGCGGTTTACCCACACGGCCAATGGCGATCTCGTCGGACATCAGTCGAGAATTTCGAGGACGACTCGCTTTCCGGTCTTTGTCGACGCGGCGCTGAGAATGGTCCGAATTGCCTTGGCAATCCGGCCGTGCTTCCCAATGACCTTGCCAATGTCATCCTGTGACACCCTGAGCTCAAGGATGGTCGACTTCTCCCCTTCGATTATGTTGACTTCAACCTGATCCGGGTCGTCCACCAGAGCTCGCGCAACGTAGGTAACAAGTTCTTTCTCCAAGAGTGTCTCCACGATGTACTATCCAATACGAAAGTCTTTGCGGTTGAGCAGCTTCCGAACGGTGTGGGTCGGCGTTGCTCCCTTATCAAGCCACTCTCGGACTCGTTCCTCCTTGAGCATGATCTGATTCTCATCCGCCTCTACCGGATGGTAAAAGCCCACCTCTTCCAAAGCGCGGCCGTCGCGGGCCTCGCGCGAGTCCATGACCACAATTCGATAATATGGGCGCTTACGGGATCCCAGTCGTTTCAGTCGAATGCGTGCACTCATGTGTGTGTGTCCTCCTTCACTCGCTATACACCGCCCATCTGTGACATGAGCTGTGATTGGTACTTCTTGTTCTTGGCCATCTTCTTCATGGTCGAGCGCATCTTGTCGAACTTCTTCAGAAGCTTATTCACCTCGTAGACCGAGGTGCCGCTCCCCCGGGCGATGCGCTTCCGTCGGGGGGGGCCGATAATGCGGTGGTTCAGGCGTTCGGTCGGCGTCATGGAAAGAATGATCGCCTCCTCGTGCTTGATCTCCTTTTCATCGATATCATCCTCGCTGATCTGGCCCTTCATGCCGGGGATCATGTCGATGAGAGACTGAACGGAACCCATTTTGCGGACTCGCTGGAACTGGTCCAGATAGTCCTGCAGCGTGAAGGTTGCAGAGGCGATCTTGCGTTCGAGCTCCTCCGCTTCCTCCGTCTCAATAGTCTGTTGCGCCTTCTCGACGAGGGAGACCACATCGCCCATGCCGAGAATGCGCGAGGCCATCCGTTCCGGGTAGAAGGGCTCGAGGTCTTCGAGCTTCTCTCCGACGCCGATGAACTTGATGGCGGTCTTGCTTACGCTGTTTAGACTCAGCGCCGCACCGCCGCGGGTATCCGAGTCGAACTTGCTAAGGATGGCACCGGATACGCCGATGCGATCCTGAAACTCCTTGGCAACATCCACGGCGCCTTGGCCGGTCATGGCGTCGGCGACCAGGAGTGATTCCACCGGTTGGGCCACCTTCTTGACGCGTTCGAGCTCACCCATGAGCTCGTCGTCCACCTGGAGGCGACCACTGGTGTCCACGATCACCGTGTTTACGCTCTGTCGCTTGGCCGCCTTGAGCCCTTCCTTGACAACCGTAATGGCGTCCTGTCCCGATTCGCCGGTGTGGACGGGGACTTCCGCTTGCTCGCCGAGAAGACGAAGCTGCTCGATAGCCGCCGGACGTACTCTGTCGGCAGCAATGAGAAAGGGGGTCCGGCCATCCTTCTTGAGGAGCCGTGCAAGCTTCGCTGCCGTCGTGGTCTTACCCGAGCCCTGCAAGCCCATGAGGAGCACAACGCTCATGGCGTCCGGACCCTTGAGCTCGAGGTCCTGGTGCGTTTCACCGAGAAGCCCGGTCAGCCTGTCGTGAACAATCTTTACGAACTGCTGTCCCGGCGATACCGAGTGGAGGACGTGCTCTCCCGTCGCCTCCTCAATGGTGCGATTGACGAAGCGGCGAACCACGCGAACGTTGACATCTGCCTCGAGCAAGGCAAGCTTGATCTCCTCGACCGCCTCGTGGACGTTCTTCTCGGAGATTTTGCCCTTCCCGGAGATGTTTCTCGATATATCTGATAGCTTTCTCGAGATTCGCTCGAGCATTCCTCTTCCCTATTGAGAGTTTTGGCGTCATGTATACATACATTCCGCAGCAGTGTCAACTCGACAGAGCAGACCCGTCCCGAGAAGTCTCGATACTACATTGACTTAGCGCACGTGTAAGAAATGGCGCCTCAGATACTCGTAGCGCTCCCGGGCACGCTCATAGTATGAGCTTAAGACGAACCTGTCGAGGAGTCGCCGGTAGTAACGAATAGCGTGGTCGGGACGCTGCTGCGCCTCGTAGGCCTGAGCGATGAGAAACAGGATTTCGGCCGGCGTGGACTCTCCCCCGGCCCCCACGGCGTTGAGGACCTCTTCCGCCTGTCCGGGCATGTCGTTGCGAAGAAGCGCCCGCGCCAGGACCACGCCCTTCTCTCGGCTCGGCGTGTGGCCGTGCCGTGCGAGCTCCTGAAAGTGCGTGAATGCGGCTTGTTCAAGCGTATCGGCGCTGCCGCCTTGCGTCCCGACTCCATCCGAGGTGCTTGGGCGCTCCCCAGCCGTGCCAATCTCCGCCGTGCCAATCTCCGCCGCATCTTGGGCCGTTTGGAGCGCCGCAAGGGCGCCGTCGAAGAGCCGACGGTGGGCCTCAATGGCCGCGGCACCCGCCGCACCCGCTGCACTCGTGCCGCTTGCGACCTCATTCCAAAAGTACTCGGCAATGGACGATTCATTGAGCTCATCTGCCAAACCGGCAACTTCGTAGGCAACACGGGGGTTCCCATCGTACTGCCGGAGATAGGCGTCGAGGGCGGCGCTCTGTTTTCCGTCCGCTTCGAGCTCGCGCGCTTCGTCGTACTGCCCCGCCCCGTCGGCGGCTCGGTACGCCGTCGGCCGGGCGTCGGATGCAGCGGTAGTTTCAGACCTGTCTTCGTCCGCGTTTGGAGTTTCTCCTATCGTGCGCTCCGCGCGTATCTCGTCCTCCGTGACTGTCAGGAGGACCTCGGCGGTTTGGCTATCTCCCTTACTGAGGTCGTGGCGCTGGAACTGCAGCGTATGACGGCCGGGCTCCGTCGGCCGAAAGGTGAACCTCGTTTCACCTTCTTGAACGGCGCGCCGATCGTAGTCGACCGCTTCGGAGTTGCCCAGGTAGGTCCAGCCGAGCCCGGGCAGCGTGACGGTGGTGGTGGAGTTGAGCGAAGTCGTGACGCGTTCCGCGGGAATAGCGACCTCAGAGCCGGCGGCCGCCTCGCTCGCCTGCGGCGGAACCGGATCGCTGCTCGGTGATGGTCCGGGAAGCGGTCGATCCGGAGGCTCCGCGGTTTCTACCTTCTCCGCTTGCTCCGGTGCATTCTCGGTGGCGGGCTCCGCTGAGCGCGGGGGCTGGGCCACCTCGGCGGGTGTATCCGACGAACGCGGCTTCTGAACTCCGAGGGTGTACGGCACCGGTGCCGCCTCCTTGAGACCCCAGACGCTCCAGGGCGCCGGGCCGTCGGCCTTCGGCAGCGGGATCTCTGGAACGGGCATGCGCGCGCCCTCCAATACACCGCCGACCTCATCCGCCGAGGTGACGCCGGCCGCACCTCGAGCCTGCAATCCACTGACGCGAACCAGACTGCCGATGACGCGAGCCTCTGCTATCGGTGCACCGGCCTCGGACTCGGGCACCGGCGGCTCGGGGATGGGAAGATGCGCAGATCCGTCGCCGGAGGTCCTTTCGTCGTTATCCGGGCGGGCGAAGGATCCGGGGACCGGTGTGTCGACGACGACCTCATCGACTCCGGCCGCAGGCGAAGCGTTCTCCGACGGAGATGAAAGTGTTGTCGATTGCATGGTCGTGCAAGAGGCAAGCACCAGGCTTGCCCCCGCGATAAGCGTTAGGATGCGCGTCATGTGTCCCCCTCCCAGATTACACGCGTGACGCAATCCGTCGCCCGAAGGCGTGCGGATCTCTACTCTCGTACCCCCAGTATACTCCGAATGAGCGATTCATTCATATCCTCAAGCCGTTCTTCGACGATTCCGGTCGGTTCTACCCAATATTTCTCAATTTCTTTCTGCGACCACGCCCGCCCAATTGCTACGTGAGGTCGCCACGACCAGTCTCTGACGCGCTCGTCCTCCGGTGGCAGCATGAGGTCGGCGACGTCCAACTCGCCCGCTTGCCGAGTCCCGCCGGCCGCCGCAGCCGCCTCGCTCGACTCGGCGTCGGTTGCGTAGACGAAAGGCGGCGGCGCCTCACCTCCACCCGCGGCAATGAGGACGATGATGACCGTAACAACCGTGATGCCGAGGGTCGCCGCGGCAACGATGAGTAGGTTTCGACGGTTGATCTCCGGCAGGTTAAACACCGACCGGTTCCTCCTGCTCCAGGCGCACCGATACGACCTTGGAAACGCCCGGCTCTTCCATGGTTACACCGAGGAGGGTTTTCGCGCTCGCCACCGTTTTCTTGTTGTGCGTAATGAGGATGAACTGCGAATTCGCCCCGAACTCCTGCAGCATCGACACAAAGCGGCCCACATTGCTCTCGTCCAGGGCGGCATCAATTTCGTCGAGGAGACAGAAGGGAGAGGGCTTGACCATGTAGGTTGCGAAGAGGAGCGCCACCGCCGTAAGCGATCGCTCACCGCCGGACAGAAGCGCGATGCTCTCGAGACGCTTGCCCGGAGGCTGCGCCAGGATATCGATGCCGGAGGTGAGGACGTCGTCGGGATCGGTAAGGCGTAACTCGGCGCGGCCGCCACCGAAGAGACGGCGGAACATGGTGTGGAAGTTCCGCTTCACCTTTTCGTAGGTCTGGGTAAAGAGCGCCGTCGATTCTCGGTGAATCTCTTCCGTGACCTGTCGGAGATCGTCTCGGGCCTTCTGGAGGTCGCCCATTTCGCGGGAGAGAAAGTCGTAGCGTTCCTTCACCTCGGCGAACTCTTCCGGCGCCATGAGGTTGACGCTTCCGAGCCCCTTTACCTTCTCCTGAAGGCGTTGAAGCTCGCTGCGCTGACTCTTGGTATCCACGCGCAGCTCGTAGGTCCGGTCTTCGAACTCCGCGAGGCGTCGGGAGTGGCGCTCCTCATAGTTGGCGTATACGTTTCGGATCTCCGTGTTGCGCTCGGCCAGCTTCACGTTGAGCTGCTCGAGGCGCGTCTGGGCGGATCCGAGGTTGTCCATTCGCTCCTTGAGGCGTTTCTCGTTCCCAGCGGCGTCTTTGTTCTTCTTCTCAATTGCCGATTCCAGCTCGGAGAGCTCCTTCTTGCTCGCTTTTTCCTGCTTTGCGAGCTCACCGTCCTCGCTTTTCAAGGCTTGAATGCGCTCGCGGGTTCCCTCAATGCGCTTCTTGGTTTCAACGATCTCCTGCTGCGCTTGCTCGCGGTCTCGCTGGCGCTCCGCCTTGCGTTCACGGACAGCGGAGATCTCCTTTTTCGTAGATTCGACTCGCGCCTCGAGGCTTGCCTTGGTGACGCGCAGCTCTTCCAAGCTCTTTCGATGCTCCTCAATGCGCCCGCGCTGTTCCTGGTTCTGTTCTTGGAGGCCCTCGATCCGTTCCTTGGCCTCCGAGATTCGCGTTGCGGCCTTGTCAATGGTTTCTTCGAGTGTGCGCTTTCGGGTAATGACCCCTTCCGGGGCAACAAAATCGTCGAGAAAGCGTGGGATGGCCCCACGGTAGCGCTCGAAGAGCTCTTGGGAGTGAGCAAGGCGGCGCTGAATCTCCGCCACCGTGCTCTCGACGTACTCGGTGTAGGCAGCGGTGTCTGCGGCAAAGCTTGACGTCATGCTCTCCCGCCGCTTCGCCACGTACTCCGCCACGGCGCTAAGCTCCGTGGCCAGCTGGTCCTCTAGTTTCTGGCGGTCGGTGGCGGAGTATCCGCTCTTCTTCAGCCCCTCGTCGAGATCGATGACAATACGGTCCGTTACCTCACGCACCTCGGCGCGAGCGGCTTCCTGCTCTTCCTCGGCCTCGGAGATGACTCCCCGCTGCTTTTCTATCGCCTTGCGGTTGGTCTCGATCCTCTCGTTGAGCTCCTGTACGGCAGTATTGTGCTCGTTGATCCGGCGGGTGACGTCGTTCAGATGCTCGGTGCTCTGCTCGAGGTAGCCTTCTTGCGCCTCAATTTCGCTGTCTGCGGCGGAAATACGTTCCTCTAGGCCCGCGACGCGCCGCTCATTGGCGCTGTTTTGGTCTTGGAGCTCAGTAATGCGCTCGGTGAGCATGCGAACCTGTTGCTGCCGGTTGTTCCGTTCCACCTCGAGCTCGTAGAGGCGCCGTTGATGAGAGCGGAGCTTCGACTCCATTTCGTTGACGGAGTCGAGGTGGTCATCCAAGGAGGCGTTGATTCCATCGATTTCCGATCGAATAGCATTGCGCTTCTTCGTTTGCTCGGCAATTTGCTCCTCGAGGCGGTGTTTCTCTTGAAGGTGATCCTTGAGCCGCAAGAGCGCCAGGTTGGTCTCTACCTCGAAGACTTGAGTGCGAAGCTCCCGGTACTGCTCCGCCTTCTGGGCTTGGCGTTGGAGTGTGTCGTGGTTGCGGCGAACCTCGGAGATGACCTGCTCGATCTGCTTCAGGTTCTCCTCGGTTCGTTCGAGGCGGCGCTCGGCGTCTTTGCCGCGTTGCTTGTACTTGGTGATCATTGCCGCCTCTTCGAAGATGTGGCGGCGGTCCTCGGGCCGGGTGGAGAGGATCTGGTCGATCTTGCCCTGCTCCATGATTGAGTAGGCGGTCTTACCGATACCGGTGTCGTAGAACAGCTCTCGAATCTCTTTGAGCCGCACGATTTGGCCGTTGAGGTAGTACTCGCTCTCTCCCGAACGGTATAGCCGGCGCTTCACGGAGACCTCGGTGTACTCGAGGGGGAGCTGTCCGTCGGCGTTTTCCATGACCAGGGCGACTTCCGCGACATTGACCGGCTTCCGGTCATCGGTGCCGTTGAAAATGATGTCTTCCATACGGTCGGCTCGAAGACTCTTGGTCGCCTGCTCGCCGAGCACCCACTTTACCGCGTCGACAACATTGCTTTTCCCGCAGCCATTGGGCCCGAGAAGCGCCGAGATCCCCGGGGAGAAGCCGATGACGCTCTTGTCTGCGAAACTCTTGAAACCAAATAGCTCAATGCGCTTGAGAAACACGTTTACTCCCAGTCATGCAGGATACGTTGGTACTTCTCGTAGACTCGCCCCACGATTGTGCGCCACGAGAGGTCGAGGCGTTGGCGCGCCTCCTCGCCCACCCGGCGTACCCGTGGCAGGTCATCCGCCAGCTCGCCGAGGAGGTCGGCCATTGCTTCTGGGCGGTTGTCCGTGAAAAAGGCCTCTCGTCCGTCCACGATCCCTTCGGTAGCCGAAGAGCCGCGAACCAGAATGCTCGGCACGCCGAACGCAGCCGCCTCTCGCACGACGAGGCCGACGGTGTCGTAGAGGGAGGGAAAGAGGAAGATATCCGCGAGGGCGTAGAGGCCCTTGATCCGCTCCCGATCGACCACCATTCCCAGGAAGGAAACCTTGGGGGATAGGCCGTGCCACCACGTCTCGAGTCGGAGGGCGTCTACGGCGTATCCGGTGCCGACGAAGAGCGCACGGAAGTCCCGTCCCCGTTTGTTGAGCGCGTCCAGGGCTTTGACGATGAGCTCGAGGTTCTTCTCCCACCGGTGCTGTCCGACGAAGAGGAAGACCGGTGCCTGATCGAAGCCATCGAGCTCAAAGCTCTTGTCCACACGATCCTTGAGAAGCTCCCACCCGGCGACCTTATAGTGCTTCATCTGCGCTTCCGTGGGAGACGACATATCCGTACCGCTGGACACGACATCGATCTCCCCTCGGTACCCGTAGGAGCGCAAGGTCTCGGCGGTCGAGGTGTTCGGAGTCCAGACGGCGTCCGCGCTCTCGTAGAAGGACACGACCTGCTTGAGGAGCTGCTTCACCACCTGCTTTGACTTGAATACCCTGAGAAAGTCCTCGTGGTACTTGGAATGAAAGGTCGACACGTGGGGCACGCCGCGCTCTCGCGCCGTTTTCCGCGCCATGAGCCCGGTTACGAAGGGACAGTGGGAGTGGATGAGCCGAAAGTTGACGGTTTCGATCTGCTCCTTGAAGTCTTGATCCAGAAACGGGAGACCGATACGAAAGGGCCGCATGGGGAGAAACGGCACCGAGTGGAAGGTGTACACCTCGTAATCGGCACGGTAGCTATACTCCGGAAAGCGAGGAGTCACCAGGATGGACCGTTCGTGATCGTGGTTGAGCCAATGAACGTAGTTCTCCGTGCAGATCGCCACGCCGTCCATAATGGGACGATAGGTATCGTTGTACTGCGCGATAACGGGCGTGCGATTCTGCCGCCGGCCGGCCATTACGCCCCTCCCCCCGGCGTGTGTCGCTTGCGGGGCGCCACAACGCCCGGTACAGTGGTGCGGTGGCACTGCAATGCGGAATAGATGAGGCCGGCCGTGGACCTTTGGCGGGGCCGGTGACGGCGGCGTGCGCGGTCATGGCCGACAGCCTTGCCGTCCCCGGGCTCGGCGATTCCAAGGCGCTCTCGCCGGCGCGACGGGAGGCCATTGCCCGGGTTCTCAAGGTGGAGCTCGCGGCGTGGGGCTTGGGATGGGCGTGGCCGGAAGAGATCGACCGTCTCAACATTCACCACGCGACACTCCTGGCCATGCGGCGCGCCTATCACGCCGCAGTGGCGCCGGCGGAACACCCGCCGGGCGTTGCGGAGGTGGCGCCGGTATACATTGACGGGCGCTTCGCTCCCGAATTGCCCGTGGAGGCCTTGCCCGTCGTTGCTGGAGACGCGACGATCCCCGCGGTACAGGCAGCGAGTATCCTGGCCAAGACCGCGCGGGACGCGTGGATGGTCGAGTATGCGCGGCAAGAGCCTCTGTACCGCTTCGAGAAACACAAAGGGTATCCGACCCCGGAGCACAAGCTTCTGATTCAAGCCCACGGTCCCTCGCGAATTCACCGGCACTCGTTTAACGCCTCGATTTGATGAAGTCGAGAGCCTTCTGCAGCTCCCGAGAGAAGGTCGCCACGTCCTCTTCGAACACCATCACCTGGTGACGCTCGAAGTCCGTCCCCTCGTGCTTCTTGCTCTCGACGATGTTGAGAAAAACATCACCGTGACGGTTTTCCTTCACATTGAAAAAGTAGGTCCGTTTCTCGTTATCGGATGCTGCTCTGCTCGAGAAGAGCTCGCCGCGTACTCCCATTGATGCCTCCAAAGATTGCACGTCACTCTATGGGATATCCGGAGCCGTATCAACACGTCCGGGCGCGGTTGCGGCTGCCCGGCTCGGTCTACCGCGCGGCGGTTCGCAGTACGATCTTGACAGCCCGCCGTAATGCGGTGCACTCTACCATCCGGCCACGCGACCGTCGTATAATGGTTATTACCTCAGCCTTCCAAGCTGATGATGCCGGTTCGATTCCGGTCGGTCGCTCTTTAAATCATTGTCAGGTAACAAAATATAGAGTCGCTCAAATGAACGACTCTTAGGTGGTCGCAGAAGTAGTTGCAGCCTGAAAACCAAGAGGGTTTCTTGTAACTGCAGGCGCAGTTCTTTCGAAGCAGGCTGCAGGTCAGCCTCTACTCCATCTGGTAATCATAAAAAGGCAATCAGGTATAGCTTACAAGGCGGGTGAACCGCCGACCAGCCCGGCTGCCAGGTCCCGAATTGATTCTACGGCACGCCGGCAGAGTGTGACCGTCTATACGTGTTTGGTGCAAACCGCGTGGGAGCACCCGATTCTTGGAATCTCGAACATTGCGGCGGAACGGCTTCTGCATCGCTCACCCGGCTACCGACAACGGTCACAACCGGGGTCCGATATCACTTTGTCCTTGACGGGGCGAGGCCTAATGCGTGTTATGCCGCACTCGCTAAAGCATTTTGTGTAAAACAATTACGCACCCCTGCCTCTCCCGTGATCATTCTGACACATCGCTCGATGCTTCGTCCATCGCCAAGAAAGCTCCAGGA
>CAYPTH010000114.1:0-6842 GCA_964413635.1 uncultured Spirochaetaceae bacterium
CCGCGCCGGCGCGGAGACCTTTGCGTCGATTGACAAGAACATTCATACCTTTCGCCAGGCGATGGATGATATCAGCGACAACATGACACGGCTACGTAGTGGAAGCGACGATGTGGTTCGAGCGATGGAAGAAGTCTCCACCATTACCAACGAGGTAAGCGGTTCCACGGACGGCATTGCCAAGGGGACGCAGGAGATCACCTCCGCCATGAAGCAGGGCGCCGATCTGTCCCGAGTGATATCGGACGGTATGCAGGAGATCGATCGCGGTGCGAAGGAGATCCTCTCCGCCCTGAACGACATATCCGAGCTCTCGGAGCAGAGTCGCGTCCGCACCCAAGAGCTCTCCACGCTTGTGAAGACCTTCCGTACCGAGAGTGAAGAGGGCGTCGAGCTCGCGGCTGCCAAGGCGCCCGGCGCCGACGCCTCGGCTTAGCTTGCCGGCGTGTCATCCGGGATTGCAAAGCGTATCTCCGCGCGCGTTCCGCCGGAGTCGGTGTCGATTCTGCTACTTCCATGAATCTGTTCCGCCAGGCTCCGCACCAGGGTGAGTCCCAGCCCGCCGGAAGGAGCCGCGCTCTCAGCGTGAGTACCATCCATCCCGACGCCGTTGTCGGTGACCGTTAGTCGGGCACTCCCCGCCCCCTCGTTCGTCAAGGAAACGCGGATCACTCCCGTGCGATCCCCGGGAAACGCGTATTTCACGGCGTTGCTGATCAACTCGTTCGTAATAATGCCGAGGGGCAGAAGCGTGTCGGATCGCAGATGCAAGGGCTCCGCCTGGAGTTCCAAGCGCACTCGCTCTCCATATGGGAGTACCAGTGCGAGCTGCTCGGTCAGACTGCCCAGGTATTTCGCCGCGTTGCCGCGCCCTTCCGCGTACTGATTGTGGAGCAGGTCATACACGGTCTGGACGGTCTGCAGCCGGAGTCGGGCGCTTCCGAGGGCCTCCGATACCCGCGCGTCATCCGCGGATGCCATTTGCAGGCTCAGGAGACTGTCCAGCGTGGCCAGATTGTTTTTGACGCGGTGAGTCAACTCTCTCAAGAGCACCGCCTTCTCCTCAGCCAGTCGGGCGACCTCGTCTTCGGAACGCTTTCGATCCGTGATGTCGATCATGAATCCGCGGAGATGGGTCGGTTTCCCTTCCGCCATTTCCACAGTTACGACGTCTCGGAGCCACAGATACTCTCCATTCTTTGCACGAAACCGGTATTCAAAGACGTGAGATTCGCCTCGTGTGCTGCACGCGTCGCAGTAGTCGGAGGCCCAGCCGCGGTCTTCCGGGTGGAGGCGGTCCAGCCAGAATGGGTAGTCGGTCCACTCCTCCGGAGAGTAGCCGAGGATACGCGTGACCTGCGGCGCAACGTAGGTCCACTCATCCTCAGCTATCGAGTACTCCCACGGTATGGCGTGCACGTTTTCCAGGAGGAGCCGGTACCGCGCTTCACTGTCGACGGTTGTGTGATGGCGATCATTCTCCGTCATTGCGTAACTCCGTCGTCGGGCCGATTCGCCCCGTGGCCCGCCCGTGGCCCATCCACGTTTCCGGGCTCCCACACCGACACCAAGACCTCGCGCCGCGGTGCCTCCTTCAGAAGCACCGTTGACACTGCGAGATCCACCTGTTCCTCCCCTATGGGCAGGCGGATGTGCTCCGCGTCGTGGTTGAGCCCGTGGTCCAGACCGTCCCGCACCATGCGCCGGAGCGGACAGTTGCTACAGTGCGGGGTGTGTTCGCACCCGTGGGGATGGTTCAGCGCGTGGATGCACCGGAGGACGGCTCCGATCTTGGCGCCGACCATTTCCGATTCCGCCATGTTGCTCATTGCCTCGCCTCGGGCGTTGCTTCGAAGTATCCGGTAGCGCTCGTCCACGACCAGCATGGCTACCGGCGCGTGGGCGATTACCGTCTCGAGTTGGAGTTCGCGCATAAGGGCGCGCTCGTGCGCGTCGAAGAGGTCGAGAGCCATCTCCATGGAGAGCTTGAGAATGAGGTCGCCGCTGCTCTTGAAGACGTACCCGTATCGTGTGACTCGGCGCACCCGCTCCACGTACTCCGGCTCGGCGTGCGCCGTCAGGAAGATAATGGGCACGCGCCGTTCGGCGAGGACGCGCTGTGCCGTCTCAATGCCGTCCATCCCCGAACCCATGTCAATGTCCATGAGAATGAGGTCGAAGGGGCGGCCCTCGGCCGCCGCCGATTCCACCGCCTCGAGCGCAGTCTGCCCCGACCCCGCGGTTTCCACTCCGTAGCCGTTCTGCCGGATGCGCGCAGCGGTAGCGAGGGCAATGATCGCCTGGTCCTCGACGAGAAGCACCCTGCGTTCACGCTTGGACTCATCCGCAGGCGGATGGACCCTCCTCTCCGTCGTCTGAGCTGCGCCGGTTGCGTTCATTACCCCACGTCTCCGCCGCCACGGCGGGGGCGTTGCCATGGTGAGTTTCCCGCATACATATGCATTTTATCCTATATTATTGGGAAGCTATTGTTTCGCCAATCCCCAATAATCGTTGCATTCCCGCTAGAGATTCAGGCATTGCCGAGAAAAAGACTGCGAAGTGCGCTCTGTAGGTCGCCGGTGTAGGCTTCAGCAGCCAGCCGTTTCTTGAGTTGTCCGCGGTGATAGTTCACGGTGTGGAGGCTCAGTCCCAGCTTCGCGGCTATCTCCTTGGTGGTGACGCCTGCCATGATCAGCCGGGCGACCTCCCGCTGTCTGACCGTGAGGTGGATACCCGGCGTATCGGCGCGGGTGGCTCGAAGCCTGATTACGGCGCCACGGAGCTCGCCGGCGCCGTCCGTGAACGGTGTGGATGTAAGCGCGTAGGGCGCGTCCTTTCCGTTGGCGTCTGAAAGGTAGAACGTTCGTCCGACCGCCGCAGGGTCCGGTCCTCCGTTCATGGCGCCGCGGTGGGGCAGGCACTCCTTGAACGCTCCGAGATGGCGGGCGGCGCTGGACCGGTCCGGGTAGCCGAGCAGGGCGAGGGCGGCATGGTTTACGTCGACGACGGTTCCGTCGGGACCGGCCAGGACGGTCGCCTCCGTGGCCGACATGAAGGCGAGGCGCATGAGGTCGGCGGACGTCCTGTCGGCTTGGTCGCGGTAGATGGAACGCACCGTGGCGGCAACGATTCGCCAGTACTCCCGGTCGACCGGGGTGAATGGACGCGACGACGAGGCGGAGATGACGCCGAAGGGCGCCTCGTGGGGCCGTACGGGCAAGAGCAGGACCTCCTGTATGCCCAGCTCATCAAGGACGACCCGCCCCAGCGCGTCGCGGTCGCCCCGGTCGAAGTGTCCGGTAAAGTACCGCTCAATCTCCTCCCTGCTCCTCAGGACCGTGTCCTCATACGCCGTCAGGCCCGCCTCAATAAGAGAGTCCCGGTCTCTCGGCAGGGTGACGTTCCGAACGTCCATTGTTCCCAGCACGCTGCGGTAGGAGTCGATAATCGGCTGGAGCATGGGGGTGACGAACTCGGGCACCACGCGCAGGAGGCCGGCGGGATCGAGTGCCTGGAGCTTGAACAGCACCTTGGGGTAGTTCGCCACGACAACGGAGGAGAGGCGCCGCAGGCGCGCTGGTGCAGGGGTGGAACGCTCCCCGGCAAGCTCCGCTGCGTGGCGCAGGGAGGCAAGAAGGCGGGCCGTTTGCTCGGGATACTCGGTGTCGGTCATGCTCGTTCTCGCGCCTCTTGGCTAGTGTAAGGGTATCCCAAAAATTCTGTATTAACAAATATTACCGTAGTTCCGGGGCCATATACCGGCGGCCGCTGCCTGTGGCCGCTGCCTGTGGCCGTCAGCGCTGCAGGAAGAGCCAGACGCGCAAGGTCTCGGCCACGGTCCATGCCTGCGCGAAGGCGCCGCGGGGCTCGTGCGGGGCGTCTCCGTCATAGATCTCCGACAACTGGCCGACGCAGCCGCTTGCAAGTCCGTCGGCCATGGGTATGAGGAGCCGTTTGCCGGCCTCCCGGTCGCGGTAGACCGCGTAGTGGGCCTGGACGAAGGGGCCGAGCAGCCAGCCCCAGACCGGTCCCTGGTGATAGTGCGCGTCACGCTCCGTCGCGTCGCCGCCGTAGTGCCCGGCGTACCGCTCATCCTCCGGACTGAGGGAGCGCAGCCCAAAGGGGGTCAGGAGTGCCGCGGAGGTGGCGTCCACGACTGCTCGCGACTGGTCGGCATCCAGGAGGGGCGAGTTCCGGCACGCGGGATCGGCGGCGCGTGCGCCTGCCAGGGACACGGCGAATATCTGGTTTGGCCGCAGACTCAAGTCGGTGCCCGCCGGGCCGTCTATGACGTCGGCAAGGCCGGCGCCCGTCCAGAAGCTCTGGAACGACGCCGCGACGGCGGCGGCTTCATCGGCATATGACTCATGCTCCCGGCCCAGCAGTCGGGCAATGGCCGCCGTTACAAGCAGCGCATGGTGCCACAGCGCGTTGATCTCTACGGCCTTCCCCGTACGCGGGGTAATGACCCGGTCTCCCACCCGCGCATCCATCCACGTGAGCTGGACGCCCTCCTCGCCGGAGCGAAGCAGGTTATCCGCTGCATCCACGCAGATTCCGTACCTCGTGCCGCTCCGATAGTGATGCAGAATTGAGGCAATTGCGGGAAACAGCTCCTCCGCCGTCGCCAGGTCGCCGGTTGCCTCGATGTACTGCCGCAGCGCCTCGAAGTACCAGAGCGACGCGTCGACCGTATTGTACTCGGGCTCGTTCGTACCGTCCGGAAAGAGATTGGGCAGCATTCCGTGATCCAGGTAGTCGGCAAAGGTGCGAAGAATCCACGCCGCTTCATGGTAACGGCCGGTAGCCACGGTAATGCCGCCGTAGCTGATCATGGTGTCCCGCCCCCAGTCGCCGAACCAGGGGTAGCCCGCAATGATGGTCTTTCCGGTCTCGCCGTTCTCCAGGGTCCGGTCGACGAGGAACTGATCGGCTGCGAGAACGAGGCGGCGAACGAAGGGTGGGGCGGACCGGGCGCGCTCGCCGGTGGCTTCGAAGGCGGCGAGGAGCTCGGTGCTCCGCTGCGCCGGCGAGCGCACCCACGCTTTCGGTGCGGGATCCGCCGTCGGAGCGGCGGAGTCGGCCGCAGCGTCGCCGTCGGTCGCTGCGCTGTCGGCTGCGTCGCCGCGCGCGGCTGCGCAGAGGACAACCGTCTCACCCGCCTCGAGACTGCTGCGTACGAGCGCCCCGGTATAGAGGTCTTCAATGTCCGCCAGTCCTCGATAGCCCTCCATGCGGAGCCGTGCGTTCGCGTATACATCGTCGGAGACGTGCCATGAGGCGAGCACATCTTGCTGTGGATCGCCGGATTGGCCGGGTGCACCTCGATGCAGGGACAGGTCGACGAGGGTGGAATCCGTGGCGGAGCGACGGCACCGGACGCCGTGATCGGTGACCTCGGTCCTGATGTCCGGACGGCCGTGGGAGGTGGCGTGGTGGTCGCGGTCGGAAATGAAGATCTTCAGTGAGAGGGCAATTGGCTCGGCCGCGTGGAGAAGCGCGTAGGAGACGCGCGTCTCATTTGTACCGTGAACCATCCAGATCTGCCGCTCCAAAATGGCGTCGGCCAGGCGGAACCGCCAGATGGGCGTTGTGTCCTCGAGGCAGAAGCGCTCGATGTAGGGGCTTCCGTTGGGGGATCTCGTTCCGTCCCGCCACAGGATGGACGCCAGGGAGTAGGCTCTCCCCCGGTAGATAATGGTCTCATCCACGCCGGGAATGACCATGGTGCGACCTACCGGGGGGTCTTCAGCGGCAACAAGCAATCCGTGATATACACGGGTTCGGAGTCCTGAGACGGTTCCCGCCGCATACCCGCCGATTCCATTTGTCACGAGCCACTCGAGGCTCTCCCCGTTGCCACCATGCGCAATAAGATGCTGTCCGAAGGCGTAATTCATTGAGATTCAAGTATGCCGCACAAAACTTGTAGCAACAAGCTTGTCTTGTAGATTCTTAGTGGCTACTCTCGTGGCATGGCAACACGGAACGACACGGCCGGCGAAACGGCTCGGATCCGGGCGCACCGGGAACGCCGGGCGAATTGGAAGAACTGGGGACCCTATCTCAGCGAACGTGCCTGGGGAACGGTTCGAGAGGACTACAGTCCCGGCGGAACTGCATGGGACTACTTTCCCCACGACCACGCGCGAAGCCGCGCCTACCGCTGGGGTGAGGATGGGATCGGCGGGATCTCCGACCGCTACCAGCACCTCTGCCTGGCGCTTGCCATGTGGAATGGGAGCGACCCCATTCTGAAAGAGCGGCTCTTCGGTCTCACCGGAGAAGAGGGCAACCACGGGGAGGATGTCAAAGAGTACTACTACTATCTTGACGCCACACCGACGCACAGCTACCTGAAGATGCTCTACAAGTATCCCCAGGGGCGATTTCCCTACGAGGAGCTCGTCGAGGAGAGCTCCCGGCGCGGACCCGATGACCCCGAGTTCGAGCTCATGGACACCGGTGTATTCGCCGAGGACCGCTACTTCGACGTCTTTATTGAGCACGCCAAGGCGGATACGGACGACGTGATCACGCGGATCCGCGTTGTCAATCGAGGTCCCGAGACGGCGGAGTGTTATCTGGTGCCCTCCCTGTGGTTCCGTAATACCTGGGACTGGGGCTACGAGGCGGGGCCCCTGGGTGAAACACCCCGGAAGCCGCAACTGCACGCCTTGGATGCGCCGCCGGCAGACCATGTCGGCGTTGCCTTGAAACACCCATCACCGTATACCGGCGAGTACTACTGGTATGCGGCGGGGGCGGATGAGCTTCTGATTACGGAGAACGAGACGAACCGGGCTCATTTCTTCGGGGGCGGGGACGGCCGCGACCGC
>CAYPTH010000114.1:6942-9953 GCA_964413635.1 uncultured Spirochaetaceae bacterium
GGCGCACTCTACCGGCTCACTCTGGAGCCGGGGGCGTCGCGGGAGATATACCTCCGCCTCATGCGGAGTCCGGTGGCGGCGCCTCTGGAGGAGGCTGAAAACATCCTCGCACGTCGGGAAGCCGAGGCGGATGAGTTCTACAATCGTATTCACGGTACGGAGTTGGGTGAAGACGCGCGGCGTATTCAACGGCAAGCCTTTGCCGGGCTGCTCTGGAGCAAGCAGTTCTTCTACTACGACGTAGGGCAATGGCTCGACGGGGACCCGGGACACCCCGCGCCACCGGCAGAGCGCAAGAGGGGGCGGAACAGCGCTTGGCGTCACCTGACCAACTTCGACATCATCTCCATGCCGGACAAATGGGAGTATCCCTGGTACGCTTCCTGGGATCTTGCCTTTCACTGCATACCTCTGGCCATGCTCGACCCCGATTTCGCCAAGCGGCAGCTCACGCTGATGACGCGGGAGTGGTATGCCCACCCCAACGGCCAACTCCCCGCCTACGAATGGAGCTTCGACGACGTAAACCCACCGGTTCACGCCTGGGCGGCCTGGCGCGTCTTCAAGATAGCCCGGAACGTCACCGGGACGGCGGATTACGGCTTTCTGGAAGACGTGTTTCACAAGCTCCTTCTGAACTTCACCTGGTGGGTAAACCGAAAGGACGTGGAGGGTCGCAACATTTTCGAGGGCGGCTTTCTCGGTCTGGATAACATCAGTGTCTTCGACCGAAGCTCCGCGCTTCCGACGGGTGGGCACATCCATCAGTCGGACGGAACGGCCTGGATGGGCTTCTTCTCCTTGATCATGCTGAAGATAGCCCTGGAGCTCGCGACGCGGAATCCGACGTATCAGAACATCGCCTCTAAGTTCTTCGAGCACTTTCTGCGCATTGCCGAGGCAATGACGGCGGACGGGCGCGAGGGACCGGGGCTTTGGGACCATGAGGACGGCTTCTTCTACGACGTGCTGCACATGCCGGATGGGGCGAATGTGCCTCTCAAGGTGCGATCGTTGGTCGGTCTCCTGCCGCTGATTGTAGTTGAGAATCTGGATCCGGAGACGCTGGACCGTCTGCCGGACTTCCGCAGGCGGATGCAGTGGTTTTACGACAACAAGGTCTACCTGAAGGAGGACGGGCACATTGCCTGCGCGCGTACGCCGGGGCAGCGGGAGCGGCGGCTTCTGTCCCTGGTAAACGAGACGCGATTACGTCGTCTTCTAACCTATCTGCTGAGCGAAGCGGAGTTCCTCTCGCCCTACGGCGTTCGATCCGTGTCGCGCTTCCACCGCGAGCATCCCTACCGCTTTGAAGCGGGTGGCCGCGAGTTCACCGTGAGTTACCAGCCCGCCGAATCCGAGAGCGGAATGTTCGGCGGTAACTCAAACTGGCGCGGCCCCATATGGTTTCCCATTAACTTCCTGCTCATCGAGGCGCTGCAGCGCTTCCACCACTACTACGGCGACGCCTTCACGGTTGAGTTTCCCACCGGCTCGGGATCCATGTACACCCTGGACGCGGTGGCCGGTGAGCTATCCCGGCGGCTGACCGCAATCTTCCAACGTGACGGGAACGGACGCCGCCCGGTTTTCGGCGGGAACGAGCGTTTCCAGAGCGATCCGCACTGGCGCGACTATCTGCCCTTCCATGAGTACTTCCACGGCGATAACGGTGCCGGCATCGGCGCCTCGCACCAGACCGGCTGGACGGCCTTGGTCGCCAAGCTCCTGCAGCAGGTGGGGTGATACCCGCTGGGCGCGGGGGCGCCCGACACGATCGCGACGGGCGGTGGGCACACGATTTCTTCCCGAGTGACTTTGAAAAAGCTATATTAAGAAATATATTATTAGCGATAAACTTGTACCCGCAAGTATGCGCACCGAGGCGGAAGCGGTAGTGCAGGCAGCGAACACAATTCTGGAGAGGGAGACATGAGCAAAGCACATGATGTAACAAACATTGGTCAGTCGCTGTGGATTGATTACATGCGGCGACAGTTCGTCGACGACGGCGGGCTGGAGAAGATGATTGAGGCCGGGATCCGCGGGGTGACCTCGAATCCTACGATCTTTGAGAAGGCAATCGCGGGAAGCTCGGACTACGACGAGCAGCTGAAGGAACTGGTCAAGCGCGGAAGCTCCACTTCCGAGATCTATGAAGCCCTTGTCGTCGAGGACATCCGGAAGGCCGCTGATCTCATGCGACCCGTCTACGAGGAAAGCAATCGGGTCGATGGCTATGTGAGCCTGGAGGTGAGCCCGAAGCTTGCTCACAACACACAGGATACAATCGCGGAGGCGCGCCGTCTGCACGAGGTGCTGGATCGACCGAATGTCATGATCAAGGTCCCCGCAACCGCTGAGGGTGTCCCGGTCATAGAGGAGCTCATTGCGGAGGGCATCAGCGTCAACGTCACGTTGCTGTTCTCACTGTCACATTACGAGGCCGTGGCCGAGGCGTATCTGCGCGGGCTCGAGCGCCGCGTCGAGGCCGGCGGTGAGCTCGCCGAGATTGCGTCGGTGGCATCCTTCTTCGTGAGCCGGGTAGAGGGCAAGGTCGATGCGGCTCTCGAGGAATCCGGCCATTCCGATTTGCAGGGCAAAACGGCGGTAGCGAACACCAAGCTCGCGTATAAGCGGTTTCGCGAGATCTTCAGTGGACAGCGGTGGGAGAACCTCGAGATTCGCGGCGCCCAGGTCCAACGACCTTTGTGGGCCAGCACCGGCGTCAAGAACCCCGCCTATCCCGACACCATGTACGTGGATGAGCTCATTGGTCCCGACACGGTGAACACCCTGCCCCCTGAAACGCTGGATGCGGTGCTCGACCACGGCACGGCGGCGCGAACCGTGGACCAAGGCGTTGAGTCGGCAGAGGCGCAGATCGACGAGCTCGCGAAGCGGGGGATCGATCTCGCGGGAATCACCGCCGCGCTGCAGGAGGAGGGCGTCGAGAAGTTTGCGGACTCTTTTACATCGCTCATGGACAGCATTGAGGAGAAACGAGACGC
>CAYPTH010000115.1:0-3012 GCA_964413635.1 uncultured Spirochaetaceae bacterium
CCGGCTACGACGGAAATCTGGCCCTCGTACACGACGGTGTCATTCGAATCGATAACCGCGTTCGTGGAGAGCGCAAGGTGATAGTCCGCGTCGACGACGTCGGCACCACCGCCATTCTCTATGGTGAAATCCACGCCGCTGACCGCGCCGGTCGCAGCGTCCACGGAAAAATCAATGACCACAAAGACGAGATCGGGGACCTGATCGTCCTGGTCATCATCGTCGCCACCGCCACCGAAGAAGTCGATGAACGCGGGGCAGCCGGACAGAAGCAGTGTTAGCAGTGCTGTACTCACTATCAATACGTACCGTTTCTTCATCTTTTTCTCCTCACGAATAGGAAATCAACAAAGCTCTCAGGCGAGTCACGCCTAACTCTTGGTGCCCGTAGAGGCTCATCAATGCCATGAACATAACTGGTTTTGTCAGCTATTTCCAGGTCCGCGGAGAATTTGTGGATCTGCATTTTGTCGGGCTTTTCCCCGCCTCATTTCGCACGCATAATGGGTGCGGAGGGTAGCCAAGGTGTTTTCAACGGCGTTGTTACCGGTGAGCTTTCGGGAGCCGGCGTGGCGGCTGAAGGCCATGCTCGCCTTTCTGCAGAACTTCGATACCGAGCGCGTCGTTCTGCTCCACGTGAGCACGGGTCCGATCAGTGCAGCGACACAGTCGCGCATTGAGGCCATCCGTGATCAGGTCGTCGAGGATCTGCGGGCGGAGCTCGCCGGCGAGGCGACGAATACCGCCGCGCCGGACGGTACCGCCGACCCGGAGGCGGCGTCGAAGGTCGTTGCCGGCATGACCATCGACGTCAGAGTCCGCTCCGGCTCACCCGCCTTCGAGATCTCCCTCACCGCCCGGGAAGAGGGGGCCGACTTCATCTACTTTCCGTGGAAACGGAAGAACTGGATTCAGCGTACGCTGGTCGGCAGCACCACGAAGGACGTCATTCGCCTGAGCAACCTCCCGATCTTCGTGTTCAAGCAGCGGAGGGCGCGGGCGACGGACGACGCCTTTCGGATTCTCTACCCCACCAACTTCAAGGATACCGATCGATACGTGGTGGCCTACCTTCAATACCGCGGATTGGCCGCAGACGAGCTCGTACTGCTCAACGTGCACGATCGCGCCCCGGACCCGACCGCCGAGAGCCGCCAGGAAAGCTGGTGCAGGGAGAACCTCTCCCGCCTTACCGGCGAGGTCGAGGAGAACTTTCGCGAAGTGGAGCCCGTCGCCATGACCGGCAGCCCGCGCCGCGTGATTCCGCGGGTCGCTCGCCGAAACGGCACCGATCTCGTCATCCTTGGAAAGTCCGACCAGGAGAGCGCACTCTCCGCCATGTTGGGATCGGTGGCCGAGGAGGTCGCGAACAGCGCCCCCTGCTCGGTGTTCATTGTCAGTCGCGCCTATCTCCCGGAAGGAGCGTACTAAGTGATACGGAAGAACATTGTCTTTGTGGTTGCCCTTGTCGTTGTCATTGCGCTCGTCTTGGCCGGAATTGCGACACCGGATGGAATCGATTTGCTGTCTCGAACGGTTCACACCTACATCATCGACCACTTCGGCTGGGGCTACCTACTGGCGGCTTTCTTCTTCTTGGTGTTCTCCATCTACGTGGCCTTCAGCAAGTACGGCAGAATCAAGCTCGGCTCCGACGATGAGAAGCCGCAGTACAGCTACTTTGCCTGGTTCAGCATGCTCTTCGCCGCCGGAATGGGAATCGGCCTCATTTTCTGGGGCGTGGCGGAGCCCATGAGCCACTACCTCAATCCGCCGGAGCACATTGCCGGCTCCTCCGGCGACGCTGCCGCCTTTGCCATGAGGCACAGCTTCTTCCATTGGGGCATTCACCCCTGGGCCATCTACATTGTCATGAGCCTCTCCATTGCCTACTTTTCCTTCCGCCGGGGAATGCCGCCGCTCATCTCGAGCGCCTTCTACCCGCTGATTGGACGGCGAATTTACGGTCCCATCGGTAAAGCGATCGATGTATTGGCCATCTTCGCGACCGTATTCGGTGTGGCGACGAGTCTGGGCCTCGGGGCGCTGCAGATCACCGGAGGTGTCGCGACGGTTGTCCCCATTCCGCAGGGAACGGGGACGACCCTCATCATCATTGCGGCGGTGACGGTGCTCTACATGTTCTCGAGCGCCACCGGGCTGGACAAGGGCGTGCAGATCCTGAGCCGCGCGAACGTCATGGTTGCGCTGGTCCTCCTGGGCTTCATGCTCGTTGCAGGGCCGACAGCCTACATCTTGGACATCTTCTCTACGACCCTCGGCGAGTACCTCTCCGGACTCGTGACCATGAGCCTCAGCACCAATCCCTTCGAGGGATATGAGTGGACCAAGTCGTGGACCCTCTTCTACTGGGCGTGGTGGATTTCCTGGTCCCCCTTCGTCGGCCTCTTCGTTGCCAGTATCTCCCGAGGCCGGACGATCCGCGAGTTTGTCTTGGGCGCCATGATTGTCCCGGCGCTGCTCACCTTCCTCTGGTTCGCCGTATTCGGCGGCGCAGGGTTCCACCTGGAGCTCCAAGAAGGTATTGGCTTTGCCGCCACCGCCGCGGAAAACGTATCCGGTGCCCTCTTCGAGCTCTTCAGCCACTACCCCATGTCCGGCGTGCTGAGCGTGCTCGCGATTGTTCTTCTCACGGTCTTCTTCGTCACCTCGGCGGACTCCGCCACCTTCGTCCTGGCTATGATGAGCTCCAACGGCGATCTGAACCCGTCCTTAGGGAAGAAGATAACCTGGGGTATCATCCAGTCGAGCGCAGCGGCGGTGCTGCTGGTCTCCGGAGGTCTCGAAGCACTGCAACGAATGGCCATTGTGGCGGCCCTGCCCTTTACCATCGTCATGGTTCTTATGGTTCGAAGCCTCATGAAGGCGATGAAATATGAGGTGAAACACGAGTGGCCGGAGCTTCGCAAGCGCCGTGCGAACGACCGTCCCGCATGAGAGGGGAGCATGGAAGTCACTGAGCCGATCCGGCTTACCGTAGAGGAAGAGAGC
>CAYPTH010000115.1:3112-9514 GCA_964413635.1 uncultured Spirochaetaceae bacterium
AGAGGGGAGCATGGAAGTCACTGAGCCGATCCGGCTTACCGTAGAGGAAGAGAGCCTCCTCGACATGCACAGCGTCCTGAACGTTCTCAACGTAATAAATTACGAGCTCCACACCCTCGCCGTTGAGCTCGGCGATCCAGAGCCCGTTGTGGATGCCGCCGACGCCGTTGCCGACATTGGGGACGCTCTTCGCAACCCCGACGAGGCGAAACACCAAGTCGAGAACGTCGAGGCCTTCATTGCCGGCATTGAGGCTTCGATCGACGCGGCCTGCACGCAGCGAGGGGGATGCGGCGATCTTCCGGCAGTGCGTGCCGTGCGCGAAAACTTAGGCGGCATCTACGCGGTTTTGCGCGTCCGCGCACGGGAGATAGTTGCGCGCAGCGGCAAGCCAATGGCGTGGGTAAGCCATGACATCGCGCAGCTTCGCGAAAACTTTCTGCAGGTCTTCAGGGCGATTGAGCGCAACAGTAAAGGCGGATATCAGATTGTCTCCAATCTGGCCCGGCATCAGGACGGGACCTACTACGTGACCTTCGCGATCGACAGCGTCGACGAAACGATCATTCGAATGCCCGCGGTCTTCCAGGATGTCATGCGTGATCTCATTGCAAACGCCCGGAAGTACACAGATCCCGGCGGGCGAATCCAGGCGGGTTTGTACCATGACGGAAGGGAGCTTCGCTTCGTCGTGGAAGACACGGGGCGTGGAATGGAGGGGATCGAGATCCCTCGCCTCATCAACTTTGGCGAACGCGGCAGCAACATCCAGGACCGCCCAACCCGGGGCGGCGGATTCGGGCTCACAAAGGCGTATTACGTTACCAAACGTCTCAATGGGCGGATCTGGATCGATAGCGAAGTGGCAGAGGGTACGCGGATCGAAATCCGCATTCCCGCAGAAGAGATAGCGACGTAGATAGCTTTCGACGCCTTCGCACCCTTATCATGGTAGCAATACGTTGAACACGAACGGAGGTACAGCAATGACAACGTTCTTTCTCTTTGGCAGCTACACTCGCGAGTCTATTGAAGGTATCGATGCGCGCCGAACCAAGAAGACGGAGGAAATCGTCTCCGGCTACGGCGGCTCGGTGCGCTCCGTTCATGCAATACTGGGCCCCTACGACATTGTGATTATCTGCGAGTTGCCGGGCGTCAACGAGGCGGTTCAGGTGTCCTTGGCAATTGCCAAGGCGACCGGACTCAACGTCACCTCCGCGCCGGCGCTTACCGTTGCGGATTTCGACCGCCTTGCGCAAAACGCGCTGAAGGAGTAGCGCCAATTCCTGGCGGCGGCTCCCTGGAGAACGCGACCGACTTGGAGTATGTTCATAGTGAGGGTTCAGGAGACCTGGAGGGTTCACATGTCGAGGAAAGACTTTCGCAGACTCGTCGCGCTCACCGTCATGCTCCTACTCGCGACGACGGCCCTGTTTGGGCAAGATTATCTGGTTGAATACGTGGAAGGAATTGTAGAGATCAACGACGGCGGGAGTTGGTATGAGCTCTACATTGCCGACACCCTCACGGAGACGGATGAAATCCGTGTGGAAGACGGCGCGTATTTGGAGCTCGCGGGTCCGCGGGCCACCATCAAGATAACGCGGCCCGGCACCTACTCCGTGTCCGAGCTTGCAAGCAAGAACCGCCGGCACGACACGGCCGGTTTGGGCGGGATGATTGCCGGACGCGTCAGTCGCTTCTCACAGCCGGAGCCGCGCACCGACGATACCGTCGGAGGCGTCCGCGCATCCGAGGCGGCGCAGGCGGATGGCCCGACCTGGGTCGGAGGCGAGTCGGTGCCGGAGCTCATACAAGAGGGTGTGCAGTTGCTGCAAAACGGCAACTACGAGGAGGCGTACTACGTATTCGACGAGGCCTCCTACTACGCATATGGAGAAGACAAGCCGGAGACGGACTTCTACCGCGGCTACGCTGCATCCCTCATTGGCGAGACGCAAACCGCCATCTCCTCCCTCTCTGCAAACGAGCCGAATCCGGAAACGGATTACTACGACACTCACGTGCTGACATTGGCAGACCTATACGTCGGGACCTTCCAGTATCAGGAGGCCCACGAGCTTCTCGCCTCCTATCTGGACGACGGCTCCGAGGACGAGAGCTCTCTCCAACTTGCGCATCTCCTCCACGGACTCAGTCTCGAAGGGACCGGCAACGTGGAACAGGCGCGCGTCGCCTTTCAGACGGCCGAACGCATTGCCCCGGAGACGCAGGCGGGACGGGCAGCGGCAAGCTTAGCCGAGGAGTTGTGACCCCGGCGAGGGGCCCGCGTTCTGTAGGGCTCACTCATGGACGAGGGCGTCGAGCCCGTCGGTGTCCGGATTGACCGCCGCCCCTCTGTCGGTGCGAACGATTGGTAGCCGGAGAAGCGCGGGGTCTTCGAGGAGCTCCTCTTTTGCGTCAAAGTCGAGGTACTGCATACCCCGCTTCGTATAGCTCTTCGACCCGGTATCAATGAGCGCCTCGAAGCCGCCGACCTTTGCCGCCACCGCGTCGAGCTCGCCTTCACCCGGTGCACGCTGATTTACGTCAAGGAACTGGAAGTCGATGCCACGCTCTTTGAAGTAGCGCTCGATCCGGCGGGTGTCTTTGGACTTCTTCGTGCCAATCACCTGCGGAATCATGGGCTGCTCCCGGGCCCGGGGGCATCATCAATTGGGAACTGCTCGAAGAAGCCGTGGACGTCGATACCCTCGGGCTGAGGCGCCTCCATGTATTCACCCTTAATGCGCCGAACACCCTGGTAGAGCACCTCGGAGCGAATGCCGTAGTGAATGGACTGGTACGCCTCCAAGAACGCGGCCATGTCGTCTGAGAGGCGAATGATCTCACCGTCGATCGGATCGTAGGCGTCGTCATTGTAGCGGCGGGAGATCTCCGACGTGGAAACGCCGGTCTCGCTTCCCTTCATGATCACGCGGCTCTCGAACTCCCGTTCACAGAAATAGCGAATGAGCGTGCGGGTTCGCTCGGACATGAGCGGGTAGAGCTCCTCGTTGACGATCTCCTGCTCGATCTCCTTGATGACTTCCGGCAGATCCGGAGTTGCGCGCTTGGTCGGTGCCACAATGTCGCGGGTGACCGATTCGGGCAGGTCGTGAAAGAGCCCGCCGAAGAAGTTGTTGAAAACGCGGCGGGGCGCGGCGCCCACGTGAACCGAGAGAAAGAGCGAGATCAGCGCAACAAACATGGAGTGGCCAAGGACCGAGGTGGAGGGAATGCGCGGGGTCTGGCTCCACCGGGTCTGATAGCGGAGTCGATCTACCACTTCCATGAGCTCGTAGAGCTCTTGCTTCATGACGAGCTGGCGAATGCCCCCGAAGTCGAGGAAGGGCTCCAGGTCACCGCTGAGCTGCTGCTCGATGTGGTAGAGCCCCGGATCCGCGGTGTGCAGCAGTTTTACCTGTTGCAACTCGTCGTAGGTAGCGTAGGAGTGGGCGGCCTCGGCGAGGCGGTAGGCGTAAGCATCGGCCTCATTCAGATTGCTCGAGGGCAAGAGGTAGTCGTGAAACTCCTCGCGAAACCGGTTCTCCGGCAGCAAGGGTGCCAGGCTCTTGTAGACCCACTCGTTGATTTGTCGGTAGACCTCCGGATATCGCTCGCGAATGGCGTGGTGGACGGGTGCTTTGATGTCGGACAGTGCAAGCTTTCGGAGTAGACGGAAGATCCCCGCCTTGATGACGGTGTACCAGTTGACCTGAACGCCACGCTCCTCCTCGAGAACGCCGACGAAAAAGGCAACCACCATCTGATATGCGGCGTGATCCATCTCGGTGAGATCGACCGGCTTGGGCCGGTCGGTCCAGCGCTGAATGGAGAAGCCTTGAAAGAGGCGAGATGCGAGCTCACGGCTGATCACGCCTTCCACTGTACTGTCTCGCGCCGCCGGCGGCAAGCGCGCGACGGCCGACTCTGGACAGACGATATACAATTCGCTAATATGTTTTCATGCAACGCCCGCGCGGCGACAGGTGGGAGATTGATGATATCCCCTCGTTAGCAGGCCGCGTAGCCGTCGTGACCGGTGCGGCGAGCGGGATTGGGCTTCAGGTAGCCCGCCGTCTCGGTGAGCGGGGTGCTCAGGTCGTGCTGGCGGACTGCAACGTCGCGGGCACCGAGACCGCGATTCGGCGGCTACAGCAGAATGCACCGACGGGCAGATACCGGGGTCTCTTCGTGGATCTCGCGAACTTTGAGAGTATACGCGATGCCGCCTCGGATCTGAACGGCGCGCTCGGACGGCTCGACATACTCGTGAACAACGCCGGCATAATGGCTCCGCCCTACGGTGAGACCGCGCAAGGCTTCGAGTTGCAGTTTGGCGTGAACTACCTCGGTCACTACCTCATTACCACGATGCTCTGGAAGCTCCTGTGCGCTACTCACGGCAGCCGCGTGGTTACCGTCAGCAGCGCCTTCGCCTACGTTGGTCGCATGAACTGGCACGACCCCAATTTCTGCGAGTGCCGGCCTTCCTACCGTCCCTTCCGCGCCTACGCACAGAGCAAACTCGCGACCATGCTCTTCGCGCTCGATCTTGATCGGCGCTTCGAAGAGGTGGGCAACGGCGGTGCGTCATTAGCGGCGCACCCCGGCATTGCGAATACACATTTACACGTCACAAGCGCCCGGCGGTGCGGATCACGGCTGCAGAGCGCCCTCATGGGCTACGCCATGAAGCTCTGCGGTCAGAGCGCCGAAGAAGGAGCTCGCTCCATCCTGCGCGCGGCAACGGACAACGGCGCGCCGGGAGGCACCCTCTACGGACCGAGCCGCGCCGGTTTTTGGGGCCCTCCAGCTCGAGCGCGAATGCCCGCGCGCGGTGCGGACGCCAACGCAGCGCGACGTCTCATGGCTCTTTCCGAAGAACTTACAGGCGTCGGCTTCCCGGTGGGCGCCGGGACTCCCGCGCCGCCGGCAGGGGCGCCACACAGAACCGCCCCAGGGCTGATTCACCGCTTCCGGGCGAAGAGGAAGCGAATCCCGTTGACCACGAGGGAGATCCCGCTCCCAACCATACCGACGATCAGCGCAATCTTTGCCAGAAGGTCCAGCGGAAGCGCCGGCACGCCGGAGAAATCGAAGGGAAATACGTTGTACACCACCCGGGCGGCATTGAACGAGAAGCCGGCCATGAGGGCGTGGAGAGCGTGGTGCAGATACCGTGGCGAGTAGAATGCCAAGGAGAGATGACTTGCCCCGTCAACAACCAGGGAGAGAGTCACTGCCGGCAGCACCGCCGCGAGGGCCGGCGTGAGAAAGCCGATATTCCAGTCCGGCAGCATGTTAACCACCACCGCGAAGACCGTCGCCATGACAACATTCGTGATATTCTCTCCCCGCTTCTGAACCAGCCGGCTCTCACCCGAGTCATGTTGCATTGTCATTTCGGTCGCAGAATACCCCGCCTCAATCGCCGCTGCAAGCGCAAAACCGGCCCCGCTAAGCCCGGGTGGTGTAGGTCGAGACCACGAGGCCGTGTAGCTCCTGCAGCCGGGAATCCCGGGATGACTCGATCCCGGCATCCTTCAGCACGTCGTCTCGCTCGCGCTTCAGCCACCGGTGAAGCCGGCGTGCACCATCGACCTCATCTGACGCGGCGTGACAGATCCGGGTAACCTGACGCATTTCGTCGAGGTTCAAGAACTGCTTCCGGCCGGAGATGTGGACGAAGAAGCTCGTCTCGCTTCGCCTGACAATGCTGACGTCGGGCTCCCGCTCTTCTTGATCGTTTGCCATACCTTAGGAATCATACCGCGTTGGCCGGTGAGAAACGAGAACTCGATCTGCTCCGGTACGAGCGTCAAGGGAAAAAACTGGACTCGAATCCCCTGCATCATCTACGCTCCGGTAATGCACACCAACATGACAGCCATCTTGAGCAGGGAACCATGGGGACCGCACCGTGGCGCCCCAGGAGGGGCGTGACATGCCACGCCTCACTCGTGGCGAGTTTGCCGAACGCTACGGCCCGACGGCTTTGGTGGTGGGTGCCTCGGAGGGAATCGGCGCCGCCTTTGCCGAAGAGCTCGCGCAAATCGGGCTGGATCTTGTGCTGGTCGCCCGGCGTGAAGAGAAGCTCTCCGCCTTCGCCGACCGGACGGCGAGTCGATTCGGCGTGAGCTGCCGCGCGATACCGGCGGACATGGCAACAGAGGCGGGGCTGCAGACCGTGGAAGCCGCCGTGGCGGACAACGAGGTCGGTCTCTTGGTGTATAACGCGGCTCTCGCGCCGACAGGCCCCTTTCTGGACCTCTCGCAGGAGCAAATGAACGGGAGTATTGACGTGAATTGCCGCGCAGCCTTGCGCTTGTGCCACGCAGTCGCACGCCGGCTGGTGGAACGGAGCGCGGCGGGCGGCATTGTCCTGGTCTCATC
>CAYPTH010000116.1:0-9324 GCA_964413635.1 uncultured Spirochaetaceae bacterium
CGGCACCTCCGGACTGATCCGCGGCGGCGTGGGAACGGAAGGCTCGGTGTCATCTCCCCCTTCTCCACCGCCGTCGCCGGGACCCGCCCCCAAGGGGTTGCAGGCCAGAAGCAACAAGGTTGTTGAAACTGCAATCAGAGCGATGCCCGCCACGCGCATCTTCCGTCTCACTTCTTCCTCCTGAGCATATCTGCTACACGTTCATGAGCGTTGCCCTAAGCATAGGCCTCAGAGCGGGAAGCACCAGTAAACGAAAGTTACATTCTGCGGCGATTGGCGCGATACCGTTCCGTACCGGTCCGTTCCACAATCAAAGGCGGGCCTCCGTGTTGCTTGCTGCCGCGAGCAACGACCCCAAAGTCGATCGTTGCCGGTGCCGTGCGCCGACGGTTACCCCCGGGACGGCGCGACGCGGCTGTCGTGGACGGATCCGACTGCGGAAAATTTGGCCGCGATCCGGGCCACCTGGGAGCCTGCGGACGCCGACGGCACCAAGCGCAACTAGGGAAGTGACGCGGAGCAAAAAATCTCCGGCCGGGTGCGAGTGATCGCCCCTGGCCGGAGTCTTTTTCCAGTGCCATGTGCGTATCCGAAGACACGTCGCTTTGGAAATTTACACCGAGCCTTCCGCCTGAGCTGAAGACCGTGTGGTCTTCCTCCCCACCAGTGTGGTCCACGCGACCCCGGCCCGTCCCGTCGTATCCCGGTTCCCCCACTTCGCCTCCAACGTGAAGCCCGCCGCCTCGAGTAGCGCGGCCCACTGCTCCCCCGGCATGACCGTGAAGCGGCGGCCTTTGGCATCGACCCCTGTCTCATCCAATCCGTTACGCTCCGTGGACACAGAGATGCCCACAACGCCGTCGGCGGCAAGGACGCGGTGGATCTCGGCGAGGACTGAAGAGAGGTCGGCGCGGTCGAGGTGCATGAGGGTGGCCATGGAGATGACGGCGTCGAAGTCGCCCGGGTCGAAGGGGAGCGGCTCCGGAAGCATGTGCCGGCGCAGGCGGCCGGCGAGCTCCGGGTGATGGGAAGCTGCGGCGGAGATCATGGCGGCGCTGCCGTCGGTGGCGGTGACATTGAATCCCCGCTGGAGGAGGTAGGCGGCATCGCGCCCGCTGCCGCAGCCGATCTCCAACACGCTTCCACGGGGCGGAAAGTATGCGGCAACGGGCTCGACAGTGTGGCGCATGTCCAGGCTCTCGTAGTCGCGGGCAATCTCCGCGGCGTTGCGGTTGTAGTACGAAATGGTGTCGGGGTGCTCTGACATCGCTCTCTCATCCTGGAGGGTTTTGGGCCGTCGACTCAAGAGGCAGGCGGGCGACCCTGCGCGCGCTGTCTTGCCAATCTCTAAAAGTGGTCATATACTGGTCACATGAAGACCATTTCGGTTTCCGCCTTGAAGGCGCATTTGAGCGGGCAGCTCAAGGAAGTGAAGACGGGTGCGCGCATTGTCGTGCTGGAGCACAATCGGCCCATTGCCGTGCTATCTCCCTACGAGTCGGAGGCGCTCGTGCTTCGCGAGCCTTCAGAACCGTACCGCTACCGGGAGCTTTCGCCCCTGACTACGGTGGATCCCGGACAGGCGCTCGAGGAGGAGCGCGCGGACCGGTGGTAGCGTACCTCGACTCATCCGTGATTCTCCGCCACATCCTCATGGGCGAAATTGCCATTCACCACGCCCTGGCGTGTAATCGCGTTGTGGCAAGTGAGCTGGTCGAGATCGAGTGTCGTCGCGTGATCCACCGCTACCGGATGGACGGCAATCTCAGTGACGACGGTTTCGTGTCCGCGACCGACCGCCTGCGCAGTGTCATGACCGGCATCACACTCCTTGCCCTTACGAGCTCAGTGAAACAGCGAGCCATGGGCGCCTTTCCGGTGACCGTGAAGACGCTGGACGCGCTCCACCTCGCGACCGCCCTCGCCTTTGCGGATTCCCTTCCCGGCGAGTCCCTGCTCATGTTCAGTCATGACACGGTACTGAACCGCTGCGCCGTGGCCCTCGGGTTCGCCGCACCCCTATCGCAGTAGGAAGGCTAATTGTATTACGCAGCTTGTTGAAGGAATACGCGTAAACGGCGGCGTGGCCGAGAATTGCCGTGTCTCCAACTCGAGGACGACAAATAAAGGTGTGCCCAACAGAAATCTCGCCGTGGTCGGGACTTGGCCCCTCGCCTTTCAACAAGCTCGGGCATACGTCACTCTTTTCCACAGCACCCGTGGGCGATATGCTGTGGTCAATGAAGAATCCTGCCCACAAGTGGAAGTTCCGCAACTACTTCCGCGCAAACGCCTATGGGTGGCGCGCCTCGAAGCTGGCGTCACAGCGACTGAAAGAGGCGCTCTCGGAAATCAAGGGTGTTCGCCGCTCCGACCCCGTGGCGGCGGCCGAGGGCGCAATCCTTCTCATGGAAAAGCTATGGCCGGCCCTCGCCCACGTGGACACCTCCTCCGGCGCACTGGGAACGGCGGTCGGGAGGACGGTGCACGTTCTCATCGACATGATTCTCTCGGCCCCGGCCGACGAAGAGCTGCGGCAACGGTGGCTGGACCGGTTGTGGGCCGCCGTTTCAGACGACGGAGTTGACTATCTCCTAGAGGTGCGTGAGCGCTGGGGAGAGCTCTGCGGCTCTCCGGAAGAAGCGTCCCGACAGGCCGACCACTTGCTCCCGATGGTCCGGATGGAGTGGAGCAGCGAGAACTCCCGGTACTTCGCCGGGACACCGGCGTGCCTCTCCTGTCTGCTTGCTGCGGGACGCTACCGGGAGTTGCTTGATCTGGTCGAGAACGCCCCGTTCGTGTGGTGGCACTATCGCCGCTACGGCGTGGCGGCCCTCCGGAGTGAAAGCCATGCCGACGCGGCAATCGAGTACGCCCTGGCCTCACAGGGGCTCAGCGACAGTTGGATACTGATTGCCAGGGAGTGTGAGGAGATTCTCCTGGAAGCCGGCCGTGCCGATGAAGCCTACCGCCGCTTCGCGTTCGAAGCGAACCAGGCGGGAACTCACCTCGCAACGTTCCGCGCCCTGATCAAGAAGTACCCCCACAAGGACCCGCGCGGGATCCTGGATGATCTGATGAAGAGCACGCCCTTCGACCCGGGGCGATGGTTTGCCGCCGCCAAGACCTTCGGCTATCTGGACCTCGCGGCGGACCTGGCGTGGCGGTCACCCGTCAACATTGGCACGCTGCTCCGGGCTGCCCGGGATCACGCGGAAGAGAACCCGGCCTTCGCCCTTGCATCCGCTCAGGCGGCGTTGAAGTGGATGGCCCAGGGACGCTTCTACGAGATAACCAGTCTCGACGTTTCGCAGGCGCGTCGTCTGACTCTGGAGACCGCGGAGCGCCTGGACCGGCTCGAGGCCACCGAGGATTTCATCCGGGCCCTCGTTGACGACGAGCGGACCGACTCCTTTGTTCGGCAGCAGCTCGAGTGAACGCCGAGGCGCTCCGAAACGCCGCCACGGTAAACACGTTCATGTTCTCCATGGCGCGCGTCAGGCCGACGTACACCAGATTGCGAAGGAGCAGCTTGCGAAGCAGCAGCTCCCGAAGCTCCGCCTCGGTCCCGGCGGTGTAGAGCTCGGGCAGCGGTCCCTCCCGGAATGCCTGGGGCTGAACCGACATGTCGAAGGTGCCCTTCGGGGAGAGCTCGCGGAAGCGGTCGGCCACGGCCTGGATCTGCCGGGTGTTCCGGAAGTTGGTGGTGAGATACCGCGTACCGGAGGAACCCACGACCTCGCGCGCGCCGGCCTCAATCACTTGGCCCGGCCACCCGCTGTAGAGGCGGTCGAAGCGCAGCTCTCCCAGGACGGAGAGGACGCGCCGCAGGTGGTCGCTGTCCAAGGGAATCAGGTTGGGAAAGCTATGCATGAAGCCGACCCGGTCGGCGCCGGGGGTAACAATGGGCTCGTCGGCGGTAAGGAGGGCACCGCGGCCTTCAGCGCCGGCGCGCCACAGGGCAACCTGCGAGCAATCGAAGTGCCCGCCGGTGCGGTGGAGGGTAACGCCGCCGAATATCAGCGCGCCACTTCCCTCCCAGTAGCGGATGGCGGGACTCGGCCGCTGCACCTACGGACGCGCGCTCTCCGGTAGATGAATGGGCACCTCGCCGAAGGCGCGGCTCCACGTGCCCATGCCGGAGTAGAAGTGCGGATGTGAAACGACAATGGCGTCAACACCGCCGAGCTCGTGGAGGCGCGCCAGGGTCTCCTCGTCGATGAGCGACACGGCGTCCCACATTACGTTGCCCGCGTTGGTGCGAATAAGCAGCGCACGCTGGCCAATACCAAGCTTCGGCACGGTGACGATCTCGTGCAGATCGCTCTCCAGCTGACGAATTTCGTTCCGGTGGCCGGCATCGATCAAGCCTTGGATCGATGTCCACGCTTGCCCGTCCGGCGGCACGTACTGGCGCTCGTCCTCACAGATGGGACAACGTGCGGGGTGGGTACCCGGCTCAAACTGCGTACCGCAGCTTGCGCAGACCGGGGCGGACAGGTCTTTTACATCGGTAGTCATGGAAACAGTGTAGTCGCGTGAATCGCTTCGTGCACGCCCACGGCACTGCTGGACAACCCGTCCGCACCGGGCTAAGCTACCGCCACACGTATGACACAGGGAACACCACCTCGGAGGCCCCGCATGCTCGTGGGCATCATCATCGCTATTCTCATCCTCGGCATCGTCGGCTTCATCGGCTACGGAAACGTCAGCTGGTCACGAAAGTCGAATGAGTTCACGACTCGTTTGCATGAGGACGCCGCCGGTCCCGCGGTCTACAACGAAGAGGAGATCGCAGATCTCCCGGCCCCGGTACAACGCTACTTTCGCACCGCCCTCACGGACGGACAGCCCATCATCCGTGGACTCTTTGCTCATCAGTCGGGCACCTTCAACATGGGCCAGGACGAGGATCAGTGGAAGCCCTTCACTGCGGAGCAGACGGTCCGAACCGGTCACCCCGGGTTCCTCTGGGACGCGCGGATCCGCATGCTTCCCATCCTTCCCGTACACGTGCACGACGCCTACATTGACGGTGCCGGTTACCTCCACGGTGCCCTCTTCGGTGCGGTAACGGTCATGGAGATGTCCAACACCCGGGAGCTCGCTCACGGCGAATTCCTGCGTTTTCTCGGAGAGACGGCGTGGTATCCCACGGCGCTGCTGCCGAGCCAAGGCGCCGACTGGGAGGCCGTCGACAACAGTTCCGCCCGGGTAACACTGACCGACCCGGGCGCGGAGGGTGGCGCCCTCTCTGCAACCATGCTCTTCCGCTTCAACGAAGAGAACCTCATTGAGTCGGTCTACGCCGAAGAACGCGGCGCCGAGGTCAACGGCGAAATGGTTCCGACCCCGTGGGAGGGTCGCTGGTGGTCCTACGAGGAACGCGACGGGATGCTGGTGCCGACTGAGGGCGAAGTTGCCTGGCTCTTCCCTGATCGCCGCAAACCGTACTGGCGCGGCCGCATGGACGAGCTCAATTACGAATTCGCCGAGAGGCAATAGCGCCGCTGAGCGGCAGAGCCGGCGGCCGGCCCGGTCCGCGGGCGCGCCAGCAGGCGCGTCCGCCGCCGGCTTGCCACGTGGCGCCCAAGGGAGTACGGTCCTAGTCATGACGCGATACTCGATTGTCCTTTTGGACGCCGATGGAACTCTCTTGGATTACGATAAAGCTGAGGACTACGCCTTCGCAGCGGTGTGCAATGACCTCGGTATCTCTGCCTCCCGTGACAACGACCTTTCGATTTACCGTCGGATCAACGCGGAGCTCTGGCACGCGCTGGAACGTGGAGAGATCGACCAAGACACTCTCGCCGTAGAGCGCTTTCAGCGACTCCTGCAGGAAATCGGACAAGAGGCCGATGCCAAGGCGATGGCGGAGGGCTATCTGAGCCACCTCGGCGAGGCGGGATTTCTCATTCCGGAGGCCTTGGAGCTTGTTCGGGACCTCGCGGACCGCACCCGCTTGGTGCTGATTACGAACGGACTCGCCCGGGTTCAGCGCTCCCGGCTGGCTGCTTCCGGCCTGGAGCGGTATTTCACGGACATCATCATCTCCGACGAGGTTGGTGTCCAAAAGCCCGACCCCGCGATATTTGAGCGCGCCCTCTCTCCCTTCAGCGGCGTTGCCCGGGCGGAGGTGCTCATGGTGGGAGACAGTCTCTCTTCCGACATTCAGGGAGGCACCAACTCCGGGATTCCTACATGCTGGTACAACCCTGAGGGTGCGGATAATCCGGACGGCCCCCGCCCCACCCATGAGATTTACGATCTCTCGGAGTTACGGAGCTTGATATGACCGGACAGGAACACGGTGATAAGACTGGACGCCCCCGGCACTACGACTTCACGGCCGACCCCCGCTACCCCAGCGACTTCGTCGGGTACTCCGTGTCGGTTCTCGACGAGCTCCTAGAGCGCACCGTCGATCAAATCAGCGACCTCCCTGCGGAGGCACTTGCCTTTCAGTCTCAAGGTGTATGGTTTTGTCTCGGCTGGCTCCCCCTGCACCTTGCGGCCTCGGAGTGCTACCAGATCAACCGCCTGCACAAGGCACTCACCGGAGGCGAGGTGGAACCGGAGCCCGAGCTGACCGACCGCCTCGCCGTCGGCAAGCTCCAGTCCAGCGGGACGGTGCCTGAGGAGCTCCACGATGCGGAGCTTCTGATAGACACCATGCGGCGGGTCCGCAACCAGGTCACCAAACCCATCTGTGAGTCCATCTCCGACCCAGACGCGACGCTACCGGGCAAACGGCGTCTCACCACGCCACGGAACGTGCTCATGCATCTGTTCTGGCACTGGACCTACCACTCCGGCCACATTGGCCTGATGCGGCTCGAATGGGGCAGCGACTACGAGTGGACCATGGCGGAAGCGCCGGCGACCTAGCCCGTACGTCCGTGGTCGCGTCAACCTCCGTCGTCCGAAGTCGCTGTCGCCTCGGCATAATACCCGCGATACTCCGGCGGAAGCAGTTTGGCAATCTCAACCATCAGGGCGTGCAGCTCCTCGTCGCGTTGGGCCTTGGTAAACGGCTGTGAGCTGCCGGCGGCATGCCCGTGACGCTCCAAGGACATGGGCCTTCCCACGCGAACGGTAACGCGGGTCCGGCGGAGGCGCTTCAAGTTGCGGATCAGATTCTCCCCTCCGAAGTGGGCAACCGGCAGAATTGGCGCACCGGTTCGCGCAGCCAGGGTAATAATGCCGGCGCTGGCCCTTCGCAGACGACCGGTCTTGCTCCTGGTTCCCTCAGGTGCAATGGCGACAATGCCGCCCCCCTCGAGCTCCGCCTGCGCCTGGGCAAATGCGGCGGTATCCGCCTGTCCTCGGTGCAAGGGAATGGCCTCCCAGAGTCTGGCGACAATGCCGAAAACCGGATGGTCCCAGGTTTCCACCTTCGCCATGCCGATGACGCGGCGCGGCCGGAATACCATATACAGAAGTGGGACCTCGAGGAAGTTAATGTGATTGATGGCAATGATGAGCGGACCCCTGTGCGGAACGCGCTCAATGCCAATCACCCGAACCCGGGTGATGAGGTGGAGAAGTATCCGAATGGTGGTGTTTACCAGCAGCAATTTCACGATACGCTCACCGCCGGCCGGAGGACTTGGATCGCGGACGGTACGCACTCCACTTCCAGGCTCATACCGTCGGTGCTGATCGTCTCTCCATCGGCATGAATGGCGAGTCCCGTATCCTTCGACTGGACGTGGATTCTCCGACAGCGGCCGGTGGTAATGAAGGGATCTCCTTCCTGGGTGCCCCTCATGTACTTCATGATAAGACTCAGCATCTTGCGCCGCGACGGGGCGCCGGCAATGCAAAGGTCCAGGAAGCCGTCTGACGGTTGCCCGTGGGGCGCCATGAGAAATGCACCGCCCATTCGCCTCCCATTCATGATTGAGACCTGCATGCACCGCTGCTCTCGATCGCCCTCGTCGGTGGAAAGCACCAGCCGTGGCGCCTGATAGTAGAACAGAAGTGCCTTGAAGGCTCCAATCACATATGCGCTAAAGCCCTTGACCCGCCTCAGCTTGGCCGCCTCGAAGCCTACAACGGTATCGAAACCAATACCGATACCGTTACCGAAGTAGCGCCCCTCCGGGAAGAGGCCGCCTCGTAACCATCCGACATCCAGCGGCATGGCCACTCCCCTTGCAAGACTCTCCACTGTTTGCTCCAGGTCACCCGGCAGACCAGCGCCGTAGGCAAAGTCGTTCCCCCTGCCGACGCAGAAGACCGCGAGTGGCGGCGGTTCATGGCCGTGCGCCTTTGCGTGCATGAAACCGTTGATGACCTCGTTCGCCGTTCCGTCGCCCCCGGCGGCAACCACTACTTCAGGCGAAATTTCACTACATGCCCGTTCCGCGAGTTCCGTGGCGTGACCCGGGCGTTCCGTGAGTGCCAACTCGAAATCAATTCCGTGGGTCGTGAGGAGCCGTCGAATCTCGGGAAGCCGCGTTGCCGCACGGCCTTGCGCGGCCACCGGGTTGTAGATGATCAAACACCTTGCCATTCGCCAATTGTAGCAGGAAAAAAACGAGCCCGGTCGGAAATATCCGGCCGGGCTCGCTCGTTGAAAAACAAATGGCTGTTAGCGTCGTGCGCCGGAGAGAGCCTCTGCGGCGAGCTCAAAATGCGGCATAATGGTAACGGAAACGCCGGAGATTCCGTCGACCATGCTCGAGTTGCGGGTGAGCCGTCGCGGATCCTGCTCTTCAACCAGGACTGCCGCCGCGCGGTCGGCTTGGACATACCAACGGGCCTGGGCATCGCTGTTTGCAACCATGCCATAATCGCCGTGAACGGACGCGAGGTACTTCGGCTTGTCACCCTCTTCGGGCAGTGCGTCGAAGTGCGCGTCTACGATGTAGCCATTTTGGACCACGATTCGAACCATGTTCTTCCAGCCGTGACTGAACGAATCACCCTCAGCCGTGTAGGTTCCGTCTTTCCACATGCCTTCCGCGAAGGCAAATCCACCAACTAGCAACAATGCCACTACGAGCGTAATGACTTTTCTCATAGAGTCCTCCTCTTTCAGGATTTATTTTTTAGAGTATTGGCCGGCCTCGGGGCGTGTCAATGCTAAATCGATAAACCACGCACGATTTCGGCTTCCGGACTCCAAGCACTATCTTGCCGTATCACTCTGGGATGGGGAATCGTATCGTGAACACGGGGGTGGGTGTGCGCTGAAGCTCCACCTCTCCTCCGAGTTGCCCGGTCAACGCGGTGACCAACTGCAATCCGAGGCTTGTGGTGTTTTGGAGGTCGATGCTCTCTGGGAACTCACGACCGGTGTTCGAGACGATC